>JAIPAH010000048.1 GCA_021740175.1 Bacteroidales bacterium
ATAGCCACGGATCGATGTTCTTCCCGCGGCAGGTTTTGACGGATCTTGCGGTTTACAATGTTTTCCACTTCCCGGATTTGTTCCGGAGTCATTCTTTGAAAATGCGAGAAATCAAAACGCAGGTAATCATGCCGTACCAACGATCCTTTCTGCTCGACATGTTCCCCGAGCACTTGCCGCAGGGCATTATGCATCAGATGTGTAGCCGAATGGTTGTTGGCCGTCAGGGTTCTTATCCGTGAAGATACCACCGCTTTGAAGCTGCCTTCAATGTTTTCAGGGAACTTTTTTACAAAATGTACCGTAAGGTTATTTTCTTTACGGGTGTCCAGGATATCGTATTTATTCCCCTGCTTATCTTCGATATAGCCGGTATCGCCCACCTGGCCTCCTGATTCCGAATAAAAAGGAGTTTGGTCAAAGACCAGCTGATATTGCTCTTTTCCTTTGACTTTTATTTTACGATAGCGGATAATTTCCACCGGTGCTTCCTGGAAATCATAGCCTACAAAACGTGTTGTATCCTGTGATTTCAGTATGACCCAATCTCCGGTTTCCATTGTGGCTGCCTGGCGGGAGCGGGCTTTTTGTTTAGCCATTTCTTCGTCATACTCTTGTTTATCCACCCTCAACCCGTTTTCTTTCAGGATGAGCTCGGTAAGGTCCAGGGGAAAGCCATACGTATCGTAAAGCTCGAAGGCTACTTTTCCGCTAACCCGGTCATCTGTTTTTTCTTTTTTCTTTTTGCTGATAACTTTGTCCAGCATTTGAATGCCTGTTTCCAGGGTTTTCAGAAAAGCTTGTTCTTCTTCGTGGATAACCTTTTCTATCAAGGTCTGTTGGTTGACAATTTCAGGAAACACATCTCCCATTTGTTTTATCAGCACCGGCACGAATTTATACATGAAAGGTTCTTTCAGTTCGAGAAAAGTATACCCGTAACGAATGGCCCGTCTAAGTATTCTGCGTATGACGTAACCGGCTTTGACATTGGAGGGCAGCTGCCCGTCCCCTACAGCAAAAGTGATAGCCCTGGAATGGTCCGAAACGACGCGCATGGCCGTGGCGATATCTTCAGAATCATTATAACTTTTCCCGCTTATTTCAGCTACCTTCTCAATCAGCGGCTGAAATATATCCGTATCATAGTTAGAGCGTTTATCCTGCAGGATCATGGCGAGACGCTCAAAGCCCATGCCGGTATCGACGTGCTTTTTAGGTAAGAGTTGAAGCGATCCATTGGCCAACCGGTTGAATTCGATAAAGACGAGATTCCATACTTCTATCACCTCGGGATGATCCTGGTTTACAAGATCAGTCCCGGGCGTTTTCTTTTTCTCTTCTTCAGACCGGATATCGATATGAATTTCAGAGCATGGGCCGCAAGGACCGGTATCACCCATTTCCCAGAAATTGTCTTTTTTAGTGCCGTAGAGGATTTTATCTTCCGAAACGATATTGTTCCAATACCGGTAAGCTTCATTATCGACCTCCAACCCGTCTTTTTCATCACCGCCAAAAACCGTAACATAAAGGTTAGCCCCCGGTATGCCATAAACCTCGGTAAGGAGCTCCCATGCCCATTCGATGGCTTCTTTTTTGAAATAATCTCCGAAAGACCAGTTCCCCAGCATTTCAAACATGGTATGGTGGTAAGTGTCGTGGCCCACTTCCTCAAGATCGTTATGCTTTCCTGAAACGCGGAGACAT
This sequence comes from Bacteroidales bacterium, assembly GCA_021740175.1. GTDB lineage: Bacteria > Bacteroidota > Bacteroidia > Bacteroidales > JAIPAH01 > JAIPAH01. The sequence goes on from JAIPAH010000048.1 coordinate 1,711, forward strand.
TTTTGCGTGTCAGCAACCCGTGGAGCCGGGGCTTCACTATTTTCAAGAAACACATCCTTGAATTGATTCATCCCTGCATTGGTAAACATTAAGGTGGGATCGTCCTTGACGACCATAGGGGCCGAAGGAACTATCTTGTGTTGTTTTTCCCTGAAAAAATTCAGAAATTGCTCCCGGATTTTATAAGAATCCATATATCAATTTTTTTATTAACAATTTACGGTTAATTAATTTGATTTTGAAAGATTTGCAAATTTATGATATTTCTTTAACTTTGCCTTAACGAGGGGAGCTTTTTTAACATGATATATGCAAAATGTTGAATAGGTTTATTTCTGATCGTTACATTGCAAATCAAAAGAGAAACTGCTGTTATTATGGAAAGTGGAGTCTTTCGTACTTTCTGTAAACTTTAAAAAGAAAACTATGGGTCAACAAAAGTACAGGTTGGATACGGATTCTCTAAAAATTATAAAACATAAACTCACACCTAAAGAAAAATTTTACCGTGTTCTATCCATGCTTGCTTTCGGTTTGTTCTTTGGCGGAATTGTCATCATGGTTGCTTACACTTTTTTTGAATCACCCAAAGAAAAAATGCTTAAAAGAGAGCTGGAGCAATATGAACTTCAGTTCGACATCCTTCAGGATCGGATCGATAGATTGGAAGGTGTCGCACAGGATTTGCAAGAGCGGGATGACGATATTTACCGGGTAATTTTTGAAGCGGAACCGGTACCCCAGTCCATCCGCAACGGGGGATATGGCGGAAGCGATCGCTATGCAAATCTGGAAGGCTATAACAATTCGGAATTATTGATATCCACGACCAAAAAGGTCGATAAGCTAGCGAACAAACTATACGTTCAATCCAAATCTTTTGATAAAGTATTTGAGATGGCTAAGAACAAGGATGAGATGCTGGCTTCCATTCCGGCCATTCAGCCGGTAAGCAATAACAATCTGAAACGTATATCTTCTTACTATGGTTACCGGACCGATCCTTTCTACAAAGTGAGGAAGTTCCATCAAGGTATCGATTTTTCAGCACCTTCCGGGACTCCGATTTATTCTCCTGGACATGGCGTTGTGAAATCTATGGGTTATTCTCACCACGGCTACGGGAACCGCATGATCCTGGATCATGGCTTTAACTATAAAACCGTTTATGCTCACATTAAAGATTATAAAGTTGAGAGAGGCGATACAGTAAATCGGGGTGATGTGATAGCCACAGTCGGGAATACAGGAAAATCTACCGCTCCCCACCTCCACTACGAGGTGCATAAAGGGCAGGAAGCCGTGGATCCTATCTATTATTTCTTTAATGATATTACACCGGAACAGTTTCAGACGATGGTGAAGCTTTCCAGGCTACCTTCACAATCAATGGATTAATATGAAAAAGAAAGAAGTTAAACGGATTTTTTACAGCATCGGTGAAGTAGCCCGGCGTTTTAATGTCAATCAATCACTGATAAGATACTGGGAGAAGGAGTTTGATATTATTCAACCGCATAAGAATAAAAAAGGGAATCGCTACTTTACGGCTCGCGATATTGATAACTTTCACCTGATTTATCACCTGGTTAAAGACCAGGGGCACACGCTACAGGGAGCTAAAGAGAAGTTAAAAAAGCGTAACAAGGAGGTGGAATCGGAATTTCGGGTCGTTAAAACGCTGCGTGATACCAAACAAATGTTGCTGGACCTTAAAGCGGAATTACCTGTGGCTGAAGAGAGCAATAATGGGAATAAGAATGCTGGTAAGGATTGATTTGTAAAAATCAACCGAGAATTCAAATGAAGACCAAAACGCAAACATTAGTATTCATTTAAACTCCTTAATAATATTTCCCTTTTGCAAGATAGTTTCTGACATAATCGTCCACCCCTTCTTCCAGCGAATGAAAAGGTTTGGTGTATCCCACGCTGAATAATTTCTCCATATTGGCTTCTGTAAAGTACTGGTATTTGTCCCGGATATCTTGTGGGGTATCAATAAATTGAATGTCAGGCTTTTTGTCCAATCCCTGGAAAGTGCTTTCGGCCAGATCGATAAACGTTCGGGCTTTTCCGGTACCTAAATTGTAAAGTCCCGAAAGGGGTTGCTTTTGCATCATAAAATACAGCACATCCACGACATCTTTAATATAGACAAAATCGCGCAATTGCTCCCCGTCTTTATAGTCGGGGTTATGCGATCGGAAAAGCTTTACTTTGCCCGAATTAACGATTTGATGGTAGGCATGAAATATCACGGAGGCCATTCGGCCTTTATGATATTCGTTGGACCCATACACATTAAAAAATTTCATGCCGGCCCAAAACGGTGGCTGAGTGTTTTGCTTCAGCGCCCATTTGTCAAACTCATTTTTCGATTCCCCATAGGCATTCAAGGGTTGGAGTTTGTCGACGATATCATGCCTGTCATCATAGCCTTGCTCCCCAAGTCCATAAGTAGCTGCCGAGGAAGCATAAACCAATGGGATACGCTGCTCTGAGCATATTTGCCAGATTGACTTTGTGTAATTGAGATTTAGCTTATCAAACACCGCCTTATCAAACTCAGCCGTATCAGTACGTGCTCCGATATGGAAAATGAAAGTAACTGATGTGGAGTTTTTTTCCAGCCAGGATAAAAAATCATCTCTCTCTATCCTTATATGATAGGCTTTTTCTTTGAGGTTTCCTTCTTTCCTGGTTTTACTGAAATCATCCACCATAACCAAGTCATTATATCCTTCATTATTCAGTTTGGTAACTAAAGCACTACCAATAAATCCGTAAGCACCGGTAACGATTATCATAAATGCAAAAATTTTGTACTAGGCAAAAATAAGTCGAATCATCCAGTTTTTGAAATTAGAAAAGCCGGTATAAACAAAAAAACGGGAAGCGCTTTAGCCCCTCCCGTTTTAATATATACCTGTTTTTATGGATTTATTCCATTTTGTTAGGCTGCTCCAGGCCGTAACCCGACACTTTATCGTCGCGCTTGAGCAGGAAGGCGAAGAAAAGACCAAGCACGCCGAGCAATGAAAGCATCAGCATGGCATTGGTATAATCCAACGGTTCGATGACTTCGGCACAGTACTTTCCTTTTTTAAAGTTGAAATACTTATAATCAGCTTCCTGAATAGTTCCGGTTCCTACTTTTACTTTCATTTTTCCGTTCTCGTCGGTATGTACGGCTTGTTTTTCCTGGTAAACCACATTATTGGTTTCCCAGTCAAAAAGGGTAATCAAAACATTAAAGGTAGCATTCTTTACAGGTTTACCGGATTTTTCATACCGATAATTATAAGTTTGATCCGGATCAGTAAGAGCAAAAGTATCTTTTTGCACCACTGTTAAAGTATCATTCTCTGATAGCCATCCGGATTTAATCCGCTTCATGCGGATTCCCAGGTTATGATTTTTAAGATCGAGATGATCGTAATCGGCGATGGCTGATATTTTATGCTCATTGATATTAAACTTGTAATGGCCTTTATCATCGCTATTAACCCGGTTGTATGATTTCCACACTATATCTCCCGTGCAGCTATCAGCATGAATGATATATTTAACTTTAAACGATTCATTCTTAACGATATCATCGTCTTTAACCCGGTAAATGTCCTCGTAAACCTCATTTTTTTGTAAGCTGGCAAACTGGGCATTATTCATTTCATTCTGATAATTGGGATTGGTACTATCCAAAACCACCCCAATAAGAATTGGTACGAGCATTAAACCTATATTCTGAACAGAGAACATAAACCCGTATGCCGAGCCGATTTTGTTTTCACCCACAATTTTTGCTACGGCAGGCCACATGGCTGCAGGTACCAGTGAGAAGGCAACGCCGAGGATGAACATGGGGATGTACGGAGTAATCATTGTTTGGGCAAACATCAGGTGGGCGATGATTAACAGGGCTGAACCCAGGTACATCAGCGTCGCGCTTTTTCCCCTGTAGTCTGCAATCCATCCAAAAATCGGCGTTAGCAGAATCGTGCCGTACATCAATATGGAAGATATATTCCCGCTGATTTGGCGGCCTAGATCATACTTGTTCATCAACAAATCGGGGGCATATTTTACAAAGGGGAAGACAGCCGAATAGAAGGTAACACACAACAGGGTAATAAATATAAAAGTGCGGTTTGTAACCAAAAATTTAAGATCGGCCCATTGAAATTCGTCTTCCGGGTCATGCGGAATAGTTTCCCGGATCTGCCGGTCAATTTTAAGGTCAAGTAAGGTATAGAGCAGGAAGATGACGAACCCTACCCAAAGTAAAATCACACCAAACCAAATGGCATTTGTCCATTCTACCGCAGCCAGCGAAGGGGACAGATTAAGAGCCAGGGCCGTTCCGAGGCGTCCGATGGCCAGGTTTAAGCCCAGCGCCAAAGCAATCTCTTTTCCTTTAAACCATTTGACAATAACTTTGGATAAAACGACGATACTGGTTTCCGCTCCGAGGCCGAAGATAAAGAATCCCAGGTACATCATTTTCAGCGCAGGCGAATAAGCAGGCCAAAAGGAGGCCATAAAGTCATATCCGAATCCGCCGCTCAGGTAGGCCTCAGAGGCCCCATAGCCGGTTATTCCAGCCCCAATGGCCATCAGGGCAACAAAAGCGCTTCCTGTAATCCGTATTCCTATTCGGTCAAGGATGATGCCGCCCACAATGGCCATCAACAAGAAAACGTTGGGTACGCTGTAAGCTGACATAAACGTTCCGTAATCGGAAGAAGAAAAACCCAGGTTTTCCTGCATTAAATCCTTTAACGGCGAAAGGGCATCGTAAAAGTAATAGTTGAAAAACATGACTGCGCTGGATAGAATCAATATTGCCCAACGCATTACGGGATAATCTTTTAGTGTACTCTTGACTTGCTCCATTTTTTTCGGTTTTTTAACTGACCAAATGTACAATCTTTTGGGAAATGTTGAAAAATTTGTGGTTAATTTTACCGGTTGTAAATAAATCCGCGGAAAAGTTTGTTATCAGTTTGAGAAATAAAATAACTTTGAAAATTCTATGAGTAACGCAAAAATTATACTTATAATCGCTTCATTGCTATTATCCGGTATAACCCTAAAGGCGCAAATCGCCGCCGGTGGTACGCCTCTGTCTTTCTCTACGGATACAAAGAAAAGTATACCCCGGATAAGCATGGATAAACCGGATATGGAAAAGATTCGGAGAGTGGATAGTATAAACCGGACATTATACAAGCCTTACCGGTTTGCAAAAAACCTGAAAAGCGATATTGCTTTTGCAAAGGAGGCTGAATGGGAAAAGACCCCGAAAGGATGGCTGGGACGCTTAAAAATTGAAGCTCAAGACGCCAAAGGATTGATGCTGTATTACGATCGTTTTCGAATACCGGAAGGGGGAAAGCTTTTTATCTACACCGAGGATAAATCTCAATTGCTGGGAGCCTATACCCGACAAAACAATCCTCCGAATGGTTATTTCGCTACTGAAATCGTAAAAGACCAATCATTGATAATAGAGTACAACACTACCAGGCCGTCCTTAATAAAGCCCCGGATACACATCTCAGAGGTAGGCTATGCCTATCGCGGTGTTGATTTTTCTGTGAAAGGTTTTGGAGACAGTGGAGATTGTGAGGTCAATGTCAATTGCAGTGAAGGCGATGAATGGCAGGAGGAAAAGCGGGGCGTGGTTCGCATTTCTATTAAAAACCAGGACGGGAGTTACTGGTGTTCCGGGTCGTTATTGAATAACACCGAACAGGATTATACACCTTACCTGCTCACTGCTGACCATTGTGCCGGGGATGTTACGGCTGATGACCTGGATCAGTGGGTTTTTTATTTCAATTTTGAAGCCGAAGGATGCAGTAAACCTATCTCACAACCGTCGGATGAGATCAAGATTGCTGGGGCTGATAAAAGAGCCAATGCAGACGATGATGCTTCATCGGGTTCCGACTTTTTCCTTGTGGAATTGCATAGAATGATACCTAATCATTACAATGCTTATTACAATGGCTGGTCGCGCACCGGAGAAGCGGCCGAGAGTGGGGTTGGTATTCATCATCCCCAGGGTGATATTAAAAAGATATCGACCTTTACCAATAAATTAATCAGTACGGGTTTTGGCTCCAGCGACCTGGAGTCGCACTGGAAAGTTACCTGGTCAGGGACAGAAAATGGCTTTGGTGTTACTGAACCGGGTTCATCGGGTTCCCCGATATTTGACCGGAACGGATTGGTAGTAGGTTCGCTGACCGGGGGTAATGCCGGCTGCGGTGCGGATACGAATAAGCCCGATTATTACGGGAAGTTTTCCTATTCGTGGGAGCGAAACGGCAACCGCCCCGAAGACCGGCTTAAGGACTGGCTGGACCCCAATAATCAAGATGTGAGCAGTCTTTCAGGGTTGGCTCATGGCGAGGAACCGCTGCCTACCATAGCTGATTTCTCAACCGAAGACACCACGATCGTGATTGATGGGTTAATTAGTTTTTCAAATTTAGCCGTTGGAGTCATTAATGAGTATAAGTGGACTTTCGAGGGAGGTGAACCAGGGTCTTCAACGAAGATCAATCCCGGCCCTATTCGCTACAACGACTATGGCAGCTACGATGTAAAGCTTGAAGTGAGCGGGCCAAATGGAACTGACACTACAGTTAAAAAGGAATATATACAGGTTATTGCCGAGGCTTATCCCAACCCTGTGGTCGATGAGCTTACGCTTGAATTCGGTAAAGAGCCTATAAACAATCTATCGATTTGGGTCTATAATTCTATGGGTTTACTTGTTCATGAGGTGGATAAGGAGAATTTCAACCAAACCAGTTATAATCTGAACACGTCATCCTATGATTCCGGCATTTATTTTGTTCGCGTCAATGCCGATGATGAAATCTCCAAGTATAAAGTGGTTAAAAGAAAAGTGAAGTAGGGATGATGGATCCATTACTCTTCTAATAGCGCATCAATCTTCTCTTTTACCTTTTTACCGTCCCAACGGGCTGAACCTTCCTTTTCAAGAGCGATTCCACCGTCTTTGGCGATAAGGAAAGTGGTGGGCAGGGTTCCGCTCAGCAACGCTTTCGGGGGTTGTACAATGCCTTTGTAAACCGGGAAAGTATAACCTTCTTTATCCATAAAATCCCGGATGACCGGCATTTCTTCATTACTTACCAGCACAAAAGCAATTTTATCGCCATACTCATCATACAGATCCTGGATGGTAGGCATCTCAGCAACGCACGGCGGACACCATGTACCCCAAAAATTCAGGAAAACGACCTCATCATCAAATCGGCTGAATTCAATGATTTCACCTTCCATGTTTCGAAACTTCCATTGGTAGGCTGCTGAAGACAGTTTGGGAGGGGATGATTTTTTCTCAACATCGGGTTGAAAAAGGGTTATCCGCTGGATGTTGGATACGACAAACATCCTTGAAGAAGGAAAAAGCAAGGCTACGACCAATGCAATAAAGACGATATCACTGGCGATTGAGAATTTGCTTTTTTTCCTGAAATAGTTTTTGATTGTTTTTTTTAAATCCATAGCCCCTTTCTAACGGATGAATAAGTTAAATGTTTAGAAGGTTAGGCTCTATGCTAATAAGTGGATAATTGATTAAAATTGTGTTTAAAATTATCGAATAAAATCCCAAGTTCTAAATCAAAAGTTCAAAACCTGTCCGGCTCAGACGGATAAATCTCAATCTCCAAATCCAAAAATGAGATTAGTTTTTTGAGGTGTAAAAATAAATATTAATTGTGATGATAATTATCAAATCACAAAGAAAATAACTTATGGCGATTGGCGGAACGTCTCGTTCCGCTATTGAATTCTTCCAGCCTCCGGCTGGTTTCAGCGATAGTTGTGAAACATGAAGAGTTGTATTTAAGCCAGAGGCCCGCCAGAATAGTCGGGAAAACTTGAAGAATAAGACAGTGGAAGCTGAAGCTTCCGCCGAACATTCTGATAAAGAGGAAATTTGAAAGTAATTTAATTAGTAGCTATTTTAACAACTCAATAATTATAAAAGAATTTAGTTTAAGCTATTTAGAAACTTTTTTCAAAATTTTCATAGCCTCTTTTACGGTTATTTTAACATCTGTATTAATACCAGGAAAGTTATTTTCAAGGCAACTTTTTACTGAGGCAGTACTAATATCATTTAGTTTTTTAAAATCTTTAACGAAATTTTTAATAGCATTAATTCCATATTCATCATCAATTTTAAGCCAATAAGCTAAGCTTAATCCGTATCCGGGAGTAAAGCTTTCTTCCTGTTCAGTAGGTACCTTCCATTCCCACAGGGAAAAATTTTCATTATCCAAATCCTGCAATTCTTTTAGCCTTGTTGATGCTATTTCCGGTTTTTGCTTTTCTAAAGTTTCCACCACTTTATGGGAAATAAATTCTGCTATGCCGTCGCCAATCCACCTTATATCCGAATTTTGCTTATAAAATTCTTGAACCATTAGATTTCTTTCAACCAATTCATGTGTAAAAAACCAATACTTGGATTCCGGATTGCCTACTTTTACAGGCACAATATTCATTGAATCCGGAACACCGACTGTGACAGCTATTTGTGACTTAACCAAAGCAGGATAAATGGCACTATTTTTTAATCCTACTAAAGAATCTACTATCCTATAAATTTCTACAAAATCTGCCCTTTCTTTTTTTAACTCGTTTTCACCAATTTCGTCATCCTTGAAATACACTTTTAGTCCACTACTCATTTTTTTTGAAGATAGTGAATTATAATCTATCAAATTGGAGGACTCTCCATCTTTAAACACCATGGTTTTTCCCCCTACTTTTACCTCTAAATCCTTTGGCTTGAATTTTTTATGACTAATTGATACTTGAGGATTTTCTTTAAGCAATAGAGGAGAGATAGGTAATTTTACAACTCCATTGGTATCGCTCGGATAATTACTTGTCTGATCATTTTTAAATTTTAAACGGAGAGAAGTATTGGGAACCCGTTTCCCGTTGCTTTTATTAAGAATATAAATTGGGATTTCAGCAGATAGCTCTTTATTCTCAATGGCACTTACCATTGTTGATGGTAATAATTGCTTAAGCTTTTTATCATCCTCCAAAGATGTAGTTTTTTCTTGGCCACAACCACTGAATTGTAAGAGAATCATTTGTATTATAAAAATTCGCAGAATAATTCGCATAGTTGGTCTATTTAAAAAAATGCATTTCCAATTTTATACAAAATAAAGATAGGCCTAGTTTCTTACAAGTTTGGGGTTTTACAATTCAGTCCACCCTTGTAAGATATATTTAGATTATAAATATAAATAATTATAAATAAAATTCCAAATTAAAATGACGTGTACGCAAAAATTATTTTAAAAAAGCCTTCAACTTGAAGAGCTGAGTGCTTTAAGCAGATAAAGGGGGATGATGCTTTTTAAATTTATATTATTCCTTTAACGGATGATTAATCGGAATGTTTAAAGGCTCATTGCAACTTATGTACGGCGTAATTCCGCCATTTTTCAAGTACCTGGGTCATGTCTTCCGGTAACTCCGAGTCGAAGAACATTTTTTTGTTTGTGGTAGGATGATTAAAACCCAGCGATTTGGCATGCAGGGCCTGTCGTGGAATAATTTTGAAGCAGTTTTTCACAAATTGTTTGTATTTGCTGAAGGTAGTCCCTTTTAGTATTTCATCGCCCCCGTAGGCTGCATCGTTAAACAGCGGATGCTTTATATATTTCATGTGGGCTCTTATCTGGTGTGTTCGTCCGGTTTCAAGCTTACATTCCACCAATGTTACATAGGTGAATCGCTGCAATACCCTGAAGTGGGTTGTAGCTTCTTTCCCTTTCGAGCTATCCGGAAAAACGGTCATCACACGACGATCTTTGGGATGCCGATCCAGGTTGCCTTTAATAGTTCCGCTGTCTTCTTTAAAATCTCCCCACACTAGAGCCTGGTACTTTCTCTCGATAGTGTGCTCAAAAAACTGTTTGGCCAGCCTGGACTGGGCCAGTTCGTTTTTGGCTACCAGGAGAAGCCCGCTGGTGTCTTTATCGATGCGGTGCACTAAATGCGGCTGCTCTTCTTCATTGTTTTTCTCAAAATGATGGAGAAGGGCATTAAGAAGGGTGCCCGTGTAATTGGCATATCCCGGATGTACCACCATCCCGGCTTCTTTGTTGACAACGAGAATGTCATCATCTTCATGGATGATATTCAGGGGTAAATTTTCCGGAATCAGCTCTATTTTCTGCGGGGGATAGGTCAGAACCACGGAAATAATATCACCGGGTTTCACTTTATAATTTTGTTTCACCGGCTGCTCGTTTACCAGTATGTTCCCCGCCTTGGCAGCATTTTGGATTTTATTGCGGGTGGTATTTTCGACAAGATTCATCAGGAACTTGTCGATGCGCAATGGTCTTTGCCCAGTATCAGCGACAAAACGATAATGTTCGTATAGCTCCTGGCTATTGAAAGTTTCTTCACTCATTCGGGCCGGTGATGTTATTGGGTTATGAGAAGTTTGTTTGTATACTTTTCGCCTGTAACAGGATTAAAAATCTTTACAAAGTACATCCCCCGGCTGAGGCTTGAAATGTTTACCTGGTTTTGATACCGCGATTGATATACCTTTTGTCCTGACAGGTTGAAAAACTCCAGTTTATATTGCTCTTTGGGCTGGGTGGCATTGTCCGGTAAATTTATCTGTAAAACCTCACTGGATTTTACCGGGTTGGGGTATATCTCAATGTTACTTTTCTTTTCGGATTTTTCCGGGTTTTCCGCCTCAGTGCTTCCCATCACCGGACGAATCATCAGCGAACCTTCGAAGCGGCTCTGCAACCATTCTCCGCTGGTGTTGTAGAAGATGTTCTCCCTGTTATCCTGCGAATAATCAAATCCGACATTAAGTATCTCGTCGGTCGTTTGCTCCCATCCTACATAAAATACAGCATTTTGGGTGTTGAAAACTATCTCTTCTTCGATTTCGTAAGTCACGTATTCGTTGAGGTCTTCACCGAATTCCGGGAGAATTCCGTTAGGCGACTGATAAATGACATCCCCCGGAAGGCCGTTGTTGTTATCCCAAACCGTAAGATAAAAATATTGCTCATTACCGGCGTGCCAGGTTTTGTTAAAGAAAAATTTGACCGCTTTCAGCGTATCGCGTTCATTCAATGTAAACTTATAGGCCAGTTTAGAGCCCCGGGGTGTTAGACCGTAGCCTGCTTCTGCCGTGCCGTCATCGTAAGCGAAATAATTATGAAAACGCTGCGTGTACCGGACTGTATCATTCATCCGGTTTTCAAGGCTGGCATCGGTTGATAAAACATGCTCGATTTCATATTCAATGCTATCGGCGGAAATGGGGAAGGGCAGCGTTATATCGGGGTTGGAGAAAGGCTGATAATCGAGATAACCCTCTTCATAGAATGGGTTTATGGTGTAACTGCCGGCGTCATAGGTTTTTATAATATCTCCCGAAGGATTGTAAACATTGTACTTATAGGAGGCATTGTGGGCATTGTTATCAAGATTGGCGATTAACATTTCAAAAGCGTCATCCATCTCGTTAATAAAATCGGCCCTGTATTGCCAGTACGGCATGGCCCGGTAGTTTTTCAGGAATCCCGGAGCAGAGTTTACAAAAGCAATGTCGCGATGTGTGGTATCCGTGACAGAGCGGTTTCTGTCAAGCTCCACATAGTCGATGTTCCATTGGTCTACGTTGCTCTGCCAGCTAAGCAGGCTGTTATCGGCCAGACTGGCATAGTTTTTAAATCGAAACTTGAAATTCTTATTGAAGTATTTGGAACTATCCGTAATAGGAATCATCACCTGTTTAAAATATGTTCCGTGTTCATCGGCAAAATCTTCAATTTCAGAACCACCGGCGCCCCACACTCTGTTCCATCCTTTTAAAATGATAGTATCCGCCTCCTGGGGAGGGGTAGCCTCAGGATCTTCCTCAATATAAATAGTGTCGTTTTCTCCCACGGCCAGAAATTCTAATATAAGTGAATCGCTTGGCTGCGGATCGTTGGCTTTCCCCTGGGGTTGATAATAAAAGCTAAAATATATTGAATCGCCGGGTGTAAGAGCTTTTTGTTCCGGAGAAAAGACACTGTCGAGCCGGATGGAGTTGGAAGTGAGATGATCGGCTTCGAAAGGATATGCATTGGCATTGTCATAGATATTGCCGTTTTCATCAATCGCATCAAGCGTAGCTACCCCTACTGTAACGGGGAATTTGCCATAATCCTGGTTGATAAAGGCTTCATTGTCTTCCCATAAATCAGGGTTAGGATAACTCCTTTTTTCTGAAAAATCATCCATAAAGGGTAAGGTCAGCGTATCGGTTTGAGCGGATTGCTTGAGAACTTTTTTGTCAGCTTTCAGCGAGGTATTTTCATTTACACCGATCAATACTTCTTGTGATGCCACTATCAGTGTTAGAAAATTAAAGAATACTATGTAGAACAATCGCTTTTTCATTCCAGCTCAATATCTTCTTCGAAAAATTCGTCTTTGATTAACGTTGAATCCATTTGAATCGTATCCTGTATCGTAAAAGAATTTATTAACTTTTGAAAGTCGAAATTTTTGTCCGAGCGAAAATACAGGTCTATATAGCTGCCTATTTTCACCCTGTTGTTTTCGGTGCAGCCGGGTTCGGTACTGTACACCCGCAAATGTGATGTGTCTTCACTATCGAGGAAATATTGTTCACCCACGTTTAAAGAGTTGGTATAAAGGGTGCGCATGGCTTCTTCCTGCTTTAATCCTATGAGAAAAGGGATATTCACCATTTTGTTCTCACGTCCCTTACCCAAAACTAAATCAATTTCGGCGCCTTTATAAATTTTACTACCCGGTTCAATTATCGTATCATTATGTTTTTGCTGTAAAACTGCGTTTCTGGCTATGTCCTTTTTGTATTTCAGTTTATTAATTTCCAACCCGTAAGTTTCAAGTAAAGACATGGATTGACGAAGGGACAGGTCTTTCAGGTTAGGCATTTTAACCTTCTCGGGCGTTTCGGTTACAATGGTAAGGTAAATTTTGCGACCTTCTTTAACTTTGGAATTGGGTAAGGGGTTTTGCTCCAGAATGGTCCCCGGTTCTTTTTGTTCATCATATACTGAATCATTGATGATAAATTCCAATTTACTACCGAGTTTATACTCATCCAGCTCTTGCATGGTCAGTCCTTTGTAATCCGGGAGCGTATATTCTTCTCCATGATGGGTATAGATTTTTAAAATTTGCATGGTAAGCAGAAGCACAATGAAAGCAGCGAGTACCGCAATTCCGAGATGCTTCAAAAATTTTGTGCTGATTAAAAATTGCCTGAGGCTCATGTTTGTTTGTTCGTTAAAATAATAACCGGACTTTTCGGCTTTTTATTGTGCAGGGGCAAATATACAAATTATCAGGGAGGAGGTGGGTTTCTGTTTTTTTAATCCCTATTGAGAATTATCTTTGGAAATACTTTTTTTAATAAGCCGTGAATGGCCTGGTTTCACACTGAATGAAATGATGAAATGGCTGAGTTATATTTTTAATTATCTTTCTAAAAATATATGAAGATTCATGATGGAATATCAAAAATACATAGAGCGTAATCCTGACATTATGTTGGGAAAACCTATAATTAAAGGAACAAGGATTACCGTTGAACTCATTATGCGTAGACTTGCAGAAGGATATTCTTTTGAAGAACTATTATATAATTACCCTCATTTAACAAAAGATCAGATTTATGCGGCATTGGAATATGCAGCTGATTTGATAGCCAATGAGGAAGTTTTCGAAAACCAATGATTGTGATGAGAGTATAATCAAGAATAAGAAAATAAGATGTTATGAATACTAAGCTGACCGTTAACATTAATCAATTAGTCATAGAAAGGGCTAAAAAATATGCTCAGAAAAAGGGCTCAAGTTTATCCAGTATCATAGAAAACTATTTAAAACTAATTACATCGGAAGAGCAAAAGACTGATTATGTGAATGCTCCAATCACAAAATCATTAAGAGGCTCATTTAAGACCTTCGTTGATATTGATTATAAAGATGAACTTTCCAAAGCTTTGTCAGAAAAATATGATAGTTATGGATAATGTACTTATGATATTTTACAAATGGATAAAAAAGTAGTGTTAAAGGCTTTAAATTCATTCTTTAAGGATTTTGAGGATGCATTACAGAATTATGCGGCTATTAATTCAGAAATTATTGATGTTATTATCACCCGAAATATTAAGGACTTTAAGAATAGCGAGATAAGTGTGATGACACCTGATAATTATATTAAACTAAAGTCTTCCTGATTTTAATCCACCATTATTCTATCTTCACTAAGAACTTTTGAAATTGAAGAGAACCCTATTTTCAGTATATTTGTTGTATGACTCAGAATGAATCGGATATCGCAAAATTAATTGGGGACAGAATTAAGTCTGTTGACGCAGGAGCTGAAGTTTATCTGTTTGGTTCCCGTGCCAGGGGAGAAGCTCAGAAGGAGTCGGATTGGGATGTGTTGATATTAATTGATAAACCCAAAAAATCCAGGCAAATCGAGGAAAAATACAGGGATACAATCTTTCAGATAGAGATGGAGATAGGAGCACCGATATCTATTTTCGTATACTCCAAAACAGATTGGGAATATAGATTTTCTAAAACTCCTTTATATCAAAATGTAAAAAAAGAAGGAGTAAAAATTTCATGAGTGAATACGATAAAGACTATGTTGGTTATCGGATCGAAAGATCTAAGGAGCTGTTTCAGGATGCTAAAATTTTAGCGGAGCATAAACGATGGAAGTCTTCGGTTAACAGATTATACTATTCATCTTTTCAACTGGTTAGCGCTTTATTGAATAAACACGGCATCAATCCAAAAACGCATAACGGATTGAGAGTTAAGTTTGTACAGGAATATGTGAAAACAAATTTGATTGATACTGATTTAGGTAAACTTTTTACAAAATTATTTGATTGGAGGCAGGAGAGCGATTACACGGCCTTTGTGGATTTCAAAGAAGATGATGTGCTTCCCTTGATTGAAAGAGTTGAGCAACTAAATCGCGTTTTAATAAACCTGATAAATGAAGACAAATAGACTTAGGTTTCATTTCACTGTTAAAAGTCTATGCCCTCATATAAAATTACCCTAAGGTAGGTTTTTTCTTTAAGATACCCATTAGGAAATTATTTCAGGATTGTTTTATTTTGAATGATAAAATGATACTCCCATATGAAAACGCGTGTTGCCATAATAGCCGGCGGAGACTCCGGGGAATATGAAGTTTCGATAAGTAGTGCTGCATCGGTCAGCGAACAGCTCGACAAAGCAGTTTATGACGTTTATACGATATATATGCAAAAAACCGACTGGTACCACCAGGATGAAAAAGCGGGGAAAGTTCAGGTTGATAAGAATGATTTTTCGATAGTACTAAACGGTGAGAGAATCCGGTTTGATATAGCATTTATTCTTATCCACGGGACCCCGGGCGAGGACGGAAAATTACAGGGTTATTTCGAACTCATGGGCATTCCTTATACGACTTCCGATTTGTTTACCTCCACACTCACCTTTAAGAAGAGTTTTACCAAGCATGTAGCGCGGGCTTTGGATATCAGCATTTCAAAGTCTATTTATCTTAGCAGTGTTGATTCGCGCTCTCCGCAAGACCTCATTAACGAATTGGGCTTGCCCTGTTTTGTCAAACCCAACAAGGGCGGTTCCAGCGTTGGGGTCACCAAAGTGAAGGACCAAAATGAATTGGAAAGTGCTATCCGGCGAGCTTTTGAAGAAGATGATGAGATTTTGGTGGAAGAGTATCTCGAGGGGACGGAGATTAATTGCGGCATGTATATGAGCCGGGACGAAATCGTGCCTCTTCCGTTAACAGAAATCGTTCCTAAGACGGATTTTTTCGATTACGAAGCTAAGTACCTGGGCGCATCGGATGAAATTACACCGGCAAGAATCAACGAGGAAAAAACCCGGAGGTGCCAGGAGTTATCGGTTTTTCTCTACCGGGAATTTAATTGTAAAGGACTTGTCCGTTTCGATTATATTCTGAAAGATAATATCTTTTATTTTTTGGAAGTTAACACTATCCCCGGCCTTAGCAGCGCCAGTATCGTTCCCCAGCAAATCCGCTATATGGGTAAGACGGAGACAGAAGTTTACGGCGAGCTGATTGAGGATGCGATGAGAAGAAGATGAGATTTCGGATTCCGGATTTCGAATTCCGGATTTCGAATTTCGGATTGAAATTTGGAATTTTTATTTCTGTTTAGCCTTTACCTTCAGAAATGCTGTCAATTTTGCCACAGCCTTGCCGCGATGGGAAATTTTGTTTTTGATTTCAAGCGGCATTTCTGCAAAGGATTGATCATAACCGCCGGGCTGAAAGACGGGGTCGTAGCCAAATCCTTCGCTGCCATGTTCTTCGGTTAAGATTTTTCCTTCCACCGCTCCTTCAAATTGGTGTTCCTGTCCGTTAAGGATAAGGGCGATAACACATCGAAACCGGGCTGAGCGGTTTGTTTCTCCTTCCATTTCGCGGAGGACTCTGTTGATGTTATCCTGGAAATGGCACTGCGGACCGGCATAGCGGGCGGAATATACCCCTGGGCGTCCGTTCAGTTCATCAATCTCGAGACCCGTATCATCGGCAAAGCAGTCATAACCATATTTTTCATGGATACACCGGGCCTTATTGAAGGCATTTTTCTCCAGCGTTTCGTAGGGTTCGGGAATATCCTCACTGACATCTATATCTTTCAGGCTCTTAATTTCGAAGCTATCGCCTACTTTGGCTTTGATTTCTTTCAGCTTATGCGGATTGTTAGTGGCAAATACCAGTGTTTTCATTGTTCATCGTTTATTCGTTATGATAAGGTTCGTTGTTGAGGATGGTCATCGCCCTGTAAAGCTGCTCCATGAACATCACCCGGATGACCTGGTGAGAAAAGGTCATGGGCGACAGCGAAACCATTCCGTCGGCCTTTTGCTTTAGGGATTTGGGAAAACCATAATGCCCACCGACTACAAAAACGAGATTTTTCAGTCCGCGGTTCATTTTCTCCTGCAAATATTCGGCAAATTTGACCGAATTCATGGTTTTGCCTTGTTCATCCAGCAAAACCACATGATCGGTGGGCTGCAGGTATTTTTCAATCATCCGGGCCTCTTTTTCCATGTACTCCGCCGGGCTGAGATTCTGAGCTTTCCTGGGGGGCGGAACCACCTTGATCTCAAACGGCACATACTTTTTCAAACGCCCTTCGTAAAGTTCTATGGCGTCTTTTACAAACGCTTTGTCGGTTTTCCCGTTTAGCAGCAATGTGATTTTCATTGAAAAAGCCCTTGGTTTTGAGTCTGCAAATTTCCGGTTTTTTGTGGATTTATTGAAATGTTGGATATGCTTCTGAAAATGAATTATTATTAACTCAAGTTTCGCACTTGTTGATAAACCGCTAAGATACAAAGAAATATATTTTTTTGAGGTTTAATTAAACATCTGATAGTCAGTATTATGATTATTCCAATCTCAGTTAAGCCGCTACTGTCAATTCAGGCCCGGTGT
>JAIPAH010000049.1 GCA_021740175.1 Bacteroidales bacterium
GTTTCAAAGTATTTGTCTGATTCTGTTAAAAACGGAAAGAATAAAAATAACCTGAGCGTAACGCAATCAGTTAGAATGAACAATGAAATTGAAGCGGTTCTGGACGATACTACATTAACAAGTAAAGAACGTGAAGAGAAGATTCGGGTGATTAGGGCAAAATACTATTCAAATACTTTTGTTAATATTGTTGAGGAACCAGAGCAAAACCTATTTCCTGATTCACAATGGGAAATGTTAAAAGGTTTACTGGAGTTTAATAATCAAATTGAACGCAATAAACTGATTATCACTACTCATAGTCCCTTTATAATAAATTACCTGCCTATTGCTATAAAAACATATTTGCTAAAAGCGAAGCTATCAGAAGATGATAAACTCAACAATGAATTAAATGAAATTTATCCGTTAGAATCATCGATAAACCCGGACAATATAGCAGTCTATGAATTAGACGAAAAAGATGGAACTATTAAAAAATTAGAAGATTATAAAGGTTTGCCTTCCGACGAGAATTATTTAAACAATAAACTCGAAGACGTAAATGATACTTATGTAAAACTTTTAGAATTCGAAGATAAATGCCGGTAGATTTTTTTATCGAGAGATGTAAGAAGAAAGGTATGGCTCCGGGAAGGTATTAACCAGCTAATTTCCACGATAAAAATTTTTAAGCAGAATCATAACATAAACGATTACAATAGGGTAGAAGCAAGTATATGTAACAAAGAACGACCGATATCCCATTCAAGCCGCAGTGAAAAAATACAAAAGTTCAAAGATACTACTGGATTGATACTTTATACGGATCAGGAAATTCAGGTTTAAATCGCGTCCTGCCATTTGACCATTATTGCCTAGTGTTTCTGCTTGAAGAAAAAAACACCCCCGAGGCCGTCCAAAAAGGAAAAGATTTACTGTGAAAGTAACTTGATAAAACCCATTTAGAAAAACGAAGCTCAATGAGATTCAGCAACTTCCCTTCAGGGAATTTAAGGGTAAAAGTTGCTGAATCTCCTCTTATAAGGCTTTTTAGACGGACTCGAAGAGTGTTAATGGTGTTATCTATTCTTTGAGAATTCTGTTTTCTATTCTTCATTTCCACTCTTATCCGGCCCTTCCGGGATCGGAGGCATCTTTTTATATTCATCCAGTCTTTGTAAAATAATCTCAATGGCCTTATTGAGCTGCTGATCAGTGCCCTGGTATTTTTTAGCCGGATCGTTGCGCACTTTGATATCCGGTTCCACACCATGACCTTCGATAATCCATTCACTTTTTTCGGATGAATAAGAGGCAAATTCGGGTTTACGCAGATCGGCACCGTCGATGAAGGGCAGGGAGCCGCGAATACCTACAACGCCGCCCCATGAACGGACACCTATGACAGGGCCCATGTCATGTTTTTTGAAGGAATAGGGAAACAGATCCCCATCGGATGCTGAGTATTGGTCTATAAGTAAAACCTTCGGCCCGAGCATCATTTTCGTGGGTACATGCCCCGGAACCTCTTTGTTCCTGGCCATTTTAGCCCGTGTAACTTCTCTTCTGAGGCGCTCGATAAGCATCGGACTTACATTGCCACCGCCATTACCGCGGTCATCAATAATCAAGGCTTTCTTCGTCAATTGCGGATAAAAGTATTTCGCAAATTTGTTTAATCCATGGCGCCCCATATCAGGTACGTGGATATAACCCACCTGTCCGTCGGTAGCCTGGTTGACCTTTTCTATGTTTTGTTGTACCCAATTGTAATAATGCAGCTCGGATTCATCGCTTATGGGTTTTACAATCTCTGTATGGGCCCCTTCTTCAGAAGGCTCATTGTTAAAAGTCATTTCTATCTTGGTCTTGGCTTTGCCTACCAGGGATTTGTAAATGTTGTTCATTTCGGAGGTGGATTCACCGTTGATGGAAATAATATAATCCCCTTCCGAAACATCCAACCCAATTTCTCTAAGCGGGCTGCGTATCTTGTCCCTGAAATTTTCGCCTTCAAGGATACTGTCTATTTTGTAATAGCCGGAGGAATGCCGGGAAAGTTGGGCTCCCAATAACCCGGTTTTGATCCTTTCCGGTTCGGGGAGGTCCCCTCCGTTCACATAGGCATGTCCTACGTTTAGCTCAGCTATCATCTCCCCAACCAGGTAATTCAAATCATGGCGGTTATTGACATAAGGGAGCATCTGGCCATATTTGTCATGCATTGCTTTCCAGTCAACGCCGTGCATGTTGGGCACGTAAAAGAAATCACGCATTTGGCGCCAGCTTTCATCAAAGATTTGCTTCCATTCCGACTTTTTATCAACCCACAGTTTCATGTCTGACAAATCAAGTTTGTCTTTCATTTTGATTTTTTTAGAAGGCAGGGGCAGGATGGCATAGGATTTTTTCTTGCTCACCAGGATTTTTTCGCCGTTATGAGCTATTTCAAAACCGCCTTTAAATCCAAGGTCTTGCTCCTTTTCCTTTTTCAAATCAAAATACTTCAGTGATGATTTGTCATCGATTCTGGCTTGATAAAACAGTTTATCGCCCGTGCTATGGAGGTTGTAGTAAACCCCCGCATTCACAGGTAAATTAATGATGCGGTCGTTGATGCCTTCTGTGTCAATTTGAAAGTTTTGGTTATCCGCTTCATTATTATTTTCTCCGTTATTATCTACAACTTTGTCATTCTCCGGATGGAAAGGCGATGGTGTATCTTTGGTCAGTGTTACGAGGTAAATTTTGCCCATATCTTTATAGGCATGGTTCCATTCGGTTCGACTGTAGATAGGGTTAAAATCCCTTTTAGAGCTAAAAAACAGGTATTTGCCGTCTTTTCCGAATTCCGGTCTTGTGGATTGGTACCATCCTTTTGTAACATCGGTGGTTTCCTGGGTTTGGGTATTATAAATTCGCACTTTCGTCATATCATTCTTTTGAGGCTCGGCAAAGGCGATCCACTTGCTGTCGGGGGACCAGTCATAACTCCTGTATTCCCAAACTTTGGACTTAGCGACATTGGTAACTTGTTTGTTTTCGATATTGACATACCGTAACCGCATCTTTTTGTCACTCCACAGAATTTTTTTGCTATCCGGCGACCATTGCAGACTGTACTTATAAGTGTCTGCACCTTCCGTTAATTGCCGGGGAGCTTCTGAGCCATCTGCTTTCTGAATATATATTTCATATTCTCCACTCTGATCCGATAAGTAAGCTATATATTTCCCATTGGGTGACCATTTAGGGCTTCTGTCATGCGCTCCTGACGATTCGGTCAGGTTATAAGTGATGCCCGATTCTGCGGGAACCGTCCATATATCACCGCGGGCACTGAAAAGAGCTCTCTTTCCATTGGGGGCGATTTCGGAGGAAGCGATAAACTCTGTTGCATCGACGCGGTCTTTACGCGAGGCAAGTTTATCATCGGCAATTCGGATATCGACCTTGTTGGCCTCATGATTGTCGAGATTGAGCTTATAAATATACCCTCCTTTTTCGAAAACAATATGATTTTTTCCTTTTGAAGGAAACTTGATATCATATTTTTCAAAATTGGTAACCTTTTCAATGTTTTCGCTATCCGTGTGATACACGAAGAGATTCATGGTACGATCCCTGTCCGAGAGGAAATAGATTCTATCCTTATGCCACATGGGGATAATATCCTGGGCATCGTGATTTGTGACATTCGTCGTTTCGCGTATATCGAAATTGTGAATCCAAATATCATCGGCCATACCGCCGCGGTAATATTTCCATGTTCTGAATTCCCTGAAAACACGGTTATAAGCCATTTTTTCACCGTCAGGTGAATAAGAACAAAATCCTCCTTCGGGTAAAGGGATTTGCTCACTCAGCCCCCCGCTGGTAGGTACTTTATAAAGTTTTCCCTTAAAGGGGTTAAAGGATTCTTTTCGTGATCGGTAAATAATATTCTTACCATCCGGTGTCCATTCCATAATGATATTATTGGGCCCCATCCTGTCGGAAACCCGGTCACGGTCTAAAGTAGCAGTATAAGTCAGCCGTGTTGGCTCACCTCCTATAGCAGGCATAATGAACACTTCAGTGTTTCCGTCGTATTGACCGGTGAAAGCAATATGTTCACCGTTGGGCGAAAAACGAGGAAACATCTCATAGCCTTCATGAGTAGTGATTTTGCGCGCTACTCCACCTTCACTGGCTACGCTGTAAAGATCACCGCCATAACTAAAAACAATTTGATCCTGATGAATTGCAGGAAATCGCATTAAACGAGCCTCCTCCTGGGAGACTGCGCTGTAAGCTATTAAAATGCTGAAAAATAGTAAAATACTTCTTAGTTTTTTCATTTTTTGAATATTTTTTGTATATTGTAATTAAAATGTAAGCAAAAATTAAGTATAATTCATTTTTAGTGTAACAGATGTAGTAACAAAAATAACAAAAAAGGTATGAAAAACATGTACATTTTTAAACGGATGATTGGGATTTTGGTATTATTTGCTCTGCCCTTTTTGGGTATTGGACAGGTAGACTTTGGTGATATGGAGAATCTCTCCGAAAGCGAATCCACACCCTCTGACGAGCAAGATTTCATTAAAGATGGAGAGAATTATTACGTGGTATGGAATGAATGGGGGGATCTTGTTTTTAGAAAAAGCGACGATGCGGGTGTAACGTGGAGCGAAAAGCAGACGATTTTTTCAGCGCTGGATTACGGAGCTTCCTATCCGGATATTGCCGCATCGGGAGATAATATTTACGTGTTCTATTATCGAAATACAGTGGGAGAACAGCAAATTTTCTTTGTGAAATCGGACGATGGCGGCGAGTCATTTGGAAATGAACAACAGATTTCTAGTATCGACAATGGAGCCCAGGTCCCTGAGGCTGTGGCCGTCGGTGATAAAGTTTTCGTGGCTTATGAAGCCCGCGACAGTAACTATGATTACCAGATCGCTTTTGAAAAATCAACGGATGCCGGAGATACCTGGACCGAGACAGCGTTCCTGACAGATACCGATATGCCGTCGCGATGGTGTAATATAACTTACGACGAAGGGAAAACCTTTGTCTCATATAACGAACAAACGGGAGAGGAATACGATCAGTTGGATATATTTTTTACAAAATCGGACGACGACGGTGAAAGCTGGACCACACCTGTGAATGTCAGTGAAAATCAGGATTACAATGCCCGCCTTTCCACCTTTGTGCTTGACAGCAGCGTATATATTACCTCCAGCTCTAAAGTGGATGGAATACAAAGTGACATTCGTTTGTATCGTTCTTATGACCTGGGCGATTCATGGGAAGACCCGACGTTGATAACAGACAATAGCGGTGATAACAGCCGGCCGGATATCTGGGCGGCAAAAAATGAGGCCAATGATCATCGCATTTATATTTTTTACAGCGATGGGACTTATACGGATTATGAAAATGCTTATCTCAAGTATTCCGTCGATAATGGAAACAACTGGTCGGAACATTACCAGGTATCACAAGATACGGAAGACGGAGCCTGGCCACAGATTGTAGGACAGCAGGGCGAAGGGCAGGATGAATTGTACTTTGTATGGAACAGGCCCTGGGAAGGGTCATTGAATTTTGAAGTTTGGGGACGTCCCGCAACAAATCCCTACTCCCTTGTGGCTACGATTAATGGAACGGTAGTCAATAACGATGATGAACCGGTCTCCGGAGCACTTGTGACCGTGGGAACCTACACCACCACTACCGGCCTGGATGGCTCGTTTAGCCTGGAAGTTCCTGCAGGTACCTACGCCATGACCGTTGAGGAAGAAGACTATGAAACTTATTATGAAGAGATAGAAGTAGAGAATGGAAATACCTATAATTATGACATAGTGCTTTCACCTTACCAACCGGTGCTTTTTCCACCACTCAATCCCGGATTTTCGATGCTTGGCTCTGATCTTACTTTAAGTTGGGATCCACCGGCATCCGACGGGGAGGAGATGCGTTATGATGACGGCAATAATGATGACGGCGTAGGCGGTGAGCTAGAGCATTTTGAAGCTGCCATACGCTTCCCGGTAGAAGACCTTTCAGCCTATGAAGGGAAATATCTTACCGAGCTTAATTTCTATATAACCGATACTATGTGCCAGGCTTTTGCTCGTGTATGGACCGGCGGCAGTCAAAATTATGCCGGTGATTTGGTATTCGAACAGGAAGTGGAAGACTTACAAAACGGTTGGAATCATGTACCTATTGAACAACCTATCTATATTGAGGGAGATGAGGAGCTTTGGATGGGCTATAGGATATTGAATCCCGATGGAGAGGAGATTTATCCCGCTGGTGTTGATGATGGACCTGCCGATCCTTACAAAGGGGATATGATTCTTTACTACTCTGACTGGGTGAGTATGGCTGAGAATTTCGGTTGGGATTTCAACTGGAATATTTATGGATTGGCCGTGAGCACTGAGACTCCCGTCCAAAAGCAAAGATCTCTTGTCATGTCGGGTAGGGAATCTAACGGTGACCGAATCGCCGATTTCGATAGCTATAATGTGTACAAGAATGATGAATTCCTCGCTTCAGTACCCGCTGACCAAACATCCTATACTGACGAAGGATTGAACATAGGAACATTCACCTATGAGGTGACTTCAGCACTCGATGACCAGGAATCCAATCCTTCGGAACCCTTGGAGGTTGTTATCACTTCAGATGATAATCCGGAAAACTCTGAAGTTACCATTCATCCGAATCCGGCACATGATGTCCTGAAGGTTTCGTTTGAAAACCTTTCAGCAGAAAAACTTGTTGATTGGAAACTTACTGACATGCAGGGGCGGCAAGTGTTGGTGAATAATGAGTCTGTTGTGACTAAAGGAGAAAGGAGTATGAACATCAAACTTCCGGCTAAACTTCAGGGGGGTTACCTGCTTCATCTTGATTGGGAAGAAAATCGAGTGGTTAAGAAAGTAATGATTCGGTAAATAATTGAATCAAAGATGGTTATAAAATACGGGAAATTTTTCCCGTATTTTTTGTTTAATACTTGCGTTGTGAACTTTTGTTCATTACCTTTGTTCTGAACAAAAGTTCAAAAATATGCCAAGACCGAAAAGACATAGAAAGATGGGGCGTCCGCCGATGGTTCAGGGATTTCGGCCTTTCGGGGGAAAAGAGTATGCCGGGAATATTGAAATGCTTTTTGAAGAATATGAAGCCTTAAAGCTGGCGGATTACGATATGTATCCCCAGGCCAGGGCGGCACGTGAAATGGGCGTGTCAAGACCTACCTTCACAAGGATTTACGATAGTGCTTTGAAGAAGATTGCTGAAGCTTTTGTAGAAAACAAGCAAATCGTGCTCGAAGGAGGCGCTGTCGCCTTTGACGATGAATGGTTCCGGTGCAACAACTGCAAAAATACATTTAAAATGCCTTCTCAAGGGAAAGATGTTAAACAGTGCCCTGTATGCTTCTACGGGGATATAGAGCATGTGAACGAGCAGGTTAGGAGAGCACAGGAGAATAAGGATAAATGTGAGTGCGTGGAGTGTGGACATCAGGTTAACCATACTCCCGGCATTCCTTGTCGTGATATGACCTGTCCTCAGTGTGGAGGGCCCATGCGTCGACCCGGGAAAAGAAATTCCTAGATCATTAATAAAAACGTTTAAATATATTATGAAAGTAGCAATAACATCAAAAAGCAACAGCCTTAATTCCATGATGGACTCACGGTTCGGAAGAGCCGAGTGGTTGGCTGTGTACGACACCCAGGGAAAAGAAACCGCTTTTCACAAGAATGAAGCTAAAGAACAGCAAAGCGGTTCGGGACCCCAGGCAGCCCAATATTTGGCTGATTTGGGAGTAAATAAGGTTATGAGCGGGGACTTCGGGCCAAAAGCTAAGAAAGCCCTGGAGTCTCTCGGTATAGAGATGGTTGTGTTGAAAGATGAACAACCCATAGAAAATATAATTGAGAAATTTAAATAAGGAGGTAATTATGCCAGGATTTGACAGAACAGGACCGGAAGGTAGAGGCCCGATGACCGGCCGCAAATTAGGAAAATGCACAGGTCATAATGAAAAAGAAAATGGAAATCGCGAAGGTGTTCGCGGACTGGGGCTGGCAAACCGCTGGGGTCAGCAAAGAAATCCCAGAGGTAGGGGAATTGGTCGTCGCCCCGGTCGCGGAAAAGGCTTTGGCAAAGGACGTGGAGATGCCAATGGTTTCCGTTTTAGAGGTGGCGATCTTGAATAATCCATTTTTTATGATCAAAAAACAACAAACGGATACCGTCCAAAAAGCTTCCTTATGGAAGCTTGCTGAAGAGAGCTTTTGTAAGGGCTTTTTGGACAGGTATCTCTTCCATGAAAAATTCAACAAAACCAAAAGATAAATGAAAAGAATAGCAATACCTTTAAAAGGAGAAAAATTATCATCCCATTTCGGACATTGTGAGCAATTTCTCATAGCCGATGTAGAAAACAATAATGTAATAGCAGAAACACGCCATACTCCGCCGGCACATGCCCCTGGAGTTTATCCCCGATGGCTTTCAGAAAATGGAGTGCATGAGGTCATTGCCTGTGGGATTGGAAAAAGAGCGATAGCACTCTTTGAACAAAACAACATACATGTGCATCTGGGCGTTCCGGATTCTTCCTATCGTGAATTAATACAAAATTATTTGAAGGATAACCTTGTTACAGGTGAAAACGCCTGTGACCATTAACGATGAGTTACGGTTATGACTTATAAGATTGCAATTGCTAGTGGTAAAGGAGGAACCGGGAAAACTACGGTAGCTGTAAATCTTTATCGTACATTACAATATCTGGGTAAGCCTGTCAATCTTGTAGACAGTGATGTGGAAGAGCCCAATGCAAACCTTTTTCTAAAAGGAGAGGAAAAGGGAAGGGACCCCGTCAACATGATGATCCCACAGATCAATACAGATATTTGTACCTTTTGCGGGAAATGTGTTGAGGTTTGTGCTTTTAATGCCATTATGATGGTACAATCCATAAAATATATCCAGGTACTTACCGATTTGTGTCATTCCTGTGGTGCTTGCTCTTATTTCTGCCCCGAAAAAGGAGCTATTACAGAAAAACCAAAAAAACTCGGCGAGGTAATTCGATATTATCATGACCGGACCGATTCTTTTACCTACGCAGGACAATTGAGTGTGGGTGAAGCCTTGGCTGTTCCGGTTATAAAGAAAGCAAAAAACAAAATAACCGAAAATATGGTCAACCTGGTGGATGCCCCGCCGGGAACTTCATGTCCGGCTATGGAAGTACTGCAGGATGCCGACTATACAATCTTAGTGGCTGAGCCAACGCCATTTGGTGTTAATGATCTGAAAATCATGTTGGACACGGTTCGGAAAATGAATATCAGAGCGGGAGTGGTCATCAATAAGGCGGATACCGGAGACGGGCAGATGAAGAAGCTGCTCAAGGATGAAAATGTTGATATCATGGCTTCCCTTCCTTTCAAAAGAGCTATTGCTTCACACTATGCCGAAGGTTATGTGCTGGTGGATGTCTTAGATGAGGTGAAGCAAAAATTCAGGGAATTGTGGAGCAACGTAGCGTTTAAATTGAACAAAGACAATGCAACAAATAACAGTCATTAGCGGAAAGGGCGGTACGGGGAAAACCACCTATACATCAGCGTTTGCTTCACTAGCACAGGATGCGGTTTTTGCTGATTGCGATGTTGATGCTGCCAACCTTTACTTGGTTCTCCGGCCCGAGAATTACAGGGAAGAGGTTTTTCCCGGGGCTCAAACAGCGGTGATTGATTACGATAAATGTACCAACTGCGGTATATGTCAGGATGTATGTCGCTTTGATGCTATCAGTTGGAATGCGGGACAGATAGAAATTTCGGAATTTGCCTGTGACGGCTGTGAACTGTGTATGCATGTCTGTCCTTTCGGAGCCATTAAAATGGAGCAAAGCTATGACAGTAGATGGTTTATAGGAAACACCCGGTTTGGCCCGATGGTACATGCCAAACTGGGTATTGCCGAAGATTTATCAGGAAAATTGGTTACGGTGGTAAGAGAAGAGGCCAAAAAATTGGCAGAAAAAGAAAGCCGCCAACAAATTATTATCGACGGCCCGCCGGGCATTGGTTGCCCGGTGATTGCCTCCGTAACCGGTACGGATAAAGTCGTAACCATCACAGAGCCTTCTCAAAGCGGATTGCACGACTTGAAGCGGGTAGCCGAAATGGTGGGCAATTTTGATCTTGTTCCTTATGTCGTTATTAACAAATTTGACGTCAATAAAATGATGACAAGGGAAATAGAAAAATACTGTGACCAGTACGGGATACCGGTGATTGGAAAAGTGCCTTTTGATCAAAGTATGGTCGAAGCAATGGTGGAACAAAAATCGGTGATTGAGTATGCGCCTTCTTCAAAAATTAGTAAATTGCTAAAAGATATTTGGAGAAATGTTAACGAATAAAAATTCCTTCAGCTATAACTTAATCGAGCACTACAAATCGAAAATGAGATGATTCAATTATGGTCTTCTGTTCTTTTTATACAAGGGTAATAAAAGATTACCCGGAATGACAACTTTTTAGCTGTAATCCTTGCTTGGCGGATTTTATTAATACATATACATTTTTATCTTGATTCTAAATTAAAAAGACAATTGCCAAAAAGTTTTACAGATAGTTAAAACGTCCATATTTTTGTGTATTCAAAAAAACAAAATAACTTACCATGAGCAGGAAAAAATTAGGATTTGAATCAACATTAATTCACGGTGAGGGCTTTGAAGATGTTTACGGAAGCCCAAATGTTCCCATTTACCAGACTTCAACCTTTACTTTCAAAAATGCAGACCACGGTGCATCTCTGTTTTCCGGCGACGAAGAGGGATACATCTATACGCGGCTGCGTAACCCAACGATCGGATCGCTTGAACATCTTGTAGCTAATTTGGAGAACGGCTATGGAGGTATTGCCGTTAGCTCGGGTATGGGAGCCGTTAATACCATTTACATGGGATTGCTTAGCCAGGGCGATCATATGATCAGCTCCGCAGCAGTTTATGGCCCTTCCCGTTCGGTGATGGAAAAGCATTGGTCACGGTTTGGTGTGGAATCTACTTATGTCAATACGGCGAACCTGGAAAATATTCAAAAGGCGATTAAACCTAATACGAAGGTGCTTTATATTGAAACACCTGCCAATCCCACCATGGATATTACTGATATTCGTGAAGCTTCAGCGCTGGCCAAAAAACATGGGATTATAACTGTCGTCGATAATACCTTTTGCAGTCCCCATCTTCAGAAACCCCTGGATTTGGGAGCTGATGTGGTATTTCATTCCATGACGAAATTTCTTAACGGACATGCCGATGTGGTTGCGGGAATTATCGTAACTAAAGAGAAAGCGATTTATGATACCCTTAGACCTATCATGGTCAACATGGGCGTGAATATGGACCCGCATCAAGCTTACCTGGTGATCCGCGGGATAAAAACATTGGGAGTTCGAATAGATAGGGCCCAGGAAAATGCTATGCAAATCGCTGAATATCTTGAGAATCACGACAAAGTAGATTGGGTGACCTATCCGGGGTTAGCCTCCCATCCCCATCACGAATTGGCTAAAAAGCAGATGAACGGCTTTGGTACGATGCTCAGCTTTGGGCTGAAAGGGGGCTTTAAGGCCGGTAAGATCGTGATGGATAATGTGGAGGTGGCCCTATTGGCCGTCTCTCTTGGGGGCGTTGAGACCCTCATACAGCACCCAGCATCCATGACCCATTCGAAAGTAAGTGCCGAATCAAAACAGAAAGCCGGAATTACCGATGGACTTGTCAGATATTCCGTCGGTATTGAAAATGTGGAGGACTTGATTGCTGACCTTGACCAAGCCTTAGATAAGGTGTGACGAAACAACAGGTAATTGGACTGTTGTGGATTAACTGGCTTTGGAATAAGAAATCGTATCCTTTTATAACATCATA
The DNA here is from genome assembly GCA_021740175.1 of Bacteroidales bacterium. Lineage (GTDB taxonomy): Bacteria > Bacteroidota > Bacteroidia > Bacteroidales > JAIPAH01 > JAIPAH01. The sequence continues at coordinate 11,969 of JAIPAH010000049.1, forward strand.
TTAAGAGATTTCTTTAGGAAGCTGTGTCATTTTGAATTACTGGTTGACAGATTATTGTAATTTGAGTTCATCGACCATAAAAATCATTTGACACAGCTTTTTTGTAGCCACCCCTTTTTTTACTTTTGTACAAACTGTTCCCGATGAAGAGAATAATTATCCTTATAGGTTTATTTAATCTGTATGCATTATTTTTCTTTGCTCATGCCCAGGAGGTTGGGCTTGTGTTATCCGGTGGTGGCTCAAAAGGGGTTGCTCACATCGGGGTTATCAAGGCATTGGAAAAAAACGATATACCTATTGATTACGTTACAGGTACATCGATGGGGGCAGTGATTGGCGGATTATATGCCTCCGGCTATAGCCCCGCGGAAATGAAAGAATTAGTGAATTCAGAAGATTTTAATAAATGGGTGGAATCGGAAATCAGTAAGGAGTATCGCTATTTTTTTAAAAGTGACGGGATGGATGCTTCCTGGATAAACCTCGAATATGAACTGAAAGAGCGTGACAACAAAGACCAACATAGAAAGTTATCATTGCCGGCCAATATTTTGTCGCCCCACATGATGGATTTTGCCATCATGGAGACCTTTACACCTCCTGAAACAGTGGCTAATAGTGACTTTGACAGTTTGTTTGTGCCTTTTCGTTGCGTAGCCGCTGATATCGCCAACAACCAACCGAAGGTACTTAAAAGCGGAGACTTGGGGAAAGCTATTAGGGCTTCAATGTCATTTCCTTTCTATTTCAAACCTGTGGAAATCAATGATACACTCATGTTTGACGGGGGAATGTATAATAATTTCCCGAAAGACGTGATGAAAGAATCCTTTGACCCGGATTTTATTATCGGAAGTAAGGTGGCCTCAAATTACGGCCCGCCCAAAGGGGATGATCTTATTTCCCAGTTACAGACAATGTTGATGGAAGATACCGATTATTCGGTCAATGAAGAAGAAGGCATCCTTGTCGATCCTGATATACCTGTCACAAATATTACTGACTTTAGTAATAATGAAGCTTTTATTGATAGTGGCTATATGGCTACTATGGAGCTTATTGACAGTATTACTCATAGCGTTAAAAGGAGGGTTCCCGCAGAGCTTATTGATAGACAGCGTAAAGAATTTAAGGAGCAGTTCATTCCCATGCAAATCGGAAAAGTTATTCCTAAGAACTGTAGCGAAAGAGAGCGGAATTTCATTCAGAATTCTATCTCTCAGAATCTTGAACCGGGGGCAGACCTGGAAAGTTTAAAACGGGAATTTTTTAAACTGCTGGCCGATGAACGAATCTCCTATATTTATCCTACAGCCCGGTATAACGAAGAAACAGGATATTATGATGTCCTTCTTGAGGTTGAAAAGGAAAAAGAGCTGGATGTTTCTATCGGGGGTATTTTTTCCTCTAATCCGGTGAACGAAGCTTTTCTGAAGGTGAAATATAAGCATCTGGGCCAGCCTTCCTTTTCCACCTTTCTGCAAAGCTATATCGGTCGATTTTACAGTGCGGCCCAGGTTGAAGCACGAATGGATAATTCCAAAACACTTCCCTTTTATTTAAAGGGGGCCCTCTCTTATAATCAATGGGATTATTTTGAGACCTCTACTTATTTCTTCGAGGATAAACAACCTTCATACCTGAAACAGGATGATAAGTTCGTTTCTTTTAATATAGGCCTTCCCGTGGGATTGAGCGGCATCGCAGAATACGGATCAGCAAGGGGAAAAATTGATAACGAATATTACCAGGAGAACAATTTTAAACGTTCCGACACAGCCGATTATACAAGTTTCGACTATCTCACGCATTACCTTAAATATCATTCAAGCTCCCTGAACAGGAAGTACTATGCTTCCGAAGGGCATGAATTTATTACCAAGCTTCAATTGATTAGTGGAGAAGAGCATTATATCTCGGGCTCTACCGCGCCCGCCGATTTCGAGAAATATACCAATCATCGCTGGTGGAGCCTTAAAATGAGATATGAGAAATATTTTCCTGAGATATATGTGAGCACGTGGGGAATAGCGGGCGAACTCGTTTATTCCAACCAGTCTGATTTCAGCAATTATACTTCCAGTACACTCCATGCCCCGGCCTTCAGGCCCGTTCCTCATTCGAAAACTCGTTTTTTCCCAAACTACAGAGCCTATAAGTATGGAGCCCTGGGATTAATAAATATTACGGCTATCAATAATAACTTTGAATTAAGGCTTGAAGGTTATGGTTTTACGCCTTATAAAGCTTTACAAAGAGAAGAGCTTGAGGCTACAGGAGAAGGAGACCCGTTTTCAACCATAAACTATATGGGAGCCGCTTCCCTGATTTTCCATTCACCCCTTGGCCCGCTCTCTTTATCCATGAATTACTATTCTGCAGCTGAAGAGACCCTTTTGTTAAATTTAAATTTTGGATATACAATCTTTAATAACAGACCTATTAGCTGGTAACAAAGAAGGTACCTGCCGACCGTCCACCCGAAAGGCTATGAAATATATCGGGCATTGGGCTTTAGCTATCATTACTGATTAGCATAAATAGTTGGCTTTATACTAATAAAAAGCACAATGCCAAGCCAACAATTCATTTTTAAAGCAGGTAAATATTTTATATTTTTGCACAATTCGTAAATGGATAAGAAACGGTTTATAAATCTAGTACTAAGCAGCGGATAGTTCATGGAAGAAAATAAAGATCTTCATAATCAAAATCCCGAAGCAAATCAACACAATGATCGGGAAGAGAATACTCAGGATTCAAATGTTTCTGGTTCACAAGAACAGGAAGAAAACACACAAAATCCTCAGCAACAGGAAAACCAGGAAAGTTCATCAGATTTAGATCAGGAGGGGCAGGCCTCTTCTCAAGAATCGGAACAAAAAACGGAGAGCACCTCTCCTGAAGGCGAAGAGCAGCAGGAATCCGGGCAGGAGAAGAATGAGCAACCTGTTCAGGACAACAACGAACAACCTGTTCAGGAGAAGGGAGAACAATCCGAGTCGGGGGGAGAAGAGCAAACGGCATCCGGGACGGAAGAATCTGATAACCATTCTGAGGAACAACAACAAGAATCCGCCGAATCAACCGCTAAGAAAAAGAGCGGTGATGAACATGATAGTATAGAACACCACGAGGATGAAGATATATACGGCCATGAGGAAAGGGTAGAAAAGTCTGAGGAAGAAGAAGAGGAAGAACTCGATGAGCAGACATTTCATAACATGAGCCGCGAGGAGTTGTTGGCACAATTGGAGGAAGCGGTTCAGGCTGAAAATATCAATAAGGTAAAAAACAAGATATCACTGATTAAGGTTGCTTTTGTCCGTAAAACGAAAGATAAAAAGCAGCAGGATTATGAGCAATTTGTAGAGAAAGGGTCAGAAGACGAGGAGTTCGTCGAGCAGCAAGACGACCTGGAAAAGCGTTTTAATGAAGTTTTTGACGTTTACAGGCAGAAGAAAGCCGAATACAACCGAAAACAAGAAGAGCTTAAGCAACAGAACCTGGAGAAGAAGAAAGCTATTCTCGAAAGGTTGCGGGAGTTAATTAATTCGGATGAATCTCTGAAAAAGACTTACGACGAATTTAAAGAGCTCCAGAGGCAATGGAAAAATATTGGGTTGGTCCCACGGGGCGAAGTGAATGAACTTTGGAAGAATTATCACTTTCTCGTTGAAAAGTTTTTCGATAAAGTCAAGATAAATAAAGAGCTTAGGGATCTGGGGCTGAAGAAGAATCTACAAAAGAAGGTGGAGCTATGTGAAAGTGCCGAAGAACTTCTCCTGGAAGATGATGTGAATAAGGCCTTTAAATTATTGCAGAAATATCATCAACGATGGAAGGAAATCGGTCCCGTACCAAGAGAATATAATGAGTCGATTTGGCAGCGGTTTAAATCTGCCACGGATAAGATAAACGAGCGCCGCCGCGAATTTTATCGCCAACAAGCCGAAAAGCGGGAAGAAAACTATAAAGCCAAATTAGCTCTTTGTGAAAAGGCGGAAGCTCTGGTTGCCCAGGAAAATAAGACCGTAAAAGATTGGCTGGATAACACCGATAAGATGAACGAACTTTTCAGAACATGGCGAACTATCGGTAGAGCGCCGGCTAAAAAGAATGACGAAGTTTGGGAGCGTTTCAGGGGGTCTATGGACCTATTCTTTAAATCCAAGAAGGCCTTTTTTAAAGATCTTAAACAAAAACAAAAAGAAAATTACAACAAAAAGCTCGATATTATTAAGCAGGCCGAAGCTCTGCAGGACAGCACAGATTGGAAAAACACCAAAGAAGAGCTGATAAGGCTGCAGAAAGAATGGAAGCAAATCGGGCCTGTACCCAAAAAGCACGCCGATAAGATATGGAAACGCTTCCGCGCTGCCTGTGATCATTTCTTTGACCGCCGCGATGAGTACTTTAAGAATCTTCATAAAAATGAAGAAGAGAATCTTAAAAAGAAAGAAGAGCTTATCGAGCGGGTTAAGAATTTTGAACTGTCTGATGATAAAGAAGCTGATATCCAAAAGCTTAAAGAATTTCAGCGCGAGTGGATGGATATAGGTTTTGTCCCGATCAAGCAAAAAGATCGCGTTCAGAAAGAATTTAAAGAGGCTATTGATAAACATTTTAATAAGCTCAAGGTTCCTAATGTAGAGAAAAATGCCCTGAATTACCGGCATAAGCTGGAGAATATGAAAGAGGAGTCCAATGCCGATCAGAAAATCAGTAAAGAGAGGGGTATTATTCTTAACAAAATTAATAAGCTGAAAGAGGATATTCAACTGTGGGAGAATAACATTGGCTTTTTAGCCGAAACGAAGAAGTCCAATCAGTTGCGGCAGGAATTTGAGCGAAAAATTGAAAAAGCGAAACAGGAACTGGCTCTTCAGGAATCTAAGTTGCGTTATCTTGATGACGCTGAAAATGATGTACAGAAAAACTCCTGATCCGGGAGAGAAAAATACTTGCCAACAGATTGAACCACTCCTGCAAGGGAGTGGTTTTTTAATTGCATATTTTTTAACTTTGATATTATGGCAGGAAATACATTCGGTGAAATTTTCAGGCTGACTACTTTCGGTGAATCCCATGGCACGGCTATCGGCGGTGTCCTTGACGGTTGCCCGCCCGGTGTGGATGTTGACAGGGACCGCATCCAGGGTGAGCTGAATCGCCGCAAACCCGGTCAATCCGATTTAACAACACCCCGGAAGGAAAGCGACGAAGTGCAGTTCCTTTCCGGAATATTTGACGGAAAAACGACCGGCACTCCTATTGCTTTTATGGTGCCTAATCAAAACCAGGATTCATCGGATTATTCCCATTTGCAAAATGCTTATCGCCCCTCTCATGCCGATTATACATATGAGCAAAAATACGGTTATCGTGATTATCGCGGTGGCGGCCGTTCCTCGGCGCGCGAAACTATCGCCAGGGTAGTGGGGGGAACCTTTGGGCGCTTTGTCCTGGATACCTATAATATCGATATAAAAGCTTACGTTTCTTCCCTGGGCGATATCGAATTAAACCAGTCATATAAGGAACTGGATTTATCGGCAGTGGAAGACAATGCCCTTCGATGCCCTGACCCTGATACGGCTAAAAAAATGACGGATCATATCCTGGAGGTAAAATCAGAAGGAGATACCCTTGGCGGGACGATTACCTGTGTAATAAATAATGTGCCCCGGGGCTTGGGAGAACCTGTTTTTGACAAAATGCACGCCGATTTGGGGAAGGCCATGCTTAATATTAATGCTGTGAAAGGCTTTGAATATGGCTCAGGGTTTGAAGGAACACGGATGAAAGGCTCTGCTCATAACGACCGGTTTTATAAAGAGCAGGGAAAGATACGAACCCTGACCAATCACTCTGGTGGCATACAGGGAGGAATTACAAATGGGGAGGATATTTATTTCAGAGTAGCCTTTAAACCGATAGCTACGGTTATGAAAAACCAGGAATCGATAACAAGCGATGGAAGCGGAACAATAATCGAAGGTAAGGGAAGGCATGATGTGACGGTGATACCACGTGCTGTCCCTATTGTGGAAGCAATGGCGTCATTGGTATTGACCGATCAACTTTTGCGTCAGAAAATTCGGAGATGAATAGCAAAATAAAATTTCAAGTGCCGACATAATATGCTACTAATAACCTGGAAAGGTTGATATTTTAATGAATACTGAATAACCCTAACAATATCAAAATATTACACAAAAAAGTTTAACATGAAACGAATTCTTCTCACACTACTGATAATCCTTATATTACTCGGCGGGGCAGCTGTCATACTGCCGTCAATCTATAAGGATGATATAATGAAAATCGTTAAAAACGAAATAAATAAAAACGTGGATGCTAAAGTAAATTTTCAGGATGTCCACTTGTCACTTATCCGCTCATTCCCCCATTTCAGCCTCGGCATTGATGAGCTTTCGCTGGCGGGAAAAGGTGATTTTGAATCTGATACGCTCCTGTATGTTGAGCGAATGAATACCACCCTGAACTTGATGAGTGTTCTGAATAGTGAGCCGATCCAGGTTATAGGTGTTGACATCCATCAACCCGATATCCATATCAAAGTCCTTAAAAGTGGAAAAGCCAATTATGACATTGTTAAAACAAGTGATAAGCAGCCTTCGGAAAGCAGGGATACTACCTCGGCATCGGAGGAGATGAAAATCGTATTGCAGAAAGTAACGATAAGTGAAGGGAATTTGATTTACGATGATGCTACGATACCTTATCGTATGGAGATTAACGGAATCGAGCACAAACTGCGGGGTGATTTAACGCAGAGCCGCACTATGCTAAATACCCGTACAGAAGCCGAAAATAGCCGCGTGGTGTATGATGGTGTTCAATATCTCTCGAATGTTAAGATGGATTTGGATGCGGATTTGGAAGTGGATTTCGATAAGATGAAGTTTACTTTTACCGATAATCTTTTGAAAATTAATGAAATTGGTCTTGAAGCAGAGGGTTGGTTCCGGATGCTTGAGGAGGGGTACGATATGGATATAGCTTTTGAGACGCGTCGCAATCGTTTCAAACCATTTTTGTCGCTCATTCCGGCCATTTACCAAAAAGATTTCGAAACCGTTGATGCCTCAGGGAATTTTGAGATGTTAGGGTTTGTCAGGGGAAAGTATTCGGAAGAGGAAATGCCGGCCTATCATACCGAGATAAAGGTTTCCGGCGGAGCTTTTAGTTATCCCACACTTCCCGATAAGATAGAGGATATTAATTTTAACCTTACCGTTGACAACAATACGGGCCTCACGGATGATGTCGTGGTAAACGCTTCAAGGTTTGAGTTTGCAGTAGCGGGGAATCCTTTTG
>JAIPAH010000050.1 GCA_021740175.1 Bacteroidales bacterium
AACGCTTTTTCTACGCTATCGGAATGCCCATGTATCAGGGTTATGGTTTGTCAGAATCCTCCCCCGTTATATCGGCTAACGCCACCCATGCTCATAAATTGGGCTCTTCGGGAAAAATCGTCGATAATATGGATATTGCTATATGTGATGAAAATGGCAAAGCTTTACCTCAAGGTGAAAAAGGTGAAATTGTCATCAAAGGGCCTAACGTCATGCACTCCTACTGGAAAAACGACAAGGCAACTGCTGAAAGCATTAAAGATGGATGGCTGTATACGGGCGACCTGGGATACATCGATAAAGACAACTACCTTTATGTGCTGGGGCGCTACAAGAGCCTGTTAATTAGTAATGACGGTGAAAAATTCAGCCCGGAAGGAATCGAGGAAACAATCCTGGAAAACTCGCCCTACATTGAACAAATGATGCTGCATAACAACCAGGACCCCTACACAATAGCGCTCTTATACCCCAACAAGGAGGCTTTACTGCGCTATGCCCGGGAAAACGAATTCGACACAGCCGGGGAAGATGGGAAAAAGGCATTAATCCACCTTCTCGAAGAGGAATTCAACGCATACAAGAAAAACGGGCCTAACGGGGGTATTTTCCCGGAGCGATGGCTTCCGACCACTTTTGGCATTTTGGAAGAAGGCTTTACGGAAGAAAACAAGCTGCTAAACAGTACCATGAAAATGGTTCGCGGACGAATTAACAAGCGATATGACGAAAAGATCAAATACCTTTATACCCCGGAAGGCAAAAAGCCTGTCAATAAAGTGAATCTGGAAGCTATCGGGAACCTAACGGATAATAAGTAAGGTTATTTTTGTTTTGTTTTCTTATGAATGAGCTGAAATTGGGGGCAAAAGCTCATGCTCCGAAAGAAATCAGGGCTCTTTCCACGCCAAAAGGTTTTCGTAAAGCGCATGCATCGGGAGGCCGACAACATTGAAGTATGAACCTTCAATACGAGTAATGGCAGCAAAGCCTATCCATTCCTGTATGCCATAAGCCCCTGCTTTATCATAAGGCTGGAAAGTATTAATGTAAAAATCTATTTCCCGCCTGCTCAATTTTTTAAAAAAAACCCGTGTGCTAACACTGAATAGTTGTTGTTTTGACTGGGTCTTCATTGAAACCGCCGTAATAACATCATGGTGGCGACCCGAAAGATTTTCCAGCATTTTCCGGGCATGATCATAATCACGGGGCTTGCCCAAAATTTCATTTCCTATAGCCACTACCGTATCCGCCGTAATAACCATGGTTTTTTCTTCCAGCTCCTCCCCGGGGAATGCATCCCCTTTGATACGGGCTAAAAACTCGGCAACTTTTGATGGCGATACTGATTCAGGAAAGCTTTCCTCAACCGGGCGAACTTCTACTTCAAATTTTAATCCGAATTGTTGTAAAAGGGTTTTGCGACGCGGAGATTGCGAAGCAAGGATAAAGCGATAATTCTTCAATTGCGAATTCAACGTTTCGATCATAAACATCCCATTAAAATACTAGCAATCGGCATGGAAGCTACACCGGTTAGCATCACAAGTTTAGTAAGCTTTGCGATATTATCGAATTGCTTTTTTTGCCACGCTTTGCTTAGTAACACCATAAGAATAACAAGCGGCACTTGTATAAGTATTACGAAGTAGCCAAACATCACATACCATTCAGCAAGTCCCATTAAATACTGAGCACCTACTGTCATCAAAAACACAAAAAAAGCTATTCCCAGGGCTACATAACGCGTTGCCTGTACTCCGATAACTACCGGAAGCGTCCGACCCCCGAAATATTTGTCCCCCTCCAGGTCTTCAATATCTTTAATGACTTCACGAAGGATATTTATAACAAAAGCAAAAGTCGTATATCCCCATACCAGAAGACTTCCCAGTTCGGGAGACTCATACGGCCCGAACAAAAATCCTCCATCGATCAGCTCAGCCAGCCATAACAAATAAAAGGATAAGGCTGACAGAAAGGCAATCACTAAATTACCGATCAGCGGAAGCTTTTTTAAAGTCGAGGAATAAAACCAGAGCAATAAAGCGGTAAGAAAGTATATGAAAACAAAATTGATATAATCAATAATCACCGCGGTAACGAAACCACCTAAGAGCCCCATTGCTGTGAGAAACCAATAAAAACGCTCCGCCCTTGTCGCTGAAATGTCTTTGCCTATCATCTTATCCGCCGGTTTATTGACCTGGTCAATCTGCACATCAAAAATGTCGTTGATAACGTAGCCCGCACCCGCAATAAGGATAGTAGAAAGACTCAGCAAACCGAACACCCATCCGGGCAGTGTTTCATCAATTCCATGAGTGGCCATGACGGGGTCTATGATAAAATATTTCATCAACACTTGCGTGAAAACAATAATTACCAAATTTTTCCATCTGACCAGCTTCAAATAAACCATAAAAGCATTTTACCAATGAAAGGCGTCGTGGTTTAACCACTGTTCCTGAACTTTCATCACCTGTTCGATAATATCTCTCACGCAGCCTCTGCCACCATCTTTATGGGAAATGTAGTCACAGATATTTTTTATTTCTTCAGCGGCATCGGCAGGGCAACAAGCCACCCCAGCCTTATGCATGGGCTTCATATCGGGGATATCATCGCCCATATATATGATATGTTCGGGGCTAAGTTGATGTTTCTCGATTAAACTATTATAAATCTCCAGTTTATTTTCAACGCCCAGGTGTATATCTTTCACGCCAAGATTCTCCAAGCGCTTAAGGGTCGATTTGGAATCACCCCCTGATATCACTATGATGCGATAGCCACGTTTCATGGCTAGCTGCATGGCATAACCATCTTTAACATTGGCTGTGCGCAGGGCTTCACCATCTGTGGTAAGTATAACATTCCCGTCCGTTAACACTCCGTCATAATCAAGAATAAAAGTATTGATCGCATGCAACGATGCTCTGAAATTTTTTCCCATAGAAACTAATGCTTAAAATATTTTTGAATTTCCTCACTGAGGATCCTATAAATTTTTTGGTTTTCAATATCGGTGCTCAACACTTCAATATGTTTTTGCAGTGTACCGTGATCTCCCCGAAATGCGGGACCTGTCTGAACATCAGCAGGATTATTATCCATCAACTTATTCATCGTTTCCCGGATAAGAGGAAAAAGGATATCCCGTGAAATATCCTCCCGTGTGAGAAGATCGGTAGCGATTACATTCATATAATTCACAAAATTGGAAGCATATACCGCTGATAAATGAATGACCAGTCTTTCCCGGCTAGTGGTGAGGCGCACATCGTTACTGATTGTTTCCGAGAGTTCTTTTAGCTTATGAGTATTGTCTTGATTATTAGCTTCTACGCATACCGGAATCTTTGAATAATCCAGCGTTCGCTCTTTAGTGAAAGTTTGTAAAGGATACATTACACCATAATCTTCACAAAAAGCCTCTAATGCATCTATCGGAGTAGATCCGGAGACATGAACGGTTAGCGGTTTTTTTGCAGGAAGTTGCCTCGCCACATCTTTTATAGCAATATCAGGAACAGCCAGGATCAACAAATCGATATCTTCTGGCAGATCATCCAGGCTCTCCAGTACCCGGGCATCTACCTTGTCCGCCAATGCCACTGCATTTTTGTAGGTTCTATTATAGATTCCTTTTATAGCAATTCCTTTTGTATAAAAAGCCTGCGCCAGATGAGTGGCTACATTGCCACTGCCACAAATGGCTATTGATTTGATTTCAAGTTTATTCATTTCCAGCGAATATACAAATTTCTTTTAAAAGGTAGTAGAAAATATCTTTCTAACCCCAATGCCGCATCAGTATGGCATATACTATTTTCATGAGTTTAGCACCCAAATTCATTTGGGTGTAAAAATGCAGCTATCTATCCTTCTTCGCCGCATCTAAAGACACTCCTGACGCACAGCACCCTCCATACTGATGCTTGATGGGTTTTCCCTCATTTGTTGCGATATTCTCCAGCAGGAAAAAGCCCGGCTAAATTGGTAAATTATTTAAAATTATTTAACTTCGTAAAAAACTTAATCAGCGTAATGAAAATAGGCATAATCGGTGGAACGGGATTAGAACAGCTCAATATTTTCGAAGAATCGAGTGAGGTTAATTTCAGCACCCCTTATGGTAACACGAGTTCCACCTTTTTCAAAGGAATTTCGGGGGATAATGCAATCTATATACTTTCCCGCCATGGAAGAGATCACAGCATACCTCCCACCCAGGTGAATAACCGAGCCAATATTTTTGCCATGAAGGAACTCGGGATTGAGGCGATTATTGCTACAACAGCCTGTGGTAGTCTCAGGGAAAAAATCGGTATCGGTCACCTGGTCTTTCCGGACCAGTTTATTGACTTTACCCGGCATCGAGCCATCACCTTTTTTGACAAATTTGAAGAGGAAAAATTGGGACACGTCAGTATGCCCGATCCTTTTGATGAAAACCTGCGCAACAAATTGGCCGAGGAAGCCGGAAAACTAAATCTCACTTATCATAGCCAGGGGACACTCATCACTATTGAAGGCCCCCGATTTTCGACAAGAGCAGAATCCCGCATGTTCCAAACCTGGGGCGGTGATATTATCAACATGAGTATTGCCCCGGAAGTTATCCTGGCCAATGAGCTTGGCATCCCTTATGCCACGGTAGCCATAAGCACCGACTATGATAGTTGGAAAACGGATGAAGAAGGTGTTACCTGGGAGGAAGTCCTGAAGGTGTTTAAGAGTCGCGTCGAAACAGTGAAATCATTGATGGCAAACACATTACTAAATATATAGCACAAGCTATTTATTTAGTTTAATAGAATGATATACAATCATGAAAAAACTCTTTTCAAACATTGAAAAGATTTTCACCTTTCCAGTAATTATAACTCTTGTTGTAGGGACGGCCATAGTGTTGTTATTACCCCCTCTTTTCAAAAAATATGATGTACAAATCAAAGAGCATCAGAATATTTATTATGATAACTATATTAGCTTCAGCGACTTAGATAATGACGGAGTTTCAGAAAAAATCAGCTTATCGTCGGTCAACGACCAATATTCCTACGTAAATTTTTATAATCAACAAGAAGCTTTGTCACAAGTTTGGAACCTTAAAGGCAAAATCAAAAACAAAAGCCTGACGATTGGTGACTATAATAACAACGGGAAAAAAGAAGTATACCTGATCACCGTACAAAACGATTCAATTTATCTTAATAGTTATAGTTATTCCCAAAAACACAAAAAAACGGGGAAAGCAAGGTTTATCACCGATATCCCCAAACATTATAATGAACCGGACTGGAATATTTCGGAACCTCAGTTGATCGATCTAAATAAGAACGGATACAAAGAATTAATATTCAGTTTATTCGGCAAATACTCACTCCAACCCCGGCAGATTATAAACTACGATATTAAAAACCAATCTTTCTCAAAGTCCCCTTCTATCGGGACGATAATGCAGGATATTAAAGTGATCAGATCCGAGAACAGAAATAATTATTATATCACCGGTAACACCTCAGTCACAAATTATTTTAGCGATAGTTTGGAGGTAGCCTACAAAGATGATAAAGCCTGGGTAATTGTTTACAACAAGCATTTCAAGCCGCAATTTGATCCCATCCCTTTTAAAGAGCAAGGCACAATCCTCCAGAACTATCCGCTAGCATATAATAATACAATATATTTTGTTGCCTTAATTACCAATCATTTCGATTATAAGAACTCAAAACTGCTTGTCTTAAATACCGATGGTGATACTATAGACACCCACAAAACTGATGATTACGAAATGAACAAAATATTCAGCACTCAAAACTTGCCGGCTAATCAGTTCTACCTGATTAACAATTCCAACGAAGTCTTTTTGTTGAATCATAAACTTAAAATGCTTAATTCATTCGATGTCTCTTATATGGAAGAGAGTCAATTTTTCGCCAAAAATCTGGACAATGATGATAATCAAGAAATCATCCAATGGATTCCTTCAAGAAAAAAAGCCATCCTTTTTAGAGAGAAGTTTAGTGAAAAAACGGAAATACACATGCCGGAGCTCCAAAGCCGGGATTTGGACGTAAGTATTAAAAAAACACCTTCTCAAAATCAAATCTGTTTCAGAGATTATAACCATTATTACATGGTGGAATATAAGAAAAGCTCTCTTTATCCCTTAAAATTTATCCTTTATGGAAGTGTCTATATCATCCTTTTTCTCATTCTCTACGCCATTCAAAAAACCATAGCCCTTCGTAAACTTCGCCAGGAAAGAGTTGTTTCGCAACTTAAACTTACTTCTGTTAAAAACCAGATTGATCCTCACTTTACGTTAAATGCTCTCAATGCCATTGGAAGTTCCATACTCAACGATTACAAAAAAGAATCCTATGAGCATCTTCAGCGCTTTAGCCGGCTTATCAGACACAGCCTGACGGAGGCCGATAATGTTTCCCGAAGCCTTACTGATGAAATCAATTTTATAAAAGACTACCTTAACGTGTTACAAATTAGGTTTGTAGACAAATTTGATTATCAACTGGAAATAGAAGATGATGTTGATTTGTCGCATCATGTCCCGAAAATGATTATTCAATCTTTTGTAGAAAATGCCTTTAAGCATGGAATTAAGCCCAAATCCGGGAAAGGATTTATGAAAATTCAAATCACCGGGGATGAAGCAGGGATTGAGGCCATTGTCCAGGATGATGGCATAGGACGTGGAACCGCCGCTGCACGGAAAAACACGCAGAACACCGGTAAAGGAATCAATAATATCAATGAGTATATTAATATTTTTAATAAATACAACAAACAAAAAATTTCTTACCGGATAATTGATTTGTTTGATAATCAGAAGCCTGCTGGCACATTAATAAAGATATATATCCCTTACGATTATGAATACAAAATTCACTAATGAAGTTATCACACAAATAATTAGAGTATTGACCCAGTCCTTTATTGCCGTGGCTCCTCCGCTGCTGATTTTAGGGCTCGAGCCGGGGATTTTAAATAAATATGACAATAGAACGCTGCTTTTGAGTTACTCGGGTTATGTTTTTTTGGTTTTCTTATTGGGTGGAATATTCATTCAAAAGCTCAATGAAAAAAGATTTGCAAGGCGCCATCAATATATGCAGCTATGTGTCAATTTTATCCAAAAACAATTGGATACCCACTTTGTTTTTAACATCCTAAACTCCATTTCGGCTTCTATTCTTAGAAATGATTGTTCAGAAGCTCATAAACAGCTTACCATTTTCGCTAAAGTACTCCGGTTTGAATTTGATGATAAGAATTCCCTGCTTCATCAACTGGATAAAGAACTCGAATTAACACAAAATTATCTTATCCTTGAAAAATACCGCTTTAAAGAAAAATTCGATTACACGATTAACAGGGAGGGAAATATAAACGGCCTGACTATGGTCCCCAAACAAATCATCCAAATTTTTGTGGATAATGCTATTCGCCATGGTTTAATGCCCTTAAATGAAGGGGGTTATCTCACCCTGAATATTGCCAACTATAACGATAATATCCATATAAGCGTGGAGGATAACGGAGTGGGGCGCGAAAAAGCCTCCGGTATGGATAAACTGGGAAACTCGGGGAATTCCATAAAGCTTTTGTACCAGATTATAAATTATCTTAACAAAGTTCACAGAAAAGAGAAAATTCACTTGAAAATATTTGATTTATATAAGAACGGAAAAGCAGCCGGGACACGCATGGAATTAAATATCCCATCAGGCTATAACCCAAAAATCACTTGATTAAAGAGCTTTATGCATCTCAACGTGAGGCAGACCATCTTCCAGGTATTCCGCCCCTCTCACCCGGTAGCCTATTTTCTGATAAAAAGGCTTTAAATATTTCTGAGCGGATATGGCAATTGTTTTCACATGCTCAAATTCACTGTTTATAATTTCATGAGCCTTTTCCATCACCTCATAAGCTACGCGTTTTCCTCTTAATTCTTTCTCTACCAAAACACGACCTATATGAATTTTTCGTTCGGTTTGCCCGTAAATCCGGCAATAAGCCACCGGTCGTCCGTCGAGATACCCCACCAGGTGTATGGCTTCAAAATCTTTATAATCCAGCTCCTGGTAGGCACATTCCTGTTCCACAACGAATACCGCCACACGCAAAGCGGCTAAGCGGTAAAATTCGTTCAGTGTAAACTCCTCAAAGGTTTTATGTTCCCATTGGATATGTGCCATTTCGATGGAATATTTTCTTTCAGAAAGATACAAAATTTTATAAAAAATGCGGCCCTTCTTATTCAGAAAAGCCGCAAGAATTTTATTCGTTATTATAATTCAACAATTGAGTCTGGTCTAAAAAGCCATCAAACTACTTATTTTTAACATTTTTATCCCTAATTAGTGTCTGTCTATAAAGTCTGAATTTTATCACTTCCTCCGCACACCCCTTAGTCTCCGCCTGAGGCGGAGAAAGCCTCACGCAGCCAGCGGGGTAGCTGGTACTCTCCGCCTCAGGCGGAGAGTTAGAGGGGTGTGTGATGGATGGATATTTTATAGACAGACACTAATTACTAAAAATCAGCAGCTTGCAAAAGTCCCCTCTATTCCCGAAGCTTCGGGATTAGGGGTTAGACTGGACTCACAATTCATACCCTTACCTGGCATATTTAAATGATTTCCCTGGATAAATGGCCGTATCACCTAACATTTCTTCAATGCGAAGCAATTGGTTATACTTGGCTATACGGTCGGAGCGGCTGGCTGAGCCGGTTTTTATCTGCCCGGTATTCAGCGCCACAGCTAAATCTGCAATCGTCGTATCTTCCGTTTCTCCCGAACGGTGACTTATTATGGAGGTGTAAGCATGATTTTTTGCCAGTTGCACAGCATTGATAGTTTCAGTAAGCGTCCCAATCTGGTTCACCTTGATAAGAATGGAGTTGGCTACTCCTTTGTCGATACCATCCTGCAGGCGATTCGTATTGGTGACGAAAAGATCGTCTCCTACCAGTTGAATTTTATCACCCAGCTTATCGGTTAGTTTTTTCCAACCATCCCAGTCATCCTCAGCCATCGCATCTTCGATGGAAATAATGGGATAATTTTCAACCCAACCGGCCCAATAATCGACCATTTCATCCTGAGTTAGCTTATCACCGGTCGACCATTTCAGATGATAGACCTTATTTTCGGTATCATAATATTCCGAAGCGGCCGGGTCAAGGGCAATATAAACATCCTCCCCCGGTTTGTAGCCGGCCTGCTCGATGGCCTGCATAACAACCTTAAGCGCTTCTTCGTTTGATTTCAGGTTGGGAGCAAATCCCCCTTCATCACCGACATTCGTGGAATAGCCTCCTTTACTAAGCACTTTTTTGAGGTTATGAAACACTTCAGCACCTATTTTCAAGGCACCCCTAAAACTATCGGCACCCACCGGCATGATCATAAATTCCTGGAAATCTATACTGTTATCGGCGTGAGAACCTCCATTGAGGATGTTCATCATCGGGATAGGAAGGGTTGTGGCATTCACACCTCCCACATAGCGAAACAGCGGCTGATAGGTCTCCTGGGCAGACGCTTTGGCAACAGCCAACGAAACGCCCAAAATGGCATTGGCGCCCATTTTCCCTTTATTAGGCGTGCCGTCCAGATCAATCATTTTTCGGTCAATGGCTACATGATCAATCACATCCATACCTGTCAGCTCCTCCCTCAAGGTCGTATTGACGTTCTTGACAGCTTGAAGTACGCCTTTCCCGAGAAAAGCATTTTTATCACCGTCGCGCAATTCCACGGCTTCGTGAACACCTGTACTAGCTCCCGAAGGAACAGAGGCACGACCAAAAATTCCTTCATCGGTAATCACATCTACTTCCACTGTGGGATGTCCTCGTGAATCGAGAACCTGACGGGCTTGAATATCTGAAATTCTGCTCATAATTGTTTTATTTTTCTTGTTATTGATTAAATCCAATCCGCTAAATTACAATTAATCAGCCTTTGATGACAATATCTGTTTCGAAAACGTTTTAAAAAAATAAATCCGAACCCATCTTCAGGTATTACTACAAATTACTCTCTAACTCGAAACCTGAGGCACAAGACATCGAAACACGGAACAAGGAACGTGGAACAAAAAACAAAGAACATCAAACTTAGCTTATTATTCCTACTCTAAGCTCTCCGCTCCATGCCCCTTGCTTCCCGGATGTCCTACTATTGTCCTACCCCCTTTAAGCGGATGTCTTACCATTGTCCTACCCCCTTATTTAATGATATAACACCGGATAAATTACATTAGCCACAAAAACTATGAAAGGAGAAAACCTTATGAAAACCCAAGAAAAAACATTTATAACCGGTAACATAAAAAGACTTTTAGTAATCATGTTCGTGTTCATCACTGTGCCTGTGATCTCATTCGCCACCACTTACAAAGTTGGTTCAACTGATCCTTCTGCCGAAACATATCTACAGACTGCTCTTGATAAGGCTAGCTCGGGAGACGTGATCAAGATTGCCCAAGGTACCTATTATCCTGATAATGGAACCAATCATACCGATGATGATCGTTCTGAGTTTTTCGACATTCCGGAGGGCATTACTGTGAAAGGGGGATACGAAGTTCATCTGTCAGGTTCAGATTATGTATGGACTTATGATCCTGACCAATACACTACTACGCTTAGTGGTGAGATTCAACAAAACGGTACCTGGGATGATAATAGTTATAATGTTGTCACTATTAGCAATACCAGTGGGAGCGCTACTACCACAGTACAAAGCTGCACAATCAAGGATGGATATGCCTGGACTAGTCAATATAGCGGTGCGGGAATTGACGTATACACTTGTTCCGCTCCGGTTAGGGTTAAAAATTGCATTATTGAACATAATGGAGCAGAAACTGCCGGAGCAGGCATTTATATTACGAACAGCGATCCAAACACTATTCAAATAGAGGATTGTACAATCAAAAATAATACAGTATGGGGAGATGAATGGCTACAAGGAGGTGGAGGTGTTTGCATCGATGGTATTAAAAACGAATCAAGCCTCCCCGTTTTGTTAAATACTACAATCAAGAATAATGAATCGCACTCCACAGGTGGTGGCCTATTAGTAAAAGGTTCCCAAAAAATAACAACCATTCAAGGTTGTACCATAAGCGATAATACGGTTTATCAAGATACGGGTGAACCCTTTGGGCGCGGAGGCGGAATTTATTGTATATATCGAACCGTCAACCTTACTAACTGCACTATCAAAAACAATCAAGCTCAGGAACAAGCCGGAGGAATAGGATATATAGCTTCCTCCGACCCTTCGGACCCCGTATTGGAAGACTGTATCATTAAAAACAACGATGCTACGGGTGACGGAGGCGGTATTTGGAATGTCACTTATTCCGGTGCAAGTCCTAACCATAGTCATCCTGTATTAAGAAAGTGTTTTATCAAAGGAAACGAATCGGGAGATCAAGGAGGGGGATTTTACAATAAGGCAAATGGACGGGATGCCAATCCGGACCTAATTAACTGTGTGATCTCCGGAAATCAAGCTGCATACGGTGGGGGGTTCTATAACGAATCCGTAACCTCTGACAGCGAACCCACCTTATTCAACTGTACGCTCACAGGTAACAAAGCCACACAAGATGGTGGGGCTGTATATAATTTCGAAGACGGTGGGGAGGTTTCATATACGCTAACTAATTGTATCCTTTGGCAAAATAACGCCTCCGGTGCAGGTAATGAAATATATCATGATGAAGAAGACACGGAGGATGATATTAGCTATTCCATCACCTATTGTGACATTGAAGAGGGACAAAGCGGTTTTGGCGGTGCCGCCGCTACGGGAACAACCACTTACAGCAATAACATCAATTCAAATCCCGGATTTACCACCCCAATCGATCCCTCCAATGCTCCTACAGATGCAGGGGATTTTAGCATTCCTGCTTCCCCATCGCATATAAGCTGTATAGGGGTTGGGACCTCCTCGGGGGCCCCATCGGTGGACATCGACGGGAATACCCGCCCGACACCGGCGGGTTCTTATCCTGATATGGGCGCCTATGAACATTCTTATGGAGAAGTCACCTGGCAGGGGAATACAAATTCTATGTGGGACAATAGCGCTAACTGGGACCCGCAAAACCTTCCCGGCGGCGATTGGTTTGTTGCAACTCTTCCCGGCACCAGCAATGTGGTTGTTGACAACGATCCGGGTTCACCTGCTACCTGTGAACATCTCATCATGAATGCCGATGCCACCCTCACTATAAATGCCGGCAAAGCGCTCACCATAGCGGAAGACCTTACCGTAGCCACGGCCAAAGGGGCAGCGGATTTAACGATCGCTTCCGATGCTTCGGGCACGGGATCGCTTATTGTAAACGGCACCGCCTCAGGCGATGTTACCGTACAACGCTACCTTACCGACGCGGCATGGCATTTCATAACCCCGCCGGTCTATGGTGCCACCGCTGAAGACTTTTACTGGAACGATAATCCCCAATGCTGGATTACGCAACACAGCGAAGCCGAAACCGGCGACGATGCCTGGACCTACATCACCGACCTATCCACCACGCTGAACCTTGGCCAGGGCTATTCGATATGGTTAGATGAATCTACTAAATCAAACGCCACAGGTACCATGACAGGTGAGATCCAAACCAGCGATTATTCACCGGGAATTGATTTTACGGATGATTCACATGGGTTCAACCTGGTAGGGAATCCCTTTACCAGCGCGGTGGATTTTCAATCGGGAACATGGGGGCTTACCAACATGGAATCCACTATTTGGATTTGGAAAAATTCAGAGAATAACTATGTGAATCGCACCCAGGCCGGAGGCGGTTCAATGAAGAACGGAATCATACCGGAGGGCCAGGGCTTTTTTGTCAGAGCTACGGCATCTTCGCCCACCCTGACAATTCCGGCCAATGCTAAAACGCACAACTCACAAAGTTTTTACAAAAAGGCTGATCACACTAACGGATATTCAAAATATCTAATCCTGGAAGCCATACATGAAAATGGTGTGGATGAAGTATGGGTCAGTTTCGGCCCGGAAGGCACACCATCTTTCGACAATGGCTACGATGCCAGCAAACTCTTTGGCGGAGCAAAAGCCCCACAATTATACCTGACAGAACAAGACAGAAAACTGAGCATCGATTACCCCCCCACCTTAGGAGAACAGGGTCGAACTGTTGCACTAAACTATGTGCCCGGTACGGAAGGCGAGCAAACACTCTCGGCTGATTTTACTCACCTGACGGGGGTTACGGTGAAGCTGGAAGACCTGGACAACGGGACGGTACATGATTTGAAGCAGGATAGTCTTTACACGTTTGCAGCCGATACCGCGGACACCCCTGATCGTTTCCTGTTGCATTTCAATAAAACCGATATAGGAATAGATGAGACAACGAATAATCCCGGACTGATGAAAATCTATGCCCACGGCCATCACCTCTACATCCGCTCGCAGGGGAAAGCAGCCCGTGAAAGCGGCCGGGTGGAAATATACGACACTTACGGGCAATTGCTGTCCAAACATCGTATCAGGGCTACATCACTCGCCAACTTACCGGTGCATTCAGCTTCAGGCTATGTGATTGCAAAGGTTATTAAGCCTTCGGGAGTAAAGACAGGAAAAATATTAATCAAATAAATGCGAAATCCGAAATCCGAAATCCGAAATACAAACAACGAACAAATAAACAATCAACACCATGAGAATCAATAGACAAATCATAAAAACCATTCTACTGGCGCTTGTGCTGGCTTTTCTAACCTTCAAAATCCATGCGCAGGGGAAGGGGACGGCTCCACCCCCACCTCCGGGCGGAAGCTCAGGCAGTCAAAACACGGAGAATAACAGCAACGGTAGCGCCCCGATTGGCTCCGGTATTATTATACTCCTTTCACTGGGAGCGGCCTATGGCGGCAAGAAAGTCTATGACTACCGCCGGAAGTTGAAGAACGAGATGGAAGAGTAGTTCATAGAACACAATCAAAAACCATAAAACATGCCCGAGAAAATCCTCATAGCCGGGGCCACAGGATACTTAGGGAGTCATTTGGTTAAGGAGGCCTGGAAGCAGGGATACACCGTATGTGTGTTGGTCAGGAATCCGGCCAAACTCAAGCCCTTAACCGGGTACATCACCCATATCATCAAGGCTGAAGTCACCCGGCCCGAAACCCTACCGGAGGTATTTAATGACATCGACTATATCATCTCCACTATCGGCATCACCCGGCAAAAGGACGGGCTATCTTACTGGGATGTGGATTTTAAAGGGAACAACCATTTGCTGAAAGTCGCTATGCATTCCGGGGTGAAAAAATTCATCTACATTTCGGTTTTCAATGCCCGGCAGTTAAGAGCGTTGCAGGGTGTCAGGGCGAAGCTCTCCTTTGTCGAATTGCTGCGGGAGACCCCCCTGAACTACACTGTTATCGAACCCAACGGTTTTTTTAGCGACATCCGCTCCTACCTCAACATGGCGCGGCATAGCCTGGTATGGCTGTTGGGCAAAGGCGATTATCAAATCAACCCTATCCACGGAACCGACCTGGCCCGTGTATGCCTCCAGCATCTGCACACCTATCAGCGGGTAGTCCCCGTAGGTGGCCCACAGGTCTTCACCCACAACGAAATCGCCCGTCTGGCTTTCCGGGCGCTCGGCAAAAAACCCCGGCTGATTCATATCCCCTTAAAGATAGTGCGCGGCGCGCTATGGCTCCTTCGCCACCTCACCTCCGAGGCCACCTACCAACCCGTGGCTTTCTTTACTTCAGTGCTCACCACCCACATGGTCGCCCCCACCCACGGCAATCACAGCCTGTACCAATACTTCCGGAAGGAGGTGGAAGCTAAGGATAAAAAAGAACAGACATGAAGTTAATTTGAAGCCTATTTGTGTTTATTTGAATGCTTCAATGAATTAGTTAAGATAATTTGCAATTATATTTAAGATAATTTGCATACATAATGCATAACATCTATATTTGTTAAAACTTAACACAGGCAGAATCAGAATTCTTACCCTCGGAACACTCAATGCTTCAGAATTGATAAACACACTTCGCATAAATCCGAAATTCGAAATCCGAAATACCCAACCATCCATACAACCATTCAACCATTCAACCAATCGGATAGACCCCAAAATACGGAATCCGGAATCCGAAACCCGGAATTCGAAATCAATGACGTGAAGCAAATGATCGCTCCTCAGCTAACCTATCGTTTTTCCCGGCAGCATGGTTTCATGTAAGAAGAAAAATGATTAAATTTGAATTATATGTGATATCTTTAATAATGAATTTCTGTATCAAAAGATATTATCTGAGTAAATCGCTTTTCCGGTCTATCGAAAAGGGGATGCTTCCTATGATAAAATGGGGTATTTTTTGTGTGATTTTCATAACCTTTCAACCCGAAGTATTGCCTCAATCCATGATGAATACAGACAGCCTTTTGAATTATCTTGACACCATTTATGTCGAACAACCCCGAACATCCGTAGATACCGCCGGGAAATATTTTTATGATAACTCTATCACAGATGTTAAAGTCAGGGCCCGCCTGGCGCTGCATCTCGGCGCCGGATATTATTACCTGGCTATGCCCGACAGCAGCCTGCATTATCAGGATACTGCATTGGTCCTGGCTAAAAAGACCGGCGACAAAACCTTGCTGGCTAATGTTTATACTGCACGATCTATCGTCAATCTCCATCTTGGCAATTACGTCAAGTGTATCTCCATCAACCGGAAAACGCTGAAAATATACCGGCAAATGAAAGACACCTTAGCTATCGCGAACTCTTTGCGGGGACTGGCTAATGTATATCAGAAGTTAAATTATAATGACAGCGCCGTTACCTATAATTTAAGAGCGCTGAACCTACTAAAAAACAGGGATGACAAAGAAAGTACACGATCCAAATCAGGGATTTTGATGAATCTGGGCATTTCGCTCCTGGAGTCCGGAGATACTACACGGGGATTACGATACTATAAGAAGGCTGAAAATCTGTATAGGGAAAGGGGCGATCAACAAAACCTGGCGCGCTTGTATCATAACTATGGAAATATATTTCAAAGCAGAAACAAACCGGATACTGCATTGAAGTATTTCAGGAAAGCGGTCAGGCTGAAAAAAGAACATCACCTGGAGCGAAAACTGGGGTCTTCTTTATATTCCATTGCGAAATTATATACAGAAAAAAACCAGACAAATAAGGCAAAAGCATATTACCTACAGGCTATAAATATGAGTTCTGCGGTAGGAGATGTTAAAAACCATATCTTTTCGTTGTCCTACTTAATCCGGTTGCATTTGGACCAAAACGCCTTAGACTCGGCATCCTTTTACATTCAAAAATTAAAAGAAAAAAAGTCGGACTTACGGTCCAATCCGCATAAAGAAGTGTACTATAGGACCCTGGCGAAATATCATGAAAAAACAGGTTCCCATAAAAAAGCTCTGGAAACCTATAAAAAATACAAGACCTTCCATGACACCATACGCAACACCGAAATGATACAGACCACCCAGGAGTTGGAAAAAAAATATCAAGCCACGCGTAAGGAAAAAGAAAATATCAGGCTCAAAAACGAGGTCATCCAACAAGAACATGAAAAAGCCCGCCAAAGGGCCTACCTGGTGATCTCGCTGATTGGGATCGTCTCGCTGATGATTGTCGTTTTTTTATTGGTCAAGTTGCTCCGAACCCGCTCACGGGCTGTGGAACGGCAAAAGAAGTTACGCGAAACGGAGAAGGAAAAGGCCCACCTGGAAATTAAGGAGTACGAACAACGGGTTTCGTCCGAGAAAGAAATCCGCCGCCTGCGGGAAGAGAAATACCAAAAAGACCTGGAAATCAAAAATCGCGAACTGGCCGCCTCGGCTATGCAGATATCCAACAAAAACAAACTCCTGGAGGAAATCCAGCAAATCTCCCAATCCACGCAGGGCGATGAAATAAACAAAAAGGTGAGCCGGTTACTGAGCACCAATTACTCCAATGAAGAAGAATGGGAACAGTTGATGATGCATTTTGAGAAGGTCCATCCCGGCTTTTTCGATAAACTTCGTAACAAATTCTCCGACCTCACCGACTACGACCTGCGCCTGGCGGCCTACCTGAAAATCAATCTCAACTCCAAGGAAATCGCCCAAGTCCTAAACATCACCCCTTCGGCCGTGAAAAAAAGCCGCCAACGCCTCCGAAAAAAAATGGACCTCCCCGGCGAAATAGATTTTGCGGAGTATTTTAATCATGAGATTTAAGCCGAAAGCCCCAATTTGCCGTTTTGCGGCAAAAACTATCGTTCAGAGGTGAATCAAAAACCTGCCATCCCGTTCCGCCCTTAAAGCCAACTTTAAAGGCTGGCAGGTTAAGGTAACCCGAAACCACACATCCATACATCCATACAATCATACAATCATACAACCAATTACCATCAATTACTACAAATTACTCTCCAAGCTCCAAGCCCCATGCTCCATGCTTCTCAACCGAATGACCAGGAATGACGCGCTTCAGCGCTAATGACTCATTAATATGTCCAACCCGAGGTTACTCGAGACCCGGGACCCGAAACCCGGAACCAAAACGATTATTTCCTAAAACACCTTTCACAATCTCCTCGCACCTGCAACAAAACCACAAACGCAGTTGGAGCAAATAACCAAATAACAACAATAGAACAATGGAGCAAACATTTACACACAAACGGAAAAACGCACGCAAGGCGTTCTTGCGACTCATGGTACTATCGCTGCTGGCGATGTTTACAGCAGGAAATTTAATGGCCCAGGGAACCGAACCGGTCGACAGCGACGGGGATGGCAGGCTGGAGATTTCTACCAAGCAGCATCTTTTGTATCTTTCAGAAAACAGCAATGCCGATTGGTCAGCGAATTATGAGCAAACAAGCGATATTGTCTTTACGGACGCTGACTTTCAATCCGGGGGTGATTTCTATAATAGCGGTGCAAAATTTAGCCCGATAGGTGAATATAATTTTTACAACAGGTTTTCGGGTACTTACAGGGGGCAAAACCATACAATCGACGGCCTTTACATCAATCGCCCCGAACAAAGCACGGTAGGCTTTTTTGGAGGGACAGTCCCGAACCTTATCAGCAACCTCCATATTACCGACGCCGATATCAGAGGAAATGATCGCGTGGGGGTGCTAATTGGGCTTGCAACATCGCAATTTGGTGAAGAAAATGAAGTAAGGCATTGCACTGCTTCCGGGATCATTGAGTCTACCGGCAGATTCGTAGGCGGGCTGATAGGCAGTAGTCAAGCCGTAGTAGATTCCTGTCATTCGGATGTTGTATTGCCCAATACCGACGCACAATATATGGGTGGCCTTATCGGAACTACTTCAGGCACGGTAAAAGATTCTTATGCTGTAGGTCACGTTTCAGGATATTCACATGTTGGAGGACTTGTAGGAAGGAATACAGGAGATATCCGGCGATGTTATGCCACGGGAGATGTCTATGGCCTGTCTTATGTGGGCGGACTAATTGGTAAGGAGATGAATACTGATTATGGCTTTCATGTAGAAGATAGCTATGCCCGGGGTGATGTTACGGCTACATCGGCACGGGGCGGCGGCTTAATCGGCTGGGCGACAATGTCATCCACCAGAAGATGCTACGCCACCGGAAATGTGAGTGGCACAGACCTGGAGCTTGGCGGATTAGTCGGAAGGAGACACTACGCGGAAACAGCAGTGGTTAACTCCTTCTGGGATATCGAGACTTCCGGGCAAAGCAACAGTGATGGAGGCACCGGGAAAACCACCTCCGAGATGAAAGACGTGGCCACCTTTACCGACTTGACTACCGCAGGACTGGATGAAGCGTGGGACTTCAAAAATAACCCGA
The DNA here is from genome assembly GCA_021740175.1 of Bacteroidales bacterium. Lineage (GTDB taxonomy): Bacteria > Bacteroidota > Bacteroidia > Bacteroidales > JAIPAH01 > JAIPAH01. Next base: position 18,945 of record JAIPAH010000050.1, read on the forward strand.
ATGATGATAGTAACAGCGAGGATATCTGGAAAATGGAACTTAGTGAGGAGCTGAATAAAGGGTATCCCATCC
>JAIPAH010000051.1 GCA_021740175.1 Bacteroidales bacterium
TCCCATAGAAAACTCCAAAAATTAAGGATTAAAGCGCATTACAAGCTCAGAAATTACCAGGAAGTCATACACTACGGTAACAAAATGAATTCTGTTGGGGAACTCTCTGAGAATGTTGTGAAAATGACCGGTGTAGCTTATTTCAGACTAAAAATCTACGATGAGGCCATAGATTGGTTAACACAACTGTCAAAGAAAGATATGTCCCCGACGCTTCACTACTATCTGGCTATCGGTTACCGCGAAACCAAACAGTGGGAAAAATCCCTGGCAGCATTCGAAAAAGCAATTAGCCGAGCCATTCCCGGCAACTATCACCGGTATTTTATTCACAAAGGCTTTGCACTGGAAGACCTTAAAAATTTCCCCAAAGCCATAAAAACCTTCCGGAAAGGCTACCAAATCACAAACAAACCTATTCTGCTCTTTCACCTGGCACGAGTTTACGATCATTATTACAAAGATAAAACCCCGGCGCTCAGGCACTACAAGCTCTACATCAACAGTGGAAAAACCACTCGTATCTACCGCACCTATTCTGAAAAAAGAATAGATGCCTTGCGGGAGCATATTCATTTCAATTCTTTGTAATTTTATATTCAAATAATAGAAGACTATGCAAGTGAGAACTATCAAAATGGGGTTTTGCAACACCTATCTTTTGGGTCCCGTAAACGAGAAGTATGTTCTGATAGACACAGGCGTAACAGGAAAAGAAGAACATTTTTTCAGAACCCTTCGGCAATGGAATATATTACCGGAGCAAATAGAAACCATTATCCTTACTCATGCCCATCACGACCACATCGGAACACTGCATCCGATTCAAAAAGCCTCCAGCGCCGGAATAATCATCCATAAACTGGAAGCCCCGGCTATTGAACAGGGAATTGTGACCATACCACGCGGTTATACTCCTTTGGGAAAAATTATGTCAGCGCTGGGAAAACAATTCCTGGAAGGGAAACAGTGGTTTAACCCCGTCAAACCGGACTATTTATTAGGAGACCATGCATTTCCAATGGATGATTACGGTTTTCCGCTCACAATCATCCATACACCCGGACATACCCATGGCTCGGTATCTGTCATTGATAACTCCTCCCCCAATGCTTTTGTCGGTGATGCTATGTTCAATATTCCTATCCTCCCTGCCGGTAAAATCCACCCACCATTCACTGACGATGCCACATTGCTTCCCAAAAGCTGGGAAAACCTTCTCAATTATGGCAAGGAATACTATTATCCGGCTCATGGCCGCAGAATATCCCGCTCACTACTTGAAAAAGAGCATGCCGCAAATAAAACGTCGCTTTAAGAAGAGTTCAGTGTGCATTTGTTGCGAATTAACGCGAATTTTGGGCGAATTATAGCGAAAAGTATGGAGCAGGACCGATTGCCTTCCATCTTTTTGCGCAGGCCTTGCGGGCAAAAAAAGATGAAAGAACTTTAGAGCTAGTTTACTGGTTGAATGTATACCTCGGAGTCACGGCCGCGGCCTACATGGCTGTATTTATGATATTCCTGAAGCCGGGTAACACCAAACGAAACACCACCCAACTTTTGCGTCCATTGGTTCAAAAAGCGGGTCAGCACAGGTGCTTCAACCGGTATTCTTTTTGCTGAAGGCTTCCCGTCGGCCATATCTCTGAGGTGTTCGATGATGTTAAAGGTAGCCTCGGCAGCATAAAACGTAGCCGGATTAAAATAGCGTGCCTCAGGACTCATCAGTCCGGGGAACTTACGGAAATGATTATCCGGCTCCAAATGTTGAGGATAGAGACGGTAATATGTCTCATAAGCTTCAGTGCCTTCCTTAAGGAGGTTTCGTGAAAACATAATGGTCCGCTCGTCAATTTGTTTGACATATCTATCCCAGGTTATTGGTTTCCTGAAGTTAATGGGCAGCATAGAACCTATTATCAACAAAACACCCAAAGCCTCCAGGCTACCCCAAACCACAAACACTATCTCATTTTCAATAACTAAAGGGACTAATAAAAACGCCGGAAGCACGATCATCGCAACCAGAAATAAACCCGCAGCTCGTCTTTCCCTTTCCCTTATTGAAAAAACGACACCTGTAAGCAAAAACAATAGAAAAATTACGGCTAAAATGGCAGAAACGATTTCTATCCAGTGCATAGTTAAAAGCTTTGGTCAAAGATGGAAAAAATCATTATCCGCTATCGACATAGCCGGTTAATTTAAAAGGGTTTTAAAGGCGAGATAGCGAAAGAGCATAAGAGTGATAACTAAGATGCCGGATATTCTCTGAGGTGAGTTAACAATTAGCACAAGAAGTTGCAAACTTAAACGAACTTAAACATAAAACGATTTGCAATTTTCGAACCTACTGTCATACGCGGCTTATCGGATTGTATGGATTGCTTCTGACGGCATATTAATTATTCAACATATCCTTTGTTTCTATAAATACAATCCGCTCGAATTTATTGAGTATTTACAAGCCTTATTCAATAATATAAAAAAATGAAACCGGGGTATCTGCTCTTCTCCCGCAAATAATCTTAATATTCGGGTTAAAACTTTATATATTTCATGCCTATGGCATTCAAACACCAATACAAACGTTTTTCCCCGGACTATCTATCCGGGGCTACAAAATCGACCATGCCTGTCGGCATTTTTGCAGAAAAAACACTCAAAAAGTTTTAATAACTGAAATACTATTGGAAAAGCTTATTGAAAGATGAATACAATAATGCCACTAGGCATGATTCATCTTGTAACCCCGGGTTTCAATCCGGGGTAGAAATACAGCTTATGCACCAAAGTGCCATAGGCACGAACGATATATGGCTCTTAATTGCAAGTTAATTCGGCTTAGCTGTTCTCAATGGCAACTAATTACATTAAATTACGCCCCAATGAAATATGCTCATTCTTCGCATTTCATAGGACAAGCGAAACAAATTACTCTCAATTACTAGCTTCGATTAAATGACTACTGACTCATCCTAAACATACAGACAAGTCCAAAATCTAAACACCTAAACACCTAAACACCTAAACACCTAAGCACCTAAGCACCTAAACACAAACAACCTACAAACCTACAAACTTACAAACTTACAAACTTAAAAACTTAAAAACCCACAAACTCAAATATACCTTATCTTCACTTCTTTCAGAAAATTCTCTTCCAGCAAGGCAGCAATTCTTTTCACCACCGTTCGCCGGATTTCGAGATCCACAGGCAGGTTAGGATCCTGGTGGGCGATATTGATTCGGGTTCCGATTATCAAATGTATCTCGTCGCTTTCGAGCAATAACTTGACAATAGAATCGGCCGGTCCTTTTCCCAAATCTGTTTTGTTACTATAGTTTTTCAGAATATCGGTTACTTTACTAAGGGTGAGTATCCCTTCAGTCACCAAATCTATCCCGTCCATATAAGAAATCGGGGGCAGATCGGGATCGTGAAACTCGAAACTGTCGGTAATCTTTTTATCCAGTTCTCTTGAAATAATGTCAGCAGTAGTAGCGCCACTGATGACAATCTTACCGTCAAAATTACTTACTTCCGAAGCGAGTTTCGGGTCTTTATCTTTTTCATAGGGAGGGCCTGTGCACAGCAACAAGCGCCTGGGGCGCCTGAAATAAATCACAGCACAGCTAGTATCATCCTTGGCTTTGTATTGATCGTTTTTGTGCGCCATGTTTACAACCTTCCTCGCCAGCAATTCCGCCGACATATCGGGCTCGTTGGATACAAGCTGCTGAACAAAAGTCTTAAGGTTATCTTCTCCCCAACCGAAAGGATAGGTGCCCATACCAAGGCCCGATTGGGTTATCCCGTCGCTAGTCATCACGATACGATCCTCCTGCCTGGGATAGAAGCTGTAGCTACGCAACTGCTTGTCCTTATGTTTTTCCGTCTTAAGGGTGATATATTCCCACTGTATATCCACTAGCTTATCACCTCTAAGAATAAGCGTTTCGGGGTTATCAAACTCCAGAATACGGGTCTTATCGTCTTCTTCGATGTCAACAATACTAAAAGTGGCATAGCTAATTTTCCGCTCACTATCGATAGGCAAAGTATTCATGATGATTTCGGCAATACGCTCGATATCCTTGTGCTCCTGGGTAAAATTCAACGCCATTTTCGCGGTAAGTGTAGCCAGGATATTGGCTTTTACCCCGTGCCCCAGCCCATCGGATAATACAACAATTGTCCGCTTTTCCTCTTTAATGCGACGGCTAAGGAAAACATCCCCGCAGATGCGTTCCCCCTCATGATTCTTCGATTCATGCTTTACCTCAATATAAGGAAACTCGTTACTAGTCACTCTTTATCCCCTTTTTTATAGGATTCGATAATGGAATTGAGCATCTGTTCGGTTTTTGAAGCCCCTTCACCGAGAATATACCCGATTTGCTGAACAAGCTCCAGGTTTTGGTCAATAACTTCCGTTACCCTGTTGATGACCTCTTCCTTACGTACCTCCGGCTCCTGCAGGTCGCGAATCACTCCCCCGACTATCTTGTGCTTTTTAATAGTAAAGATATTCACATTCAGGAAGGAGTCATTGAAATGGACATCCCGGTTATGAATAGCTTCATTGTTGTTCAGGACATAAGAAAACAGGTTATAAAATTGATAGGGCAGCAATGATTTAAGGTCCGCCCCCACAAGTCCCGGAATAATTTCATTGATTTCGGCAGCATCCGGCCCCATAAGATTGATAAATCGCTTATTGGACTGCACGATCTTAAGCTTATTGTTGACCACTACCACTCCGGCTGAAAGCTCCTGCAGGACAGCAGAAGTGGTCTTTAGCGACTCCTCGCTTTTCTGCTGTTCTTCCCTCGCCTTTTTCTCCGACTCCTTCAGCGCTTTCTGCGTTTCAGAAAGCTTTTCATTGGTTTTTTTGAGGGTTTGAATATATTCTTTCTGGTTTTTCATCGAATGATGAATGCACATATCCGTTTTGGCGATGCCATTAGCCACCGATTCGGCAAGCTCATGGCAGGACTTATAGCCACAGGCCCCGCAGCTCAGGTTAAATTTCTCATCACCTTTGCCAAGCAGCTTCAGCACCTCCTCCACCTTTTCACGGGGTGGTTTGGGCAACCGCTGATCGTTAGGCTTGTATTGCCTCGAATAATCCAAATCGGCAAATTCGGCCATATCTTTCTCCCATTTTTCCAAATCAAAATCTTCCAATCTTTTACGGGCATAAGCGGTAACCAGGGACCTCCTGTAAATCGGGTCTCCGTTGGGGGATGTTCCGGGTCCCATCATACAACCCTGGCAATAATAAAGATTGAAATGATGTCTTATTTGATTAATGGAAGTGGAAAAAGTCTCTACGGCGTTGAGGGCAAGTTCGCCTCCATCCACGGTAAGCTCCTGTGTTGTGAGCATATCATCATCAATACCCGCAATATCCTTAAAAGCCTTACTTATGGGATATAACGATCCCTTATACCCTATAGGATCATCAAAATCGGAAAAATGCACCTGCTTTTCATCGATCCCATGCTCCTCAAAAAGCTGGCGGAGTTCGGGAAATGTAATCACCGAATCTATTTGGCCGTCATCGCTATATCTTTTGGCATCTTCTTTCGCATCAATACAAGGACCGATAAACACTACCTTCAGATTCGCTCCATAGCGTTTCCTGACAACTTTAGCAGTAGCTACCATCGGCGAAATGATCGGTGCTACATTGCTTAAAAGTTCCGGCTTATATTTTTCCACATATTCAACAATTGCCGGACAATTGGCCGTAATGTAATATTTCCCCGGCTCATTATCCATCAATTCCTTATACTTCCTGGCTACCAGGTCCATACCAAAAGAAGCCTCATTGACATAGACAAAACCCAGCGCACGAATCATCTCGACAAACTTCCGATAATCCGTAATATCTTCAAATTCTCCCGAAATACTTGGATCAACCACGGCGGCTGTCTTATAATTCTTTAGCAAATGCTTCGTGCCGGCCTTATTATCCCGGTAAACAATAGCCCCGGGAGTGCAGGCATCAATGCAATCACCACATCCGATGCACCGTTCCGGGTCAATTTTCGGATATTCCTGGTTCACCTTAAGGGTGATGGCTTTTACGGGACATGCTCTCACACAGGCATAACATACCTCACATTTGGAAGGAATAATCTTGACCAGCGGTTCTTTTTCTTTCGTCTTACTCATCGCTCACTACTTTCAGTTATCATCCCGCAAAATATTCTTCCAGGATAGCTACCGCCTTTTCCTGGGTCACATGCTCATAGAGCTCATCATTAATTTTCATAACCGGCCCCTTTTCGCAATGATCAAAACAATGCGCCCCGTGAAAATATACTTTGTCTTCCAGTGAATGGGATTTCAAAAACTCACTGATAGCATGCACGGTCTTCTTGTTTCCCCTTGAGAAACAAGAGCTGCCGAGACAAATTACTATTTCATGCGTAGCGTTCATAATTCTCACCTCAAAAGTAATAAAAGTCAGAAGGCTTACCATTAAATTGTTATTTTATTAACAAAATTTTTTCTATCTTTATCTTTGTTTAAATGATTGATTCGCAAAATGCTATATCTCAAAAGCGAGATCTTTTATTTTAAACTCATATAAATTAGAGCGGTAATAAACTACAAACTATTCGTTGAAAATTAGGTTATGAATTGATATTCATTACTTTATGACAAATAATAGACAAGCAACCAATCATGTTAAAATCATAACAATGTTATTTTTGTAACAAAATGAGATGGTATTTCTTATATTTGTAAGAGTTAAGAGATTAGGAAAATGGAGGATAAAATAAAAAATATTTTAACAGAGTACCGGCCTTCAGGAAGAGAAGACCTAATATCGGTGCTTCAGTTGATCCAGGGAACATTTGATTATATCCCCGAAGAGGCCATCAATGTTCTCAGCCAGGAATTTTCCCTACCTCCGAGTAAGATTTACAGTATAGCTACTTTCTATAACCAGTTTCGCTTCACTTCCAAAGGAAAATACCACATAAAAGTCTGCAATGGTACAGCCTGCCATATATACGGTTCCGAGGAAATTTTAAGGGAAATAGAAAAGCAACTGGCTATTAAACCCGGCCAAAAAACCAATGATGGTATGTTCAGCCTGGAGGCAGCACCCTGCATCGGGGCATGCAGTCTCTCACCTGTTGTAAGAATCAACTCTGCTTACTACAAAAACACTACGGCAGGCGAAATCAAAGAGGTATTGCAATTGTATCGTAACAATGAAGAACAATGAATAATGAATTAGCTTCATACAATATGGTAGAGCATCTGCTGCTCAGCAATTCCATTGAATTGCCGGGGGAAGTAGAGCGTAAAGTAAAACGTTTACGCAGAGAAACCGTGGATCTGCCGGTGATTTATGTAGGCAGTGGAACCTGTGGCCAGGTGGCGGGTGCTAAAGAAACTTTTGCACAAATCCAAAAATACCTGGAAGAAAACAACCAGGATGCTGAATTGGTCGAAGTGGGTTGCATAGGAATGTGCTGGGCAGAACCCCTAGTAGATATTCAGCTACCCGGGCGTCCGCGTATCAGCTATCAGAAGGTTACACCTCAGAAAGTCACCGAAATCCTGGATGCTACTTTTAACATCACCTACGAACCAAAATATATTCTCGGACAGTTTAAGAATCCTATCATAGAACCCTGGGAAAAAATCCCTTACATCGAAGACCTACCCTTTTATAAAAATCAAAAGCGGATAGTGCTAGAAGATTGCGGTATACTAAATCCCGTAAGCATTGATGAGTATATGGCTCATGGCGGATATAAAGCCATGGCTAACACGATTCTATATACCACGCCGGCAGGTATACGCGAGGAAATTATCAAAAGCGGATTAAGAGGTCGCGGGGGCGGGGGCTTCCTTACCGGTGAAAAATGGCATGTAGCTGCCGACGCTGAAGGGGAACAAAAATACCTGGTGTGCAACGCAGACGAAAGCGATCCGGGGGCCTTTATGGATCGTGCCCTGATTGAGGGAAATCCTCACCTGCTCATAGAGGGTATAATTATAGCAGCCTATGCCATAGGCACAAGCAAATGTTATGTTTATATCCGTTCGTCCTATGAGCTGGCCATAAAGCGTCTGCGGGAAGCTATCAACGAATGCAAAGAAGCCGGGCTTTTAGGCCATAATATTCTGGATAGTGGTTTTAACATCCAAATCAAGCTCAAAAATGGCGCAGGGGCCTTCGTGTGGGGCGAGGAAACAGCACTTATCAACAGCCTCGAGGGCAAGCGCGGTATACCTCGCCCCAAACCTCCTTATCCGGCACAGCAAGGCCTGTTTAATAAACCCACCGTTGTAAATAATGCCGAAACTTTGGCTAACGTACCCAAAATTCTCAAAAAAGGGGTTGACTGGTACACGCAGATAGGGACAGAAAAAAGCCCGGGAACAAAAATTTTTGCTTTAGCAGGAAAAATCAATCAGCCGGGGCTTATCGAAGTCCCCATGGGAACATCCTTCCGCCGGATTATTGATAATATCGCCGGGGGCATGAAAAACGGCGGATCATTCAAAGCAGCCCAAATCGGTGGTCCCTCAGGGAGCTGTATTGCTAAAGAAAATCTCGACACAAAAGTCGATTACGAATCCCTGGCAGGAATTGATGCCATTATGGGTTCCGGGGGATTGGTGGTGGCCGATGATAATACCTGTATGGTGGATCTCGCGCGTTTTTTTATGGATTTCCTTCAGAAGTCAAGCTGCGGGAAATGCATCCCCTGCCGTGAAGGAACGCGCCGGATGCTTGAGATACTCGAAAGCATTACCCGGCGCCCGCAGGATAATAACCATAGTTCGCTGGATCGTTTTAAAGGAATTATGCAACTCGAGGAACTGGGAAAAGTCATTGAAGATACTTCGCTATGCGGACTGGGACAAACAGCTCCGAAGCCGGTACTCAGCGCCCTGCATCATTTCAGGGAAGAATTTGAAGAGCATATCTTTGACAGGAAATGCCGAGCGAATGTGTGCAGGGATTTGCGGTCCTATTATATTGATGTGGAGGCTTGTACCGGTTGTACGATATGCATGGAGAAATGTCCTGAGGGAGCTATCATAGGAACAGCCCATCATCCCCACTTCATTGTTGAGGATAAATGTACGGGCTGCGGGATCTGCTATGACGTATGCAAATTTGATGCGGTATTCTTAAAATAGGAGGCGTAGTGATCGAAATAGAAGTCAATAATAAAATAATAGAAGCAAATAAAGGGGAATTTTTACTCAGCACACTGAAGCGAAACGGTATGCACGTTCCTACGCTTTGCCACATGAAAGACCTTTTCCCCACAGGGTCTTGCCGCATGTGTGTCGTGGAAATGGAAGGAATGGATAACCTGGTTCCCGCTTGTTCCTACCCGGTGAACGAATGGATGCGTATCAAAACGCATTCTCCGCGCGTGGTATCGGCACGAAAAATGCTGGTCGAACTGCTCCTATCCAATCACCCGGATGATTGCCTTTATTGCATAAGAAACGGCAATTGCGAGCTACAAAAATTGGCGGAAGAACTTAACGTGCATGAGCGTCGCTTTTTTGGCAATAGAGCCAAAGGGAAAATCGACAACAGCAGCCCGAGTGTAGTCCATAACCCTGAAAAATGTATCCTTTGCGGTCGATGCGTTCGCTATTGTGATGAAATCCTTCAGGTTTCCGCTATAGATTTTATCGGGCGTGGCAATTCAGCCACTATAGGAACAGAATTCAATCACGGATTAAATCTTTCAACCTGTATAGACTGCGGTCAATGTATCATGGTTTGTCCCACAGGAGCTTTGCATGAAAAAACAAGCCAGAATAAAATCAGACAGGTAATTCACGATAAAACAAAGCACGTAGTCGGCTTTTTTGACAGTGGTGTAGCTGTATCGCTGGCAGAAGAATTTGGTTTTAAGCCCGGAAAAAATATCGAACAATTGATCACAACGGCATTACGTATTATAGGCTTCGACAAGGTTTATGATTCCGGTTTTGCGGGCGATCTGATGATTAATGAGATGGCTCATGAGTGGCTCACAAGAATAAAAAATAATAAAAACCTACCCTTAATTGCTACGCATTGCCCCTCCTGGGTTAAATACGCCGAAAGAAACTATCCCGAACTGAAGGAACATTTCACTGCTATCAATCCGCCACAGGAAATCATGGGTAGCATTATCAAAAATTATTATGCTCACAAAGCGGGGCTTAACAAAGAAAATATTTACGTGGTATCTCTCACAACATGTACAGCCCGCAAAGAAGAAAGGCTCAGAAAGAATTATACCGAGCATGGAATCTCCTACGTGGATACAGTAATGACCACTCGGGAGCTTGCTGATTTTATTAAACTGCATGGTATTGATTTAAATCAAATTGAAGAAGAATTGACCGATCTTCCGTTCGGTATGAGCAGCACGGTTGGTAAAATGGTGGCTTCCCCGGGCGGGTTGTCCGAAGGCATCGCGCGTACAGCTTTTTATAAAGCCAATAATAGGGAGCTGAGACCTCCCAGAATTACAAAATTACGAAACAACAAGGCTCGTAAGGAATACCGTTTTAGAAAAAATGGTCACGAGTACCTGATGTTAGCAGTGCATGGTCTAGCCGAAGCAAAAAACGTTATTAAGGAAATGAAGCAGGGACATATCTATCCCGATTTTATTGAAATCCTCACCTGTAAAGAAGGATGTCTCAATGGTGGCGGACAGCCTTTGAGAATGCCAGAAGATTATATAAACTATCGGCGAAAGGCTGTCTATAATATTGATAATCAGGGTGCAATAAAAACCGCTCACAAAAATCCCGAAATTGAAGAGCTGTATTCGAAATACCTGGAGGCCCCGGGAAGTGAAAAAAGTGTAAAGCTATTGTATAACCCGGAATTAACGGACAAAAAATAAGATATGAGCCAGGCAGTAAGAAAACAATTGGTTTATACGATACCTGATCGATGCAGGGTTTGTTATACTTGTGTGAGAGAATGCCCGGCAAAAGCCATACAAATTATAAACGGGCAGGCCCAGGTGATTGATAAGCGATGTATCGGTTGCGGGAATTGCGTAAAAGTATGTAGCCAGCATGCAAAAGACTTTATTAAGCTTACCGATGAGGTAGACCGGCTTTTACAAGACGACCAGCCGGTAGCAGCCCTTGTGGCACCCAGCTTTCCCGCAGAATTTTCAGAAATCGAAGATTATCGTCGTTTTGTCGGAATGCTTAGGCAATTAGGATTTAATTATGTCTGTGAAGTGGCTTTCGGTGCTGACCTCGTCTCCCAAAGATTTAATGAGCTGCTGGGGCGAAGTGATAAATCTTTCATATCAAGCGATTGTCCCGGAATTGTTTACTACATTGAGCATTATCACCCCGAACTGACAGAGCACCTGGCACCGATTGTCAGCCCTATGGTGGCTATGACACGAGTGGTGAAACAAAAATATGGCGATAATGTGAAAATTGTTTTTGCCGGCCCTTGCGTCGCAAAAAAAGCCGAATCAAATGAAACCGACCAGGAGCTAACTTTCATAGAATTGCGCGAGATGTTTGAGAAAGCAAACCTACATCCTGAAAATGTGGAGCCCTCTGAATTTGATCCTCCCGTAGGTGGCAAAGGAGCAATTTTTCCGGTCAGCCGCGGACTTGTACAAAACCTCGATGCTGCCGAAGATATTAATGACGGCAGAATCATTACTGCTGAAGGACGCTCCAATTTTAAAGAAGCCATAAAAGAATTTGAAAAAGGCGTCATTTATCAAAACCTCATGCTCCTGTGCTGCGAAGGTTGCATTATGGGGCCGGGGACGTCCTCGCATGGAAATAACAAATATTCGCGACGTCTGAGGGTCAATAGCTATGTTAAGCACAAGCTAAGCTACTTAGATCCCGCACAATGGAAGCAAAATGTCGAAACTTACAAAAAACTGGATTTAAGCGTCTCGTTTATTAAAGCCGATCGCCGAATGGAATTACCTTCCCGGGAAGAAATAGAAAAGGTTTTAGCATCCATTGGCAAATATTCGGAGAAAGACCACCTCAATTGCGGGGCCTGCGGGTATGAAACCTGCGAAGAACACGCCATTGCTATAGTTCAGGGACTCGCAGAAACGGAAATGTGCCTGCCCTACTCTATCGAAAAGCTTCACCATTCGCTCAGCGAGCTTAGAATCTCTAACCAACAGCTTAATTCAGCACGGGAGGCACTGAAGCAGCAAGAAAAGTTGGCTCACATGGGGCAACTATCAGCAGGCATTGCCCATGAGCTCAACAATCCATTGGGGGTTATTATCATGTACAGTAATATCCTGCTTGATGAAACCGATAAAGAATCTGAGTTTTATAATGATTTGCAGCTTATCGTAGAGCAATCAGACCGTTGCAGAAATATTGTAAGCGGCCTGCTTAATTTTGCCCGTAAAAACCAGGTCAAGTACGATCAAATCAATGTGGGAGAATTGATTCATAAGAGCCTCGAATCCGTGATAGTTAAAAATAATGTCCAATTAAAGGTTCAAAACAATCTTAACAATCCTATGGCCGATGTGGATGTGGAGCAGATGATCCAGGCCATTTCCAACCTGGCAAAAAATGGCATTGAAGCAATGCCTAATGGAGGTCAACTGACTATCGAACTTAGTGATACGGAGGAGCACGTCAATATTGAGGTCTCGGACACCGGAGAAGGAATAGACGAGGAAAACCTCAAAAAAATCTTCGAACCCTTTTTCTCCACTAAAGAGATTGGTAAAGGTACGGGACTCGGGCTTGCTACCATCTATGGCATAGTTAAAATGCATAAAGGAAAAATTGATGTGGAATCGAATACAGACCCAGGCAAAGGAGCGACAGGCACGAAGTTTACTATTAATCTGCCCCGTCATCACAGCAAAAAAGAAAAAGCAGTTTAAAAATATAAGGAACTATGGCAAAATACGATGAGACAATACTTATAGTGGATGACGACAGCGATTATCTCTTTCAAACGAAGATGCTTGTAGAAGGGTTTGGCTACAATACCATCACCGCTGAAAGCCAGAAGGAGGCTGAAAAAATCATCGCCACTACCAAACCGGATTTGGCTATCATAGACCTGATGATGGAAAATGAGGACAGCGGTTTTATCCTTAGCTACAAAATGAAAAAGAATTATCCGGACGTGCCCATAATTATTGCTACAGCAGTAACAGCCGAAACAGGGATGTCTTTTGATATCAATTCGGAAGAGGATAGAAAATGGATTAAAGCCGACCAGTTTATAGATAAAGGCATTAGAAACGACCAACTGGAGCGGGAAATTAAAAGATTATTAAATCACGAATAATATTATGTCGGTACTGAAGCTTCTTGTTGTTGATGATGAACCCGGAATTCGTTCGGGGGTTTCCAGGATTCTGCGGAATTTTAAGGTGGATTACCCGTTTATGGATGAACATATTGAATTTGACATCCTTGAGGAAGCCGATGGAGAAAGTGCCTTGGAGACTATTAGAGCCAAGCAACCGGAGATTATTCTCCTGGATAATAAGCTGCCGGGCATACAGGGGGTTGATGTCCTGGAAACCATCAAAAAAGAAAACTTCAATAGCGTCGTGGTGATGATCACCTCCTACGCTTCTTTGGAGCTCGCCGTGCAAGCCACCGAAGACGGCGCTCATGACTTTATCCCCAAACCTTTTACGCCCCAGGATTTACGCTCTTCCGTGGAAACGGTAACCAAACATATCTTCCTTAAGCAGATGACTAAAAAACTTAATACCGAAGGACGTCAAATCCGCTTCCAGTTCCTGTCGGTGTTGTCTCATGAACTTAAAGCTCCCATTAATGCAGTGGAGGGGTATCTAAAAATGCTTCAGGACAAACAATTCGGCGATGACTTAAATAACTATAACCAGGTGATAGACCGAACTATGAAACGCATTAAAGGTATGCACAACCTTATCCTCGATATGCTGGACTTAACAAAAGTGGAAACAGGCAATGTAAAAAGAAACATCAAAGAAATAAACCTCCTTGATAGCGTAAATTCAGCAATTGATACCATGCAACCCTATGCCATTCAGCGAGATGTAGTTATTCACGTCAATGGCCCTGATAATGTCCCTATTGAAGCCGACCCTGAAGAATTGGAAACGATCTTCAATAATCTTATATCGAACGCCATCAAGTACAACAAAGAAAATGGACGGGTGGATGTGACCGTCCGTGAACAAAATGAACAAATTTCCATTCAGGTAACCGACACAGGAATCGGCATGAATAAAACGGAATTATCAAAACTTTTTGAGGATTTTGTTCGTATCAAAAATGAAAAAACAAAAAATATTTCAGGGAGCGGCTTAGGGCTCTCGATCGTAAAAAAACTCATAAATTCGTATAATGGAGAGATTAATGTTTGCTCCAAACCGGATGAAGGTAGTATATTTACACTAACATTTCCAAAAGCGAAAAAAGATAAAGCCATATAAATGAAAAAGTTACCGGATAAAACAGTAGAGCGATTGAGCCAATACAGGCGCTCCCTGTTAAATTGCCTGGCAAACGGCAAAAAACATATTTTTTCACACGAAATAGCGAATCTGCATCATATCACCCCCGTTCAGGTACGGCGGGATATTATGCTCATAGGATACACCGGCACCCTTCGGAAAGGATATGATATCCAGGAACTCGTGGATTTAATCGGGGAGATTATTGATACGGATGAAGGACAGAATGTAGCCATCATCGGCATAGGGAATCTTGGCAGGGCTTTGGTGACTTACCTGCAGGGGAAACGTTCAAAGCTCAGGATCGCCGCCGGTTTTGATATCAATAAGGATAAAGTGGACCGGGTTTATGGAGGTGTTCAATGTTACCACATCGACCAACTGGAGGAAATCGTAAAAAAAGAAAATATTACTATTGCCGTGATAACCACCCCGGCAGACGAAACTCAAAAAATTTCTGAGATGTTGGTTAAAGCCGGAATCAGGGGCATTTTAAATTATACACCAACAGCTATAAACGTACCGGATCATGTCTACCTTGAGGAGTATGATATGATCACTTCCCTCGAAAAGGTAGCCTTTTTCGTGAAGAAAAATAGCTTAACTGTATAACGCGACAAAAATCGATCGTTAGTAGTGAGAGTTTTTAAAAATCTGAATGATATCCGGGATATTAAGAACCCGGTAGTGACGACAGGGTCTTTCGACGGTGTTCATGTTGGACATACGGTAATTATAAAACGCATCAACAGGCTGGCAAGAGAAATCGAGGGAGAATCGGTACTTATAACTTTTCATCCGCATCCCCGGAAAGTGCTGTATCCCGAAACCGCCGGTAAAGACTTGCGAATTATCAACTCCCAGCGCGAAAAAATAGAACTGCTGAAGCGAACAGGGTTGGACAACCTTATCATCCTGAACTTTACGCTGGAATTTTCGAAAACCACTTCCCACGATTTTGTAAAAAATATACTTGTCGGAAAACTAAAGGCCAAAAAAATAGTTGTAGGATTTAATCATCATTTTGGGCATAACAGAGAAGGTGACTATGTATATCTTTACAAACTGGGGCAGCAATACAACTTTGAGGTCGAAGAAATCCCCCAGCAAGAACTGCATCACGAAACCGTAAGCAGTACAAAAATACGCCATGCTTTGCGTCATGGTGACATCCAAAAAGCCAATGCTTACCTTGACCATCATTACATCATTTCCGGGGAACTACACATGCTGCCTCCTGAAAATGGAAAAAAGGAATTTACTTGGTATGAAATAGAAATTGAGGAAGACTGTAAACTCATTCCTCCCCACGGCCTGTATGCTATATCTATTTATTACAAGGGGACACAACACAAGGGAATGGCTGAAATAACAGCTAAAAATGAAGATACAATCTACTGCACGCATAACAAAATAGTGAAAGTGCACTTTATGGATTTGGAAGAAGACCTAGACGGAAGAATCATCAATGTGTTTTTTGCCAAAAAAATAAGAAAAGCTATCAATTTCCGGGATCAAAAACATCGCAGAGAACAACTGATTAATGATAAAAACAAAATTGAAGAATTAATATACTAAAGTTTCGTACTTAAAATCAAATATGGTAAACGACTGTATTTCAATAAGTTATTATCAAATGGTTTAAAATTTTGTGTATCTTTGTGTCTTCGTGCCTTCGTGGCGTTAGTACCAAAAGGCCACTAAGACACCAAGTCACCAAAATTCACTAAGGAAGCCGTTAACACAATTGAAAAAGATTAATATTTGATATATAATAACTTACAAAAATAGTCTTTTAATAAAATATTAATTTTCAATATTCTATAAGAAATACAAAACTTTAGTTAATATATTCAGGGGAAGAAAAAGGGTTAAACGAATCTCAAAAATCAAAAGAATGGAAGATAAAAACCAAAGCATAGACCTGACATTTCTTGGAACGGGAACATCCACGGGCGTACCCGTTGTAGCTTGTCAATGTGAGGTCTGCACTTCAAACGATGAGAAGGACAAACGCTTGCGCACTTCCGCTTTATTAAAAATCGGGGATAAGACCATTGTCATTGATTGTGGCCCTGATTTCAGGATGCAGATGCTGAATAATGCGGTAAGCGATATCGATGCAATATTGTTCACTCACGCTCACCGCGACCACATTGCAGGATTGGATGATATCAGGGGATACAACTATATCCTCAACAAAAAAATCGACGTCTTTGCCACGCGTGAAGTTTTTGCCTCCCTGAACGAACAATTTCCCTATATTTTTAATAATACCCGCTACTTCGGCGCGCCTCAGATCAATGAAAACCTTATAAGTAACCAGCCTTTTGACGTGTATGGCGTTGAAGTCACCCCTATTAAAGTATGGCATCACAAAATGGAAGTACTTGGCTTCAGAATAAAAGACTTTACTTACATTACCGATGCCAGCGAAATACCGGGAAAAGAGATGAACAAAATCAAAGGCTCGAGAATAGTCGTGATTAATGCTTTGAGAAAATCGCATCATGTATCCCATTTTTCCCTTGATGAAGCTATCGAAATCATTAAGACAATCAACCCGGAAAAGGCTTATATTACCCACATGAGCCATTTTATCGGGAAACATGAAGAAGTGGAAAAAGATTTGCCTTCTAATGTGTTCCTGGCTTACGATAATCTTCATATCAAAATCGACAGCAATGGCTGATAATAAATTGCAAAATATTACGAAAGAAATAGATCATATCCTCCATTCCGAAGAAAAGGAGGAGACAAAATTTAACGCCCTGTATCAATATCTAACAAACACCTTTGGTAATAAAATGTACTTCTGCAGGATTCAGGGTAAAAGGTGGGCCTTTCTTGCAGGTAACGACCGAATGATAACCCCTGAGCAACAGGTACAACTTTCTGCAAAGTATGGTATTTTGTATGACGAACCCGCCGACAAAGCCCAATGGAGCGAAATGCTGCAACATTTAACACAACTTTTGCAGCGAAAAGAAAGCCAGGTCTAATAGCTGATTAATATAAATCCGCGAAACATCAGATTCAACTGATAGAAAAATTATAAATGCTATACTATACCCCGGAAAGCTCAGGACAGGTGTCGGCTTCAGCAAGCGGAAAAGGCACCACAGAAGTCGGGGCTTTAGCTTTTTCTCAAATCAACAAAAAACATGCCTCAAAACCTTTCAAATTCTCGATCCTTCGATAAACCAATTATTTAGAATGTTTCGTCAAACACTTTTTCTTATGCGATTACCATACTGAAAAAGAATGAATTAACAAAGACTTTTATTCCTCATCCTTCACTACTATTTAGAATCCGAAACTCAATGTACTCAGTGAAAATTTTATACCTTTGTTGTTAGTAAAATAACAATTTAGTGGGGTAATATGAAATTTAATCCGGAAAAGTGTACAATCAAAGATGAACGCATGAAACCGTTTATCGATGCAGATGAAATATGGGGGCATATTACCAATACGAATCCCTCCAAAGAACGCGTAGAAGAAATTATAAATAAATCGCTGAATAAACAGCGGTTGACACTGGCTGAAACAGCCACTTTGGTAAGCGCTGATGATCCCGAACTGATCGAACAAATCAAAATGGGAGCCAAAAAACTAAAGGACACAATTTACGGGAATCGCATTGTCTTGTTTGCTCCCCTCTACATTGGCAACAAATGCACCAACGATTGCGCTTACTGTGGTTTTAGAGCTTCAAATAAGGAAGCAATAAGGAAAACCCTCTCCGATGAAGAAATCCAAAGCGAAGTGGCCGCCCTTGAAGAGAACGGTCAAAAACGCTTAATTCTCGTATACGGAGAGCATCCCGACTATGATGCCGATTATATCGCACATACCGTTAATACAGTGTATGGGGTAAAAAAAGGTAAAGGGGAAATACGGCGTGTAAACATCAATGCCGCGCCTCTCGAAATTGAAGGATACAAGAAAGTGAGAGATGCTGGTATCGGCACCTACCAGATTTTCCAGGAAACCTATCATCCCGAAGTTTACAAGGAATATCATCTGGGCGGAAAAAAACGGGACTATGCCAATCGCCTCATAG
>JAIPAH010000052.1 GCA_021740175.1 Bacteroidales bacterium
CCCCACCAAACGGGTCATTCCGACCGGAGATACGAAGCGATAGCGTAGTATCGGAGGGAGGAATCTATGGAAATTATACGGTTAGCACAGAAAATTAGAGATGAGGCCCGCCTGAACCACGTCAGCTATTCGCATGGGGTTTCTAGACAATCTTATTTTGGAAAAACAATTTATACACCTAAATAATTACGAATTTAGAATTTAAAATTTAGAATTTAGAATTTAGAATTTCATCTTTACTCCTCATAGTTTTCATCTTTAATAAAATCGCTCAAGTCCAGGAAATTTTGCTGGAGGATATCCATTTTTTCCGCCATAAAGGCAAACATCCGCGACCAATCCGGTTTACGATGAATATCCACTCCCGTAAGTTCGGTATAAATGCGGGAGACCACTTCCCCCGAAGAGCGCGTGTAAACCAGCGACCAAATCAACTCATCTTCCAATTGCTGTTCAAGCACAGGTTTGAAATGGGTTAAACGCTCATACATTTCAAGCCGGCGGTCCTCATCTTTGTGATTGAGTTCTAAAATTACTTTAGTGGATTTTCGACCCGGTTCAAATTTAAGGTCGATGTTATTCATGCCGGTATGGTGCAATACCCATTTCTTTTTTCGCCATGCAAGGAGCGGATCACGATTGCAATATTCATCAAATGATTTCCAGAATTCTCTGACCAGTGCTTTCTTTTCTTCCCGGGTATACATGATCGTCTTAGCAAAATCTGCTTCAAAAATACAACAATAGAATATTATTACGGATTTTGACCCGGTATTAAAAAACCGCCGGATTCTGTTTATTCAAAATCCGGCGGAGTCTTTACATTCATAAAATGGATGAGGCTGTTCTAAAAATCAGCAGTTTGAAAAAGTCCCCTTCAGGCGATTTAGAGTTCATAAGGTTTTTTAGAGCGGGCTCATGGATTTATTTAAGCACCTGCACTTTATTGTTTGTGAAATCTGTTTCGCTGTATAATCGAAGAATATATATTCCTTCGTCAATATCCTTTACTGATAATTTATGCTGATAAGCGCCGGGCTCTTCAGCTTTTATAACTTTTCCGGTAATGCTGATTAACTCAACCCTGGTTAGTTGAACCGGTGATTGAATTGTAAGCTGCCCCGAACGGTTAGGATTCGGATAGATTCTCACTTTTTCCGATTGATTAGCAAAATCATGAGTTGTATTGACACCCACGGAAATATACTCTTCTTTAATCTCCGTATCAGAGCCCACTTCGTTAGTTGCTACCAACTCTACCATATAATCCCCGGGACTGTGATAAGTAACTGTAGGATTCTGCTCCCCGGAAGTAGCTGGATCGCCGCCTTCAAAAGTCCAGCTCCATGAAGAAGGATCATTCGAGGATAAATCCGTAAACTCCACCTGTTCTCCTTCAACAATTGAAGTTTGACTAGCTTCAAAATCCGCCTCAGGTGGGAGGTTTGCTTCTTGACAGCTTAGCTGAGCTTCCCAACCGGATTGATTCACAGAGCCGTCTGAATGGAATTCAAAAGTCAATGCCCCGGAAGCATTTGATGCCGAAACGGTCCCTGGGGAATCTGTTCCGCAGTAGGTTCCTATCAATTCAGCGGATGGGGATTCTCCGTCATAAATCTTCAACCAGTCGTAATCGCAATTGGATTCTTCTTCGACATTAAATGACAAAAATTCTGTTACTACCACGGTGTTGTCCTCAGCGGGATAAAAAGTCATGGTATAATCTGCATCATCGGAATAATTCTCATCGGGGCCACCGTCGTCATAAAATAATCCCTGGCAGGTCGTCACGTTCTCGTTCGACATGTCAAACTGGGCTGAGGCGTTTATGTAATTTTCTTTGGTAAGGGTTGCCTCATTGCTTTCGTCACTAATGGTTAAGGTAACATCGTAAGTTCCCGGCTCTTCATATACGACAACGGGATTCTGTTCATTACTTTCAGAGGGTGTACCTCCTTCAAAAGTCCATTCCCATGAAGTAGGATTCCCGCACGATTCGTCGGTAAACTGCACTTCCGTTCCTATTTGCACATTCGTATCGCTTGCTGAAAAACCGGCTGAGAAGCCGAGTGAAGTTAGCTCGACGTCTTCAATGACTGAGCTGTAATTTTCAGTAGTCACTCCTTCGATGGTCTCATCTTCATGACAATCGGAGGTAAAAGTAACATCGTAGGTCCCTTCTTCGATGGGGCGGTAATAATTCCCTACCGGCATAGACGTAAATACCGAGCTATGGTCTTCTTCGTGGTTTTCAATAATAACTTTAGCCATTAAAGGATCGCCTGTTTCCGCATCCGTAACCACGCCGCTAATTCCGTAAGTTGCTTGCTCCATATAATTCAGAAAGGAGCGGTAATTATATTCCCAATGATCTTCCAGTTGGTTCTCGGGTAACAGTTTATTTTGAGATAACTCAAGGGTTACTTCACGGCAACGCTGAAAATAATTCATGTAATCCTGGCGTCCGCCACTGATGGAATACCAGTCATATCCGTTAGTAATTCCGTCATTGAATTCGCTCATATATCCTGACGGGCTATGAAGCTGAGCCGTATCAGCATATTCATGGCTGATAAACTGATACCAGTTATGGTCAGCGTGATGATGTTCCCAGGTATCCCAGGGATAATTGACTACTTCAGCGCCCCCATGCATATTGGCTGACATTACGAGGTCATGTTGGTCAGCAAAGTCCATAAAAGCTACTGTTTCGGGCTGCCACTCGTTTCCATCAGGGTGTTGCCCGTCGTCAGGGTCAGGGTAGTTCCTGTTGAGATCCACTCCATTGGAGTTGTAACGGGTTGCCCCGCTGACAGTGTTATTTCCGCCGGCATAGGTCCCATCAGGATTGGCATTGGGATTAACATAAATTTCCATATTATCCACCAGGTCGGTAATACGGTCATTCTCCCCATAATTGGTCAGGAGGTGATCAATATAGCGCAGCATTAATACATAACCGGCTGTTTCATCGCCATGCATGGTGGAAGTGTACAAAAATTCCGGCTCATTTTCGTCTTCCTCCGGGTTATCTGTAACCTTAGCCACCAGGAGCTCTCGGCCTTCCACTGTTGTACCGATGGTATCTACCTGGCACAAGTCGGGATAATCCGTTTCAAACTGCACCATCATATCTACATAGCCCTCATAAGTAGGATATTCATCCCAATCGTACGTTTCTTTATCACGAGGTGACCACATCTCCGGCTCTATAAGTTGTGAAGGATTGTAAAGCAAAGTATAGTTCAATCCCAATTCCCGGAATTTCGCAAAACCTTCTTTATTGGCATAAGCATAAGCCCACTTGTCTTCAATGGCTTTATCTATGCTGACAAAATTTGCCGCCTTGTTCAGGATTTGCTGCTGTCCATTATATTGAAATTTAAAAAAAATCTCCTTTCGTGATTCTAAAATTTCCTCGGCATCTTTTGGGTTTTCCTGGTATTGTGCTTTTAGATTAAAACCCAGTAAAAGGACCATAAGCGTATAAAGTAAATACTGCTGTCTCATAAATTATTTTTGTTTAGCTAACCCGTGATAGACATTTTGGCGGCTCTAAAAGTTGTATTATTCGCCGAATTCTTCGATTGCATTCTTTATTTGGTTATTTACACTTTTGTTTACCTTGACCAGGGGCAACCTTAAATTATTGCTCACCAGTCCCATATTCTCCAGGGCTGCTTTGATTCCGGATGGGTTTCCATCGGCAAACAGGGCTTCCATCACATTCTTGAGTCGATAATGATTTTTTCGGGCTTTGTTAAAGTCATTATTCAGCGCGTTATTCACCATGGTCGAAAATTCTTTTGGGAAGGCATTCGCTGTAACAGATATGACCCCGTTAGCTCCAAGGGCGATTAATGGTAATGTCAAGCCATCGTCTCCCGAAACGACGGAAAAATCTTCGGGACGCTCCCGGAGAATGGTCTCTATCTGGGATAAATTGCCCGAGGCTTCTTTAATTGCGACAACATTTTCGATATCATAAGCTAACTGCAGGGTAATATCGGCCGGTATATTAGAACCGGTACGCCCGGGGACATTATACAAAATGACCGGCAATGAAGAAGCTGAAGCAATGTTTTTGAAATGATTGTAGAGCCCTTTAGGCTGAGGTTTGTTATAGTAAGGAGCTACCGAGAGTATCCCGTCGCTTTTGCTTAAATTCAGCGATCGCAGATCTTTAATGACATGCTCGGTATTGTTGCCACCTACTCCTATGACAACCGGAACGCGGCCATTCACCGTATCACATACATAATTGATAACAGCATTCTTCTCATCGTGTGTTAAAGTAGCTGATTCTCCCGTAGTTCCGAGCGCAACGATAAAGTTAACTCCATTTGCGATGATATGTTCAATAAGCTTTTCGAGGGAACCAAAATCGATTGTCCCGTATTTCCTAAATGGCGTAACGATAGCCACTCCAGTACCTTGAAATGTGTTTTTCATAAGTCTTGATTTTGATTGATTTGTTTAAGGTAGTTTAGTGTAACATCAATAAAATGATTTAATCGCTCATCTTTTATCAAGAGTTGAAAGTCAACACCGTGATTATTGAATGAGCTGTTCATTCCTATTTTAAGTTTTGAATTCAAAACCGCTGAAAGATAGTTTAAAGGGAATTTTTGACCAGGATTGAAAAGCATCACCACATCATACTTCTTTTCCAGGAAATCGGATATTTGTTTTTCTTTAGGTATTTGAATCAGGGTAATATCCCTGTTATCCAGGAAGAAATATTTCATCCCCGTAAAATCGCGGGGTAGCTCTTTTCCATTATAGTAAGAGATAATATCAACATGAGGAATATACTGCTTAAGAGTTTGTTCGGCCTCCATGAGTTCTTTATGACTTACCAGCCCCTGCAAATCCACCAAAACACATATACTTTTCACCCTATTAATAGGAAGTAATCGCAGCACATTCCTATTTTCGCGAAGCTTGGATTTGAGAATATAATTTCCAATAAATGTTTGTAATCCAGTCATTTAATTAAAATCTACCCAATATTTGCGCATCGAAGTTAATTTTAATTTTGGAGATATTCAAGTAAGAAGCTTTGTAAACTAAAAGGCTCTGTTCTAATAAAGGGCTGTGCTTTTACGGATCAGGGCTTCGCCCTTTTGAATTTTCTCAGCATTTTCAATCCCGAAGCTAGTTATTTTTTTCAATTCAACTAAGATATAGCATAGAGCGATTTTATAATGCCTCAATAATTGTTTTTCCCGTATTATTTTTTTATCTTCATAAGAAATTATGAAAAAATATAAAAATGGCTGAAAATTTTTTAATGTATTATATGCAAAAGCGCCTGGATAATGAGGAGAAGTCTCAGCAAAGGAATCGTTCCGCTACCAGGACGGGCAAACCTTTTTTCACCTTATCCAGGCAATATGGATGTCCCTCACGGGAGATTGCCGCTGAATTGCAGAAACAATTGAATGATATTACCGGTCCGCGAAAAAAATGGAATATCATAAATAAGGAAATCATCCAGGACTCGGCCAAAGAATTGGATCTTCATCCCCAAAAGCTACGCTATGTCTTTGACGCACAACGAAGAACAGCTATTGATGAAGTGATTGCTTCCATGTCAACACGCTATTACAAAAACGACCGGCAAATTCGAAAGACTATAAGAGAAGTTATAGAAGATATTGCTTCCGAAGGTTACTCGGTAATCATTGGCCGGGGTGGAGTTGCTATTACCAACGATTTTCCCAATTCGCTTCATGTAAGGCTCTTTGCTCCACAAGACTGGCGATTAAAGAGCATTATGAAGCGTCACAATTTCAGGAGTCAAAAGGAGGCTTTTAACCACCTGCGATATGTAGATAAGAAGCGCACCGATTTAATCGATCACTTCTCAGGAGGCAAGTTTAACTTTAATAAATTTGATATAAGTATTAATTGCGAAACGTTTTCACCCGCCGAAACTGCTGAAATTGTCGCTTCAAGCGCACAAGCCAAAAAGATGTTTTAAGCGACAAAACGAATCTCTTGCCGAGCGGATATGCTTGTTAAAACTAACCCGGAAAAAGCCATCCTTGCGGTGTTAATTTCGGTTAGCACTTACTTCAGAAGATTTTTTCGCTTTCTCTTTTAACAAAGCGATATCTATCACTTCGATCATATCCTTTATGTAGTGGAATCTCAAGCCCTTAATATATTCGGGTTTGATATCTTCGATCTCTTTTTTATTCTCAGCCGATAGGACAATATCCTTAATTTTAGAACGCTTGGCGGCCAGTATCTTTTCCTTGATGCCTCCAACCGGAAGCACCCTTCCTCTGAGAGTTATTTCGCCGGTCATGGCTACTTTTGTTTTCACCTTTCTTCGTGTAAAAGCTGAAGCCAAAGCACTGAATATTGTCAGACCTGCGGAAGGCCCATCTTTAGGAGTAGCGCCTTCGGGAATATGAATATGAACATTCCATTTTTCAAATTCCGAGGGTTTAATATTGAGGTAATCTGAATTGGATTTCAAATTCTCAAGAGCAATCGTGGCCGATTCTTTCATCACTTCTCCCAGGTTCCCCGTAAGCGTCAACTTACCGCGGCCACTGCTTAGGCTCACCTCCACGAACATGATTTCGCCGCCCACGGCGGTCCACGCCAGTCCGGTTACTACGCCGGGCACATCGTTATCCAGTTGCTCGTCCCTGTGAAATTCGGGTGGGCCAAGGATATTATGGAGATCCCGGATTTGGATACTTTTGCGATAATCCTTTTTAGTTACGATGTGTCGCGCCTGGTTACGGATTACTTTTCCCAATCTTTTTTCAAGATTTCTTACTCCTGATTCACGGGTATAGTCCTCAATAATCTTTTCCAGCACTTCTTTCCTAAATGATACCTGGTTGGATTTAACTCCCTGCTCTTTTAGCTGTTTCGGAATAAGATGTCTTTTGGCTATTTCAACCTTTTCTTCCATAAGGTAGCCATTGACATAAATAATTTCCATTCGGTCGCGCAAAGCGGGATGAATGGTATTCAAAGTATTGGCCGTGGCGATAAACATCACATGAGAGAGGTCAAATTCCGTTTCCAGGAAGTTATCGTAAAATTGCGTATTCTGTTCAGGGTCCAGTACCTCTAAAAGAGCTGAAGCAGGGTCTCCGTTGACATTGGCACCTGCAACTTTATCCACCTCATCCAGGACAAAAACCGGGTTGGCGGTTCCCGTTTTCCGGATGCTTTGGATTACACGTCCCGGCATGGCGCCGATATACGTCTTCCGGTGGCCACGGATTTCCGCTTCGTCACGAAGGCCGCCCAGCGACATCCTGTTATATCTGCGTCCTAATGCTTCTGCAATAGACTTTCCTAAAGAAGTTTTACCGACACCCGGCGGCCCGACAAAGCAAAGAATCGGCGATTTCATATCACCTTTAAGCTTTAGCACGGCAAGGTATTCAATAATACGGTCTTTAACTTTTTCAAGGCCATAATGATCCCTATCGAGAATTTTTTGGGCATTTTCCAAATCGAAATGGTCTTCGCTGTACTCATTCCAGGGGAGATCGACCAGGGTATCCAGGTAGTTCATCTGGATGCTGTACTCCATTGCCGCCGGATTCATTCGTTGGAGTTTGCCCACCTCCTTCTCAAAAATATTTCCAACCCGTTCGGGCCAATTTTTCTGTTTCGCTTTCTCGCGCAGCTCTTCGATCTCATTCTCGTTAGTATTATCACCCAGTTCTTCCTTAATGGTTTTCAATTGCTGGTTCAGGAAGTAGTCGCGCTGCTGTTTATCCAGATCGCTTTTTACCTTGCTTTGGATATCATTCTTCAAATCCACCATTTGCATCTCTTTCGAGAGGGATTCCAAAGCTTGTTCGGTACGGTCCTGGATGTTGTCTATCTCCAACAGCTTCTGCTTTTCCTGTACTTCGGAATTAAGATTGGAACATATATAATTGACCAGGTAATTCGAACTTTCAATATTATCGAGGGTAAACGAAGACTCGGAAGGGATGTTCGGAGATTTCTTGATAATTTGGTATGCCATATCTTTCATCGATGAAAGTAAGGCATCGAACTTTTCTTCGTCGTTGGGACCGGTAGCTCCTGACATGCTTTCGACATCAGCTATAATATAAGGATCTTCCTGCTCAAATTGCTTCATCTTGAAACGACGCCGCCCCTGTATAAGAATGGTGGTGTTACCTTCAGGCATATTGAGCATCTTAATGATGCGTGCCACCGTACCTATAGCGTAAAAATCCTCCTTACCGGGATCTTCTATATTATCACTCTTTTGAGCTATGGCCCCGAGGGTTTTATTGCCTTTATTTACCTCTTTGATGAGTTTGAGTGATTTTTCCCTGCCTACGGTAATCGGGGTAATGACCCCGGGGAAAAGTACCGCATTTCGAAGAGGTAAAATCGGTAATTGCTCGGGTATTTCTTCGTTTTCTATCTCTTCTTCGTCTTCTGTGGAGAGTACGGGAATCACTTCTGCCTCTCCGTTCATATCCGAAAATCCTGAAAGATCGTCGTTATTTATTGATTTCATAAATTCTATCCTGACTGTTTGCTA
Source organism: Bacteroidales bacterium (assembly GCA_021740175.1). Lineage (GTDB taxonomy): Bacteria > Bacteroidota > Bacteroidia > Bacteroidales > JAIPAH01 > JAIPAH01. Next base: position 8,546 of record JAIPAH010000052.1, read on the forward strand.
AATTATCATCACTCTTTATCAATGTTCATGCCAAATCACAAAAATACTATGATTACGGATCAAGTGACATATTCGTATGGAGAAAACTACTTGGCATGTTATATTGTCACCATTACTACGTGGGAAATTTCTCCGAGTTGTCAAATATGGTTTTAAGGATTTCCTTTTCCGTTTCGTCGAAGGTTTTTCCTCTACGCTTATAAACAGTCTCAGCTACTTCTACGGCTTTATCAAATAAGTACTGTTTATAACCGCTTTTACCGCCCCATGCAAAAGAAGGAACATAGTTACGCTGAAAACCTTCTCCGAAGATATTGGCATTCACCCCGATGACGGTTCCGGTATTAAACATCGTATTAATTCCGCACTTGGAATGGTCGCCCATTATCAACCCGATAAACTGCTCACCTGTCTGAACAAAAGAGCCTTTTGGATAACTGTAAAGGCGCACCTGTTGATAGGTGTTTTTGAGATTAGACGTGTTGGTGTCGGCTCCCAGGTTGCACCATTCGGCAATCACTGAATGGCCTATAAAACCTTCGTGGGCTTTATTCGTATAGCCGAAAATAACCGATTCTTCGAATTCGCCGCCGACTTTTGAATAAGGCCCAATAGTAGCCGGTCCGTAAATTTTTGCTCCCATTTTGATTTTGGCATTATTACATAAAGCTATGGGGCCACGGATCATGGCACCTTCCATCACTTCAGCATCCCTGCCGATATAAACAGGGCCCTCCTCAGCATTAATAAATGCTCCGTTTACTTTAGCTCCGGGCTCCAGGAAGACATTTTTCTTCTTGGAAATGGTGTTATCGACGCGGGAAATTCGTGCCGATTTTCTCTTATGAGTCAGCATATTGAAGTCATTTTCAATGGCCTGGTCATTGTATTTGAAAATATGCCACGGATAATCAATTTTCAGATGTTCCACCTGGCATGAAAAATAGTCAATATCAGTTTTTTCACTATGATCGGCCCTTTTGACTTCTTCCGTGCTTACATCCTGTAAATTTACCACATCGTCTGCCGACATACGTATGGCAATGATGTAGTTATCAGAAACTAATGCCTGTTTTGGTTTTAATTCTTTGATACTTTCTACAAGCTCGGGATTTGGTAGTATCGAACCATTGATAAGTATATTATCCTCGGCTTTTCTGATAGGAAATTTTTTGCTCAGATAAGGCTCTGTAAGAAAAGAAGCCTGGGTATTTAAATAGTGCTCCCATTTTTCCCTGATAGTAAGTATACCTACCCTGATTTCGGAAATAGGGCGCATGTAAGTTAACGGTAATAAATAGTCTCTGCTGGAATCATCAAATAAAACAGTATTCATAAGCTCAAATATTTTTTTCAAAAATACTAAGCTTCATGGTTAATAACAAAAAAAGTCCTTTGTGTAAAGGACTTTTTCCTGACGTTTTAATAACGTTTTACTGCTTATTTTTCTTCTCGTAATGCTTTTTATACTTGTTTTTAAACTTATCGACGCGGCCTGCTGTATCCACAAGCTTCATCTTACCTGTATAAAAAGGATGAGAGGTATGAGAGATTTCCAGTTTGACTAAAGGATATTCCTGGCCGTCCTCCCATTTAATTGTTTCTCTTGTTTTGGCTGTTGAACGGGACATAAAGGTGTAACCGTTCGACATATCCTTAAACACAACCATTCTGTAATCCTGCGGATGAATGTCTTTTTTCATATCTTATTTCCTCTTGCTTGTTTCCAGTAAATTATTTTCTTTCAAAACGGATTGCAAAATTATTGCTTTTGCTTTAAAATACAAATTCTTAACCTAATATTTTTTGAAATACCCATCCGGCTGGTTTATTAAGATTATTATTCCGTGATATTCATGGCTTCCAGGAAACGAGAGTTATCTTCAAGAGCAAAAAGGTCCGGGTATAAGATTTCTTCCTTTTCAGGATATCCATTTGTTGGGAAATAGAATTTTTTGAAAGGTTGATTTTTGACGTGCTCTTCTGCTTCAGAGCGTTTGTTATACCGCTCAAAATAGATAACGCTTAAAGGATTTATTGAGCGCTGCTTATTCTCCTTAAACAACACAAATCCGTTATCATCATAATTTTCCTTGTTCATCAGAAAGACGGATTTGTAATAATCATAATTGGTCCGGTAGGTGTTGTGGTCGAATAAATCTTTATATTCTTCGAAACTCTCCTTAAGTCCCTTCAAAGAATATTCTTCCGGGATGAAAAGCTTACTGATATTATGGCTACTTTGGCCAAAATATGCCATCATGCCATGAGCAAGGTTTTTTAATTGCAGCTCATCTTCCCGGCCTGTTAAAAGGGCGGCACTTTTTTTCCTTTTTCGGATAACCCCGTTATACTTTTGGAAATACTTGTACATGATGTGATTTTCAGGGGATAGTTCATAAGTAAAAATTATGTCCGGGTTAGATACCATCTCCCCCGTGAAAGTCACGATTTTGTGTATTTCAGGTATTTCGGTGCTCATAAAATTTACCAATGCGGGTAAAATCCTTTTATTTGCTGAAGGATATTTGAAAATAATGGGTTGTTTAAATAACAAAGCCCTGACAAGATCGGTAAAACCGGCCAAAGGATTATTGGCAGGCAGAATAGAAACGGCTTTTTTATCGGAATGCTCTGTCTTAGGGGAATAATCGCCAAAATAGTATAAAAGATGAGATTGACTAAGATTTTTGGCAAAAGTATCCAGGGTGTTTTTTATTACTTCGGGCGTAAAAAAGGGATTTTCATAATAATGAATATTTATCAATTCCAGAAGTCTTTGTGATGTACTGGCCTTCGTGCTTTCCGGGTTCGTCCTGATGTCGTTTAGCTTGTGCCCGATCGCATTAAGTTGTTCAAACATTTTTGTCGCAAAAAAAAGTTTTGTGCAGAATTCCTTATTCCTGACTCCATGAAATAAAAAAGAGGTCCAAAAAACAACTGTACCTTCGTGCTATATAAATGACCTGCCAACTACCTTTTGGACCCCCCTGAAGTTTTTATTCTATTCTAACAGGTACCAAACCTGAAGAGTATATTAAATGCATTCTCCCTCCAGCTTCATTGGTATTTTCCACCGGTTGTTCAAGCACACGGTAAATTACCATTTGAGCTTCTCCTTTTCCTAACTGCATTAAATCTTTTTCTTCAAGATAGACTTGCGTAGCCCCTTCTTTATTGGCTTTTAAAGTAATTATTTCACCTTTTTCATATCCTATTCGGAAAAAGATAGTTTCGTTATCACCAACCGGCGGACCTTCCCATTTTATGTCATAATCGGACGTTAAATTAAAAGGGCCTGTTCCCGAAAGAAAACCAATTTCATCAACTTCAGACAGATGAAATTCGTTAGTATACATATTACCTTCCTTATCGGCATATTCATAGTAATTGGTATCTACAAATCCACTAAACTCCGTATAGTAAATTGCCAAGCTTTGCGCATCTCTTGTAAGCAGGGAGTCATTCACCTTTACTTCGGCTCCATTTTCCAATGGAAGAAATTCCCCGGTTTCATCTTTTTTCCTGAAATAAGCTCTGGCAGTTGTTTTATTCTCAACTTCGCTATACTCCAGTTCATAACCCTGGTAATAGTTTTTTGCATCGATTGTTGCGTTTTCATCATCCTCACACGCTGTGAAAAACAGCATTGCCAGTACCGAAACTATAAGTAGATTTTTCATTGTTTTTTGCCTTTATTTCATTTTGAATACCCCATATAGAACCGGTATTCAAAAGTTGCTACATTAATGATTGTTGTTCGATACAAATTTAATAAAAACTGCGTCCAATTTTTATTTAATTTAATAATCCCCTGTTTCTTAACAATGGTTCCACCCTGGGCTCTCTTCCCCTGAATCTTTTATAGAGCTTTTTGGGGTCGGCAATACCATTTTTCTCCAATATATTCTTTCTGAACTTCGCAGCGGTCTTTTCATCAAACAGCCCGTTTTTCTCAAAGGCTTCAAAAGCGTCGTTATCGAGCACAGCAGACCACAAGTAGCTATAATATCCCGCATCATATCCTCCTGTTATGTGGCGGAAATACGTGCTGTGATATCGGGGTTCAATTTCAGGAATTAAGCCGGCTTCATTAAGGAACTTTTTCTCAAATTCCATAACGTTAAGATTTCCTTTTGGCTCACTAAAGGTATGATAAGCCATGTCCAGCATCGAAGCGGCAATAAATTCCACATTGGCAAATCCCTGGTTAAAGTAGGTGCTCTTTTCAATTTTATCGATAAGACTTTCCGGTATTTCTTCGCCCGTTTTGTAATGTTGGGCATACTTTTTAAGCATCCGGGGTTTCGTGGCCCAATGTTCCATGATTTGTGAGGGGAGTTCAACAAAATCGCGGGCTACAAAAGTTTCGGGATAAGTATTTTCTGCAAACAAACCGTCTAAGGCATGGCCGAATTCATGGAATAATGTTTCCACCTCGTCCAGGCTCAGCAATGAAGGTTTGTCAGCCGTAGGTCTGGTAAAATTGCACACTATCGTTGTTACAGGTTGGACTTCGTTTCCGGCATCATCCCGTTTATGACCACGGTAATCACCACACCATGCTCCGCCTCGCTTACTGCTCCGGGGATGAAAATCCATATACAAAACGCCGAGATGCGAGCCATCGTGGTCATTCACCTTGAAAGCTTGAGCATCAGGATGGGGAGTAGGTATATTATCAATTCTATTGAAAGTAATACCATAAAGTTTATTGGCTGTCATAAAAGCGCCTTCCCGCACATTCTCCAATTGAAAGTAAGGGCGTAAATCGCTGTCATCCAGGTCGTATTTTTGTTTTCTGATCTTTTCGGCATAATACCACCAGTCCCAGCTTTGCAGGTCAAAATCTTTTCCTTCCTCTTCAATCATTTGCTGCATTTCCTCACGTTCCTCTTTAGCAACGGGCAAAGCGGCATCCCAGACCCTTTCCAAAAGGTCGTTGACATTTCCGGGTTTCTTAGCCATACGCGTTTCAAGGCGATAATCGGCATGGCTGTTATATCCTAACAGGTTGGCTCTCCTGGCCCGGAGATTAACGATTTCTTTCAGGATATCCTTGTTGTCATGCTCATTGTCGTTGTTACCTCTGTGCGTATAGGCCATAAACAGTTTTTTGCGCAGATTGCGCTTTTTGGAGTATTGCAAAAAGGGTATCATACTGGTTTTTTGAGTAGTGAACACCCATTTTCCTTCATAGCCCCTTTTTTCGGCGGTCTCCTTTGCTGTCTGAATCACCGATTCGGGGAGACCGGAAAGCTTTTCTTCGTCTTCCAGCACCATCTCATAATTGTTCGTTTCAGCAAGCACATTTTGCCCAAACTCCAGGGTTAAAGCAGAGAGGCGTTGATTAATTTCCTTAACTTTTTGTTGTTTCTTTTCCGGGAGATTGGCACCGCTTCTTATAAAACGCTTATAAACATTCTCCAGGATATAGGCTTGCTCCGAAGTCAGCTCAAGCTCCTTCCGTTTATCATAAACGTGCTTTACTTTCTTAAAAAGCTCAGGGTTAAGCGAAATTTCATCCCGATGCTTTGAGAGTTTGGGTGATATCTTTTTTGCAATACTTTGAAGCGAATCATTGGTGTTGGCGCTCTCCAAACCATAGAAAATAGATGATACCCTGTCGAGCAGTTCCCCGCTTCGAGTCATAGCGGCTATGGTGTTTTCAAAATCAGGTTCTTCCTTGCTATTGATGATGGCTTTTATAGCTTTATTTTGTTGCTCCATACCCTTCTCAAAGGCCGGCATAAAATGCGACTCTTCGATTTGATCAAAGGGGGGAACTTCAAAAGGTGTTTCAAATTCACTTAATAAAGGATTCTTCATTTCTTTTTTTTCTCCTTGGCTGTGACAACTAATAACTATTGAAAATGTAACAACTGCGAGAATTCCTAATTTTTTCAATTTCTTCCGGTTTTATGTTCAACTTTTAGTTTTAGTGCCGGCGAATTTAGCAATTTATCAAAATATATAGCAAAGGGGTTCTCCTGAGAATTGCAGAATCCTTTGATGTGGAAAAAATTTTATAGAGTTTTTATCCATTCTAAATAAGCTTTGTTAAAGCAAATATTTATCCATTCTTATATCTTTGTCCTAAACCAAATGTACTTATCATGAAGGAATTTAAAAGTATAGACGAGATATTGGATTTTGCAATAAATGCAGAACAGGAAGCTGTAGATTTTTATACCGATCTGGCGGAAAACGCTAATAATAAGGAGATGGAAAAAATCTTCAAGCAATTTGCCAAAGAAGAAATGGGGCATAAATCACGGATCATGAACATTAAAGAAACCGGATCGTACAAGGCTCCAAAAGAGGAAATCAGTGATTTGAAGATTGCCGATTACACTGTGGATGTCGTGCCCACTTCCAATATGCGTTATGACGAGGCTTTGGTAGTTGCTATGAAAAAAGAAAAAGCTGCCTTTAAGCTTTATAATGACTTGGCAAACAGAGCGCATAGCGAAGAGATGAAAGAGCTTTTTTTCTCGCTGGCCCAGGAGGAATCCAAGCATAAATTAAGGTTTGAAGTTGAGTATGACGAATATGTAATGCGGGAGAATTAATTCTTGGTGTATCTTAATCTAAAGATAACATTAAGCTGTATCAAAAAGGCGAGATATTTTTATCTGACATATGTATAAAGTTGTTGCTGAACTCAGGGAGAGAGAGAAAGAGCTTAACTGTCTTTATAAGGTAGCGGAAATATTAAGTGACGAAAATGCGGAATTGGATAAAATTTTTCGTCATCTGGTGAATGTTATTCCGCAAGGATGGCAATATCCGGGAGTCTGTAACGCTCGAATAATTTTCGAAGACAATACCTATACAACCCCTGAGTTTTTTGAAACAAAATGGGTTCAGACGGCAAATATTTTTGTAGATGGTAATACCCTCGGGAGGATTGATGTATATTATTCCCGCAGTATGGATGACGGAGAGCCTTTTTTGCCGGAAGAGCAGAAGCTACTCAACATCATCGCGGAACAAATATCCCAATACATATTCAGAAGACGACTAAAGAATACCGTAAACTACCTGAGGGATAAGACCGGGGATTCAGCCCGGATACTTCAAGTTTGGGAGGATGAACACTGGAAATGGCGGGAAGAAATGGCTCGACACCTTGCTGAAACCATCGATTTTTTAAGGTATGGGATCAAAGGCCTCTATCTGATAGGCAGTACGAAGGAAGCAACCGCAGGGCCGGCGAGTGACCTGGACCTTTTATGCCATTTTGAAGGTAGTGAGGATCAAAAGCGGTTGTTAAAGGAATGGATAGACGGATGGAGTAAGAATATGGCGGTGGTAAATTACAGAAACACCGGTTATAACCTGGAAGAAGGGTTGATTGATTTGCATATCATCACGGATGAAGACATAGCAAAGAAAACAAGTTATGCCTCCATGATTGGAAGTTCCTTCAAATCAGCCCGGCTTTTAAAACATTTATAGAAAACAATACAATCATGACCCATTGCTTTTTTGTCTCTGATCTCCATGGTTCGGAATCAAGGTATCAAGCCCTTTTCAGGGAAATTAAAAATAAGACACCTGATGTTGTATTAATAGGAGGGGATCTCTTTCCCCATGGTTATGACCTGAAAGGGTCGGCAAAAGGCGATTTTCTGGATGATTTTCTTGTCCCTGAATTCCAGGGATTAAAAAGAATTCTCGGCGAAAACTATCCGGAAGTGTTGATTATCCTGGGCAACGATGATGCCCGTTCCCATGAAAAACGACTTGAAGAGCTAGAGCAAGAGCAACTTTGGAAATATATTCACAATAAAAAAGTGAGTATCGGGGCATATGATATTTATGGCTACTCTTTTATCCCGCCCACACCTTTTGCCATGAAAGACTGGGAAAAGTATGATGTTTCGCGGTTTGTGGACCCGGGTTGCAGCCATCCCACTGAAGGTCTGAGAACGGTGGAACCGGATTATGACCTGGAGTATTCCACGATAAAAACGGACCTTGAAATATTGACCGCCGATAATGACCTGTCGAAGGGGGTTTTTCTTTTTCATTCACCGCCCTACAACACACCGCTGGACCGAGCGGCGCTCGACGGAAAAATGATTGATTATGTGCCTTTGGATGTGCATGTGGGGTCTATAGCTATCCAGCGCTTTATCGAAACCCGGCAACCGATAGTAACCCTCCACGGCCATGTTCATGAAGCTTCCGAAATTACAGGGCAATGGAAAACCAAGCTTGGAGAGACGCATGCTTTCAGTGCCGCCTGGAAGCAAAGCCATCTGGCTTTGGTGGAATTTGACCTGGAAAATCCTGCTGAAGCTAAAAGAAGATTGGTGAGTAAATAATTATCTCTTTTATACTTTGAATTTTTCGGACTAAAAAGTCAAGGGCGACAAAAAGGCGATAAAATATGCTTGCCGGCGGTAGTAGTAAGGCAACCAGATTCCTCACTACATCACTTCGCTTCGCTTCGTGATTTGTTAGGAATGACGTTATTTTGGAGAGAATGGGGATGGAAAAAGGCCTACAAAAAACGCCGGAAAGGGCAGCGTTTTTTGTAGGCCTTTTTCCTTGTTTTGCTCCCAATACCCGTCATTCCGAAGCCCATGTTTCGCTCATTACATAATTTGTTTTTCCTAAAACGTTAGCAGCGAAACATGTGGCTGAGGAATCTAATTAATTTGATTTTGGAAAAATAACTTTAACACCTAAACACGTACCTTTGGACTATTCATAAGCCACATAGGTGTTTTCAAAAGAACCATCTTCAAAAAGGTCGATCACTGCATAGCCGGGTTGGAAACCGTAATGAGCTCCTTTCCACCAGTTTCCTGAAACTGCCCCGTTGCATAAATAAGAGACGCCTTTAAAATCAACACGATCAACCATGTGCATGTGGCCGCTAACGGCGATTTTAACATTCTGATAGTTTTCGAATAATTCGGAAATGCGACGTGCATCGCCATGCATCCAGCTTTTCGGAAAATGCCAGGAACCGGAATTTGCCGAATCACTGTCACCGGTGAAAAATACCGTGGAAGTGAGAATGGGTATATGCGACATTACCAGGATCGATTTGTCCCGGGAGGTATTCTCCAAATCTTCCACCAACCAATTCATCTGTTCCTGGTCGAGATAGGCCGTGTACCATTGACCGCTATTATCGATTTGGGTGCTATCCAGTACGATGAAATGCCAGTTGCCGCGGTCAAAACTCCTGTAGCGGTGGGATAGTCCGAGAGCCTTCATAGCCCACGCCTTCCCGTAATCCGGGGCTGTAAGCTCACCGCCGCCCCATATATCATGATTTCCAATACAATTTTCTATCGGAAGGCCGGTCTCCTTTGAGGAAATCTCATGCCACAAGTCCCATTGCTTTTGTACGCGCTGTCTGTCTTCTTCCAGGGCATCCATAATCACGTCCCCGGTATTGATGATAAGATCAGCGTTCGGGTAATTTTGCCGGATATGGGCAAACGTTTTCCTTAAACCTTCCGGTGCTTGGTTTTCAGGTTGCAGGTGGATATCGGTGAGCTGGATAATTCTCAGCGATCGGGTCTTGTCGGTAAAAGCTCCGCCTGCCGCCAGCGGAATTTTCATACTTGCCAGGGCTCCTGTTATTCCGAGGGTTTTAAGTACATCGCGTCGTTTCATAAACTTGTGAATTTTTGATTTGTATCAAAAATAGCGAGAATATTTTGAGATACTCCTTTTCAAAATAGGTGATATCTATATTTTTTAAGCTGAATTTTATCGTGAGCTAAAAATCGCAGAATAAAGAATTAAAAAATTGAGATGTTTAACTCAATACTAAACACAGAGGATTCTTTAACAGATTGTAGTTTTTTAATAAGCCTTTATTAGAGGTAACGACGAGATTCCTCCTCCCCATGTTTCGCATCTAATGATTATGGATAATGCAAACGCCTGATAGTGCGAAACATGAGTCGTCGGAATGACTTGATTTTGAGGGTAAGTGATAGGGAAAAGGGCGAGCTGACACTTTT
>JAIPAH010000053.1 GCA_021740175.1 Bacteroidales bacterium
CCTCCCAAAAACAAGGAGCTAAAAATCCGGAAGACTTTTTTCAAAATTTATTTTTACTATTCTATCTTATATGGAGAAAAAATTATTATTTGGCTTTTTGCTAAAAGCTGCCAAATCATCCCTTTTTGGACGGCCTCCGGAGGGGGTATAAGAAGGTCAGAAGAAAACCACCTGGCTGAGATTGCGCCAGCACGAAAAAAAGATTGTGATGGATTTTTACAGGAACTCTGACGGTCAGGTTGGTTCTTGCGAATTGCCTGTTTACCCCTCTAAATCTCCCCTTTTGAGGGGGAGACTTTAAGAATGAAACGGCATAGCCGGTGGACTGTGGAATAACCAAGGGAGAGTACCGGTTAAACGACTGAATGGTTGAGGATTCTTCATCCTGGAGATTCATGGGGCGAGGTGGGCATTGACAAAATCGAAAACTACATACAGAAACTAATTCAACAAACAAGGCGCTTAGTCCCGATTTGGAAATTTCAGTAAATTTTCATATTTTTAATACCTGAATTTTGTTTGCAAATAGCTTTATCTAAAAAATAAGCCCTCATGGCCCCAAAATCATTTTTTTCGGATTTTTATTATATCTCCAACAAAAACGGAGATTACCGGACCATCAGTTTCCCTTTGAATGTAAGGATTGGATGGATATTCTGATAAACAAATTTGAAACTTAGAATATGATGATTAAACCTTTGCTTTCAAAAATCACGATAGCTTTATTACTACTGACTCTGACAAGCTGTTGCCTGAACCCCGGGGAGTTGGAAAAGGCCCTGGAAAATCCCAAGGGAACCACCAAAATCAAGATCAAGAATTGTGATTTGCAGGGAATTCCCTCAAAGATAGGCCAATTGACCAACCTGGAAACGCTGTATCTTTTCCGCGATAAAATCGACTCCATCCCGCGGGAAATCGGTCAGCTCAACAATTTGGAAACTCTTGTGCTGAGCAGTAACGGGATTGACAAAATCCCAAAGGAAATTGGCAATTTAAAAAACCTGGAAAAACTTTCGCTAAAGCATAACGAAATCGACTCCCTGCCGGCCACCATAGGACATTTAACCAATTTAAAAGAATTGTATCTGCAGTACAACAATCTAACACATTTACCGCCAGAAATCGGTAAACTCAAAAACCTTGAGTTTTTATATCTCGATCACAATCAACTGGATAGCCTGCCTTCGACTATAGGAAATTTACAAAACCTGAAACATCTTTATATCGGTAAAAACAGCCTGAAGAGACTGCCGGAAGAAATCACACAACTCGATAATCTCATCGAGCTCTACCTGCTTAACAGCGGTCCGCTTCTTTCTATCCCACCCGGTATCGGCGATTTGAAATACCTGGAACGATTGTATGTTGACAGTAGCATAGAAATACCCTACACGGTAGGCAGGGCTAATCCCAGGCTGGAGATAATCGTATACTGATGATCATATTTTAGCGGCGAATAGCGCCCAAATTTGGTTTGGCTTATAATCTTTGGCATCAAAGCGGTATAAAGAAAATACCAGGTGAGTCAGAATGCTATTTATTAGCAATACCATTTATTCATCAACAAAAAAATTGATATTTAAGTTAAGGTTTTGTAAATTTGGCTTAAAAACCAAACCTATTACACCAAATGAATATAAAAGTCATAATCCTAATCTTTGTTTTAAGCATTTCTTATACCCCTATATTTGGGCAATCCAATGATCTTTATTTACCCGTAACAATCAATTCCCCGGTATTTGAGGAAACCCCCGGAACCAAAGTGCAGGCAGGGACAAAGATTAATAATTTCGGCCTGCATTTTCAGCTGGCAAGCCGGCTTAATGATAATGTGGTGATTTTTAGCATCCAACAAAACAATGGAAATATCGAATTAGACCCTTTGAATTTTAATCTCTACAAGGCCTATGATCAGGAGACCCATTTGATCCAATCCTATCCGGAAGAGACTTTATACGGCGAATTAGCCTGGGGACGGATTTTTTCGTTTGACTCTTTTCTTTTCAATACGCATACACTAAAATTTTTTGTGGGTATAGGGAATCAAATTCACAATCTCGATTCTCGTTATTTTGTGCAATTGGATTGGGGGAGCCAAAGTGAAAAGTTCTATGCCGGCCTTTCGGTAAGAGGGAATTATACAAGTGTTCAACAAAAAAAGCTGTTTACTATAGAGCCTGCTTTGCAGGGCAAAATTAAATTATGGAGATTCTGGATGGTTCACCAGTTGGGTTACTCAGCTGCCGTTAAAAACCACGAAGATTACATGAAGCCGATTTATACGGTGGGATTAAACTATGCTTTTAGTTTGTAATCCGGAAATTAAAATAAAACCAGTCACAAAATCAATATTCTATGAAAAACCTAATTTTTACGCTTTTCGGGCTTTTAATTCTTGCAGGATGCAACAAAACCGATAACGGGCCGCAAATCAGTTCCTATCCCATGGCCGCGGGAAATGAATGGACCTATGACAGAGAATTGACATTCACCAAATACGAATCGGACAACATGGAAAATGTCATCGAAAGTGATACTGTAGATAATACGGTAAGAACCTGGATAGAAAAAGATACACTTATGAATGACACAATGAGTGTAAAGAAATTCAGAGCACATGAAATAGATTCGGAAGTTTACGAGACAGAGTTTTTATATACGGATGCCGAGGGAGTAAAATGTTATGCGTATTATCGCGGTAGTGGTTTGATGGCTTTTGTCAAAAATCAAAAAAGATTTAAACCTATTCATGGTGTCCCATTTGGCGGTCTGTTCACAGTACACAAATCCAAAACGGACGAACTTGTATATGAAGATCCTCCAACACTCAACTTAAAAATGCCTCTTTTAAATAACATAACCTGGACTTACAGGTTACCGTCGGAAGAATTGCCGGTGCAAATTGATAAACGGGTTGTAAAAGCAGAATCCATAAAAGTTCCGGCCGGGACTTTTGAGTGTTTTAAAATCAAATATGAATATTCCAATGACTCCGTTTTCGATAATGTAAATGTTTATGACTGGATTGCTAAAGAAGGGTTGATTAAAAGACATATAAAAAAAGCCCCTTTTGTGTTCACAAACCAAGAAGATTCTGTCAGGATTGGAAAGAGTACGGATACTTATTCATTAAAAGCTTTGGAGCTTAATTGATTTGCAATCCAGGTTTTTATTCGATTTAAATTAATAGAAGTCCCAGGCAATATTTAAAATTTTGAAGACAACTTCATAAATTTCAATTAATTTGTGCAGAGAACTTCATAATTTTAATTAAATTTGTGAAGATTAATATTTACGATGATTAAAAGAACTATTCATAAACGCATTGAAGAGCGCCTATTCAGAGGAAAAATAATCGTCCTTTATGGAGCCCGCAGGGTGGGAAAAACAACCCTGGCAAAAAGTAAGTGAACCCCTTACAGGTAGAGCAAGACGTTTTATGTTGTACCCCTTTTCTTTCTTTGAATTGCAAAACCATACTGATAATATTACGCTGCATTCTCAGTTAGAAAATTTACTCCGATTCGGGTTATATCCAAAAATGAAGTGGATTACCTGGAAGAAAAAGATGGTAGAATAAGTGCTTATGAATTTAAATACAACCCCCACAAGAAAACGTCCCAACCCTCAGCATTCCTGAAACAATATCCTAACGCGGAATACAAAGTCATTCATCGTGAAAACTTTATGTATGATTTTCTGAATATTTAGATGCTCCGAGAAAATGATTAATTGGTACAACAAAAGTGAATTCCTTCGAAAAAAAACTATTTCCTTCCACAAAACAATTTACTATAACAATAGATAACATATAATGAACTCGTTATAATCATTTCTCGAATAAATTAAAATCTGGCATTCAGGGCACTTATTTACAAAAAATTTATTACTTTTCAAAATGGAAAACCGGATACCAATTAAAGTATAAGTATTTGGAAAACAAGTTAAGATAATATTCATTCCGATTGATTTTTTTGAAAATTATTTTCAAAAGCTAAGTCAGAGTGCAACAGTATACGTGTAGGAAATAATATTAAATCAACATAAGCCATCAATAAAAAGAAAAATCATGAAAAGACTAATTGCATTATCGTTAATAATCTGTCTGATGGGGCTATCAGCAGTCGGACAAAGAATGAAGGACATCGAAGAATGTACCTATTTCCAGCTCCCGGCCGAAAAACTGGCATATAACAAAGTGGAGGTTTTTGTGACACTCGACCAGTCGAAACAGCGTGAAGGCATTGGTAAGGCCCTGGGCAAATTCGGTGTTGGAGAAAAAACGACCGAAAAGGCCAAAGACGCTGCTAAAGACATCACTGAGGTTTGGGATACCTGGTACTTGGTTCCTGACTATATCAAAGTTGAAAAACCGGAAGGAAGACTCAAATGTACGGTGAAATATGCCCCCGATAAAATGGCACGGCCTATGGGTGAGCCCACATACAACGCCACCAAAGAAGCATATCATGTTCCTTACCAGGTGGATGCCAGCATGAAGGTAGAAGACGACATGGGTAATGTGGTTCTGGAAAAAAAATTCGGACCGCTTAGCGGTTCGGTGTGGTCGCCCGAATGGGTTACAGCCAAAGATGCCGAAGGTATGGGTACATATGAAAAAGTATGTGTTCGGGGAGCCATGGAACAGGCGCGCCGTGAATTATTCGGTCCTTATGGTTTTGGCGTGATGGAATCGAATATGAAGCTGGGCAAATTGCGGAAGATGAAAAAATCGAAAAAGATACTCGACGATGTCATTTCCGTGCTGGAAAACAAAAAAAGTTTTGTGCTGCTGCCCAAAGAAAAAGAAGTCATCAAACACTATGTAAAACTGGCAGAGCAGGAAATTGATGATGCCAAAAATAAGCGGAAATGGGCCGCTTATCACAACCTGGCCGTTTGTTACGCATGGCTGGAAAATGAAGAAAAAGCCAAAGAATACCTGGAAAAGGATTACAAAGAGAGTGAAAAGTCCATCAAAAAAGTGCTTAAAGGACGAAGTTATAATATGGGTGACACCAAAGTCCTTATGGCCTATCGTGCCATTGAGCCTTTTGTAACGTACTACCCAAAGGCAGCTAACAAATACCGTCAATTCCTGAATGTGGTCAATCAGCCACTCACGAAATTCACTTCATTCTATGCACATAACGAATTCTTATCTCAGGTATTCGGTATAAACTTCCACTATCAGTTTTTCCCTTACCAGGGATATAAGGGAGAACCCAGAAAGGCCGAATGCTCCATTGAAATTGAAGACGGAAGAAAAATTGAATACGATGTGAAGTTTGACCGGGATGGACGCATCAAGCAACTACAGGCCGAAGAAATTTCGGATGACAAGGATGCTGTCAAAACCAGGAAACTGCAGCCGATTTATAACAAGGACGGCGATTTTGTCGTGCTCAGTAATCCCAACACCCGAATGGGAGCCGGTACTGTAGGCAAAAAAGAACTCCGTCATATAGAAGCGCCACTCACCAACAAGACGAAGGGAGAAGTCGATAATGTGTTAAAAGGCGGCCTTTTTGGTAGTTCAAAAGCCAGCGCACAATTGCAATTTAACCTGGAAGGATTTGCCTATTACGACACGGAGATGAGTTACAGCGAAGTGTACCCGGTCTTCAAAAAAATGATGCCCGAAGACATGAAATACAGCCGGGCACGCACCGGTACAGGCGCTGAATTTAGCTCGAAGCTTATGTTTGATGAAAACAGCAATGTGACGCTCAACGAAACGGAAGGTAGTATTGGCTCTACAATGCCTATAGGTGTGTTCGACGGAAATGCTAAAAGATTTGAAACGGAGAAGTTCGAACGCCATTACAAAGTGTTGGAAAAAGATAAAAACGGCTATCCGACAAAAGTTGATATGAACCTGACGATGATTGGAGAAAACCAGGACTACGGCCACAACTTCCTGAAGCACCTGAAGAGCTGGGGAGATAAAGGAACCACCTTTGATTCGAAAGAATTCAAGATAGTGAAAAACGAAACCTGGAACTGCGAATACCAGTTTGATGAAAAAGGAAACTGGACGAGCCTGAAGATGGGGCCCTACACCCTGACCCGCGAAATCAAATACTAGTCTGTAGTAAACAGAAACTCAAAAGCCGGGATACGGGGTTTTATCCGTATTCCGGCTTTTTTCCGGCCGCTCTTCACCCGAGTAATTAACCCGCGGATTTAATTTTTTTCCTCCTCTGATATTAAAGAAAAGTTAATCAACCCATCCGCTTGAACAACAGGTGGTATAAATTCATTGATTGTTTATCAAATGAAGAAGGGGGTATCATGTACAAACAAATGACGATCAACATAGCAAAAGCACTTTACATATTCGTAATACTAATCTTTACAACCTCCTGTTTCACCGGAAGCAGCGTAAAGAAATTCGGGATAGATAAAGAAGACGGGGTTCCCGAAGGACTACAGGTCAATCATAAAGCCCCTGATTTTACGGGTAAAACCCATAAAGGGGAGAACTTCCGGTTATCGGAAAAACTTTCGGAAGGCCCGCTGATGCTTTTTTTCTACAGAGGTTTTTGGTGCCCGGTTTGTAATGACTACCTGCAGGATTACCAGGACTCGCTAAAGATGGTTACCGGCAAAGGGGTCAATGTGGTGGCAGTCACTCCCGAAACCAGCGAAAACATTGATAAAACTCGTGAAAAAACCGGTACTTCCTTTCCAATCATCTCCGACAGTGCCCGGCAGATTATGAAAAAATATAATGTCGACTTCAAAGTCACCAAAGGCTATCAAAGCATGATCAAAGCCGGAAAGTTTATCGATATTGCAACAGCTAACGATCAGCAGGAAGCCCATCTGCCCGTTCCGGCCACCTACCTTATCAACCCGAAAGGAACTATCGTATGGCGGCAATTCGACCCCGATTATAAAAACCGGGCTAGCATCGCAGACATTGTAGAAGCGATTGATGAACAAGGGCTTTAGCCCAAAAAATTCAAAAAGCGCATCAAAAACCGGTATATCGCCGGTTTGATGCGCTTTTTTTATAGTGTTTTAATTTTTCTTATTCAGCTTCCTTATCAGGTTTAAGGCGCTGCCCTCTTTAAACCACTGAATCTGGAACTCATTGTAGGAGTGCTGGACGTTAAACGAGTCTTCCGATCCATCGGCGTGATGCAGCACCACTTTGAGCGGTTTACCGGGGGCAAACTCTTTGAGGCCGAGCACATCGATACGGTCATCTTCACGAATCTTATCATAGTCCTCCGGGTTCTCAAAAGTAATCGCCAGCATCCCCTGTTTTTTCAGATTGGTTTCATGGATACGGGCAAAGGATTTCACCAGCACGGCTTTTACACCGAGGTTGCGTGGCTCCATGGCCGCATGCTCCCTGGAAGAACCTTCGCCGTAGTTCTCATCACCGACTATAATCGAACCGACACTCTCGCGCTGATAGTATCGGGCCACATCAGGCACATGGTCGTACTCTCCTGTTAACTGATTTTTCACTATATTGGTTTTATCGTTGAAGGCATTCACTGCCCCAATCAGCAGGTTGTTGGAAATGTTGTCGAGGTGCCCGCGATAACGCAACCACGGTCCGGCCATAGAGATATGATCGGTCGTACATTTCCCTTTTGCCTTTATGAGCAAATGCAGGCCTTTGAAGTCTTCCCCGTCCCAGGGTTCAAAAGGCTCCAGCAACTGAAGTCGCTCCGAATCGGGATTTACCTTGATTTCCACCTGACTTGCATCTTTGGCAGGCGGCACATAACCCGGGTCTTTCACTTCAAAGCCTTTTTCAGGTTTTTCAACCCCCGAAGGTTCCTGCAGTTGTATCTTCTCCCCTTTATCATTTGTCAGGGTATCCTTCATCGGGTTGAATGTTAGATCGCCGGCAATAGCCATAGCCGTTACCACCTCGGGTGAAGCGACAAAAGCGTGCGTGTTGGGATTGCCATCGTTACGCTTGGAAAAATTCCTGTTGAAAGAGGTGATAATAGAATTCTTTTTATCGGGATTTTCATTGTGACGATTCCATTGGCCGATACAAGGCCCACAGGCATTAGCCAGCACCGTGCCTCCGATATCTTCAAAAATTTTCAGCAGGCCGTCCCGCTCGGTAGTATACCTGATTTGCTCCGAACCGGGTGTAATGGTAAACTCCGAACGGGCCCTGATATTATTATCACGGGCTTGTTTGGCAACGCTGGCCGCCCGCGTCAGATCTTCATAGGAAGAGTTGGTGCAGCTTCCAATTAATCCGACTTCCAGTTTTC
Organism: Bacteroidales bacterium; assembly: GCA_021740175.1. GTDB lineage: Bacteria > Bacteroidota > Bacteroidia > Bacteroidales > JAIPAH01 > JAIPAH01. Next base: position 8,256 of record JAIPAH010000053.1, read on the forward strand.
GGGGATAATCTTTTTCTTTGACGATTTCAACGAATTCCGACAAAGGATAAGCCGCATCCGGCGTATATGGCCCGTTGACATGCGGCTCCAGTTCCGAAAGATTGATTTCAATCAGTTCATCGTAATATTTTTCCGGGTTCTCATACACATCATCATCCGAGCGCAGGTAAGACATAATCTTATCGGCTTCATCGGCTACCGGTGCCCGCTCGGTGTCGCGAAGATAATCGCTCATGCGGTTGTCGTAGCCAAAGAGAGAAGTAGTGGCCCCGATTTCAGCTCCCATATTACAAATAGTGCCTTTGCCTGTCGCGGAGATGCTGTCGGCCCCTTCACCAAAATATTCCACAATTGAGCCGGTGCCTCCTTTAACGGAAAGAAGTCCGGCTACTTTGAGAATTACATCCTTTGAAGCTGTCCATCCGCTCATTTTCCCTGTAAGCTTAACCCCTATCAGTTTAGGCATTTTCAGCTCCCAGGGCATTCCTGCCATCACATCCACGGCATCGGCACCGCCCACTCCAATGGCCACCATTCCGAGGCCGCCGGCGTTGGGTGTGTGAGAATCAGTTCCTATCATCATTCCTCCCGGAAAAGCATAATTTTCCAGCACCACCTGGTGAATAATCCCCGCTCCGGGCTTCCAGAAACCTATACCATATTTGTTGGATACCGATTGGAGAAAATCGTATACTTCATGGTTGGATTTGCGGGCTTGGCTTAAATCTTTACTGGCTCCCACTTCTGCCTGGATAAGATGATCACAGTGCACTGTCGTTGGTACAGCGGTTGTCTTTTTTCCGGCGTTCATAAATTGCAGCAAAGCCATTTGAGCCGTAGCATCCTGCATGGCTACACGGTCTGGTGAAAAATTTACGTAATCTTTACCGCGCTGATAGGCTTGTTTTAATTGTCCGTCAAAATCATAAAGATGAGCATACAGTATCTTTTCGCTTAAAGTCAGCGGTCGTCCCAGCTTTTCTTTCGCTTTATCAATACGCTTTGGTAGCTGTTCGTATACTCTCTTAACTAAATCGATATCAAATAACATGTCGCATGGTTTTGGTTATTAACGAAATTGAATTCCGCAAAGTTAATATATTTATAAATTTATATACTTATTTACACCACTAAAACAACACTGAAATGGCTTTTGTGTTTGGGCTTTAAGGTATTGTAAATGCAGCGTGTTATTGGGATCAGAAAATTAGAAAAAAAGGAGATTGCTTCAGGCCGGTGTCCTTTACCCTCCTCCAACTCCCCTTAAAAACAGGCCCGCCCGTACCAAACACCGAAACTTCCGGATTTGGGTGGGGGGAGAGTGTTTTATCGCAGAAGTCTCGAACAAGTAGAATTGATAAAATCCTGAATTGGAATTACAGTAATTTTGATTTTTTACCGCGACGGGTTTTAAAAGTCTCCCCTGCAAGCAGGGGAGATTTAGAGGGGTAAAAGACAGTTCGTAAGAATTCATCCAAAGGTAAGTTGTTTTCTCTGACGCTCTTATACTCCCTCCAATTGGTTCGTTCAAAAAGCCTTTTAAGAAGATATTCAGCAATTTTTACCCTTAAATTCCCTAAAGGGAAATTGCTGAATATCATTATGTTTTAATTTTTATTTGTGTGTATCGAATTATTTCAGCGATGAAATTTTTTCTTTTTGGACAGCCTCGATTTAGAGGGGTATAAGAAGTGCCGCAATTGCAATACACAGCTTTAAGCTTTTGATTACCTGGTTGACAATTCCGGTTTAAAAAGTTGTTAAAAATTTTCTGCTTTCGGATTTTAGCTTAGTTTTTAGACCGGACACCTTATTTGTTTTACCTTTGCCCTGAAAATAGTTGATACTGTGAAAAAGGGAGCGCTCATAATAGCTTTTTTCCTGTTCGTAATGCAAAGCAGCTTGATAATACTTCTGCTTAAAGGGAATATTTCGCTCCAGAAGTACGCCTCTCATCAAAAAATTGAGGAGAAGAAAGAAAAAGTTGCTACCGATACTTTATTAGTTTCCCCCCGGGAAATTCGATGGGCTAATGAAGAGGAATGCTGGATTGAGGGGAAGCTGTATGATATCCTTCACAAAACCAAAAAAGGTGATTCCCTGGAGCTTATTGCCTATCACGATAAAAAGGAACAACAGGCTCACAAGAAGTATCATGCTTTTACACGGCATAAAAGCGGTGAACAACTCTACGCACAAACTCCTATGCCGGATTTCCGTTACCAAACGCTTTTTCTGAATTCCTTTCCTCAGCACGATTTCAAAAATGTTTTGACAAAAGGCTATTCATCTTATCGTTTTAGTATTATAGAAAACAACCCTTTGCCGGGCAGTCCACCACCAAAATCCCGGATGGATTTCATCAAAGGCCATAGCCCGGCCGCACAATTATTTTTATGATTGGAAGGGGATGATTTAAAATTTAATCTCCCCTATTTGGTCTAATCTATAATAATGTCTAACAACAACAAATAGAATTTTTATGCATAGAAAAGTACTGCTATGTGTAACAGCATTGCTGTTTACAACCATAGCTTTTTCGCAACAAATCAGAATCATCGATAAAAAAACCCAGGAAGGTATCGAATACGTCTTTGTATACGACCTTCACCAGCAAAACACAGCAATAAGCAATCGTCTAGGATACATAAAAACAAGTGATTTCCAGCGGGACGATACTTTGATATTCCAGCATCCGTCTTATGCTAAAAAAACAATAGCCCTGGCAAACATCCGGAATCACCGCGTTGAACTCGAGGGGAGCGTAGTGAACCTTGACCAGGTGACCGTAGCTGCCAGTAAATGGGAGCAAAATCTCAGTGAAGTTCCCAATAAAATTGAAACGATCAACGCCGGGGAAATAGATTTAGCCAACCCTCAGACCTCGGCCGATCTCTTACGTTCGACGGGGAAAGTCTACGTACAGAAAAGCCAGCAGGGCGGCGGCAGCCCCATGATTAGAGGATTTGCCTCCAACTCGGTACTGCTTGTCATTGACGGGGTCAGGATGAACAACCTCATCTACCGGGGAGGAAACTTACAAAACGTCATCACTATCGACCCCAATATTATTGCTAATTCGGAAGTGATCTTTGGGCCCGGTTCAATGATCTACGGCAGTGATGCCCTGGGTGGTGTTATGGATTTTCATACCAAAAACCCGGCATTTACCGGCGATCCCGGAGCCGTGCACGGCAATATCAAAATGAGGAACTCATCGGCCAATAATGAAGTGATGGGGCATGTAGACTTTAACTACGAAGGTAAAAACTGGGCTTCGCTGACCAGCTTTACCTATAGCAAATTCGATGACCTGGAAATGGGCAGTCATGACATGGAGAGTTACCGGCGCACAGAATACGTAGAGCGACGCAATGGCCGGGATGTTATGGTCGATAATCCCAATCCCGATGTGCAGAAGTACTCCGGTTATGACCAGCTTAACATCCTGCAGAAAATCCGCTACGAACCTTCGGATAACTATAATTTTGACTATTCCCTGTATTATTCGACAAGCTCGGATATTCCGCGTTATGACCGGTTGATACAGCGTGACGACAATGACCGGTTAAAGTACGCCGAGTGGTATTACGGTCCGCAGCTTTTCATGATGAATTCCCTGAGAGGAGAAATCTCGGGGGTTTCCTCGCTGTTTGATCAGGCGAAAATCACGTTAGCCCATCAGCAAGTGGAGGAGAGCCGGCATGACCGTAAATTCCGGGATGATTTCCTGCGCCATCGTGTAGAAAAGGTTAATACCTACAACGCCTATCTCGATTTTGAAAAACAGTTCAATGCACAAACCACGCTGTTTTATGGTCTGGAAAGTGTAGTAAACACCTTAAACTCCACGGCTGACAAGGAGAACATAAATACCGGCGAAACGTTCCCGGTGGCTACGCGCTATCCCGACGGGGATAACCTGTATCAAACCTATGCGGCTTATGGCCTGGCCAAGTGGAATGTATCCTCAAAAATAACCCTACAGGGAGGAGCCCGATATAACGTGGTGGATGTTCATTCCACTTTTAATAACACTTCTTTCTACAATCTCCCGTTTGATGAACTTAACCTGAATACCGGCGCCCTTTCCGGGAACCTGGGAGCCGTTTACAGGGCGGGCCGCAACTGGGAGTTTCACCTGAATACATCTTCAGGCTTCAGGGCTCCCAATGTCGATGACATGGCCAAGGTGTTTGATTCGGAACCCGGCGAAGTGATTGTCCCTAACGACAACCTTGAGCCGGAATATGCCTACAGCTCCGATTTTACCGTCAAAAAATACCTTGATGGCAACGGCGTTATAGAAGCCACGGCATTTTATACTTATCTTGACAATGCTATGGTAAGAAGTGATTTTGCACTTAATGGCCGGGACTCTATCAACTATGACGGGGAGATGAGTGACGTGACGGCCCTGGTCAATACCGGTTATGCCCATCTATACGGGGGTAGCTTTTACCTGAAAAGCAGGATTTACGGGAACTTTTCCGTGAGCGGGCAAATGACCGTTACAGAGGGTGAAGATAACAATGGCAATGCCATCCGCCATGCAGCCCCGACTTTTGCGACGGCAGCACTGATGTATGATACCGAACGATTTACAGGTGAATTTTACCTCAGGTACAACGCACGGATCAGTCACAACAACCTGGCGCCTTCCGAGCGAAGCAAACTGCATATGTATGCCCTTAATGATGCGGGGAATCCCTATTCTCCGGAATGGTACACCCTCAACTTCAAAGCTTCGTATAAAATCAGTGAATCGCTGAAGATCAACGCCGGGGTGGAAAACATCCTGGATGTCCGTTACCGGCCCTATTCATCAGGTATTGCGGCGCCGGGAAGGAACTTCAAGCTTGCGCTGCAGGGGAATTTCTGATAAATGACTTGCTGAAAACAGAAAACCGGATAAACAACAAGCCTTTTGCTTTTCCGGTTTTCTTTATTTTAAGTGCCTCTCCGTCAAAAAACCTGCCCTTTCTCTCTTCCCGCCACGCATTCCCGTTTATCTGCGTCTCTTTGAAGCTACGGCCAGACCTTCCTCCGCCAGCGTTGGTCAAAGCGTCTTCGCTTTGACCTTACATTCTTGCAGCCTCTGGCTGCTCCACCAAAACGGCTGAAAACTACCAAGACCTTCTCCTCTCCTGGCCCGCACCAGCGTTGGTCAAAGCGTCTTCGCTTTGACCTTATATTCTTGCAGCCTCTGGCTGCTCTTCCAAAATAGGGTATAGCCCTATCCTTCCAATTTTTACGCCGGCCTTGCAGGAAAGGAAAAGCTGGAAGGTCTTAGAGAGATACTTCATTGTTCAATGGCTGCCGGATACTCTAAAAATATTCAATAAACCACCAACCTTCCTTTTCTATCTCAACCTAAAACCCGCCATATAGGCAAAGAAATTTTTTTCAAATTTCCCTTGATTTTCGTATAACTTTTCTCGAATTTTGGTATAAATATACAGAACCCATTCTTTCATTTTTTTAACCTCTAAGCCTTATGAAAGAAAGAAAGAAAGAAAGAAAAAAAGAAAAAAAGAAAGAAAGAAAAAACAAGCTCTCCGGGAGGGCTTGATTGCCTATGTATTTCCGCCTTAACAATGCTATGTATTCCGAAAATCTACTTTCTACTCTAATAAATTCAAACTCTAATCAATAATTCAAAACACACTAATACTATGATAATTTTAAAAAGACTAATATTAATTATATTATTACTCATATTAGGCGGAACCTCTATATCTTATGCCCAATATAATAGCTGGGACGGATCACATGGTAATCTTATGAACCCTCATGAAGACTACAGGGCCATGAATATTTTTGTTAACATTATTTATAATGTTGATTCGGTACAAGAACCCTATCCATGTAATGATTGTCCTTGGCCGCAAGCAGAAAGTGAAGGAATTAATCAGAATATTCCCACTTATTTTACGGACGTTTTTGATACAGCATTTCCTGTTACTAATTCCAATGGCATGATGACACGTATTTTTAAGGAATCGTCATTAAACGATTTCGTAATGATAGGGGATTATATGGTGGTCAATATCAATCAAACAGCCATTAACAATGGGAATCCTTTTAATTTATGGGATTTAAGACAACCGGTTTTGGATTTCATAAATAATAATGGCGGCTATCAATCAATATTAGGTCACGATTCTACATCTCACTATGATACTAATAATGACGGCCTTATCGATATCTGCAATATATTTCTTAGAAATGGGAAAGCTAATTACGGGGACAAACCCGGTAATGGAAAATCCGGCAATTTTATGGGTGATATCCTTATGCAGGATGGTTTTTCTAATATCCGTCAATTTACCATAAATAGTATAAAAGGTATAGACTATTGGTTTAATAACCCTACTAATGCGGCAGTTCATGAAATATCGCACAGGTTATTCGGAAGTAATAATTTTCATACTTCAGGAGGCAACGGATTAACCGGAACTTGCACGTTTATGGGTATACAAGGAGGCTACGGATTAATGGGACTTTCAGGTTCTGGTATTGTTAGTTGCAATGGCTTTGAACGATGGCGCTTGCACTGGAAAAGTGAACAGTATAATAATACAGATTCCTTTATTGCCGCCAATAATGAACCTTCGGATATCACCCGGGCCGACGGAGACCAATCTTTTGTACTGCGTGATTTTGTAACTACAGGAGATGCAATACGTATTCAATTGCCTAACGATAGTACAACAGGAACTCCTTTACCGGGAAGAAATTATGAAAAACCCTTTCAATATCTATGGTTAGAAAACCATAAAATCGGATATAATGATAAACTTGATTTTTATCAATATAAAGATCACAGCTGTAGACCCGAAGGTGAGGCCGGCGTTTATGCATACATTCAAGTAGGTAAGGATAAACTAACAGGTGAGATGGGCGAGGTATGGCCACATAATGAAAGAGATAATCTTAAGATGTTGAGTGCAGAAGGAAATTTCGATTATAGCTATGGGGATTCGACATATATTGACTGTGTAACTGATTCCTATAAAACGTATGATAGTGTAAAACAACCTAATCCATTTAATGGATTCAATGATTTAATGACTCACATTTACGACAGGGATAATAATGGTATTATTCAAGCTGCAGGTTATCAAGGAGGGGATGACATAAAAATGGCTAATGCAAAATATTATCCCGATGGTACATATAATGATAGTCTTATCCAGCTTTTTGATATGCATGATGCCTTTACTGACGGTATGGTTAATGGGTACCAACCCGGCACCTGTTAATGCAATTACTTATCATGTTAAACAAAATGACAGTGCCCAGGTAGGTAACATTCAACCTGTGGATCAGGAAAGAAATTCTCGCTATATTGTTCTTACAGGACTTGAAATCAAATTCACCGAATTATCCAATCACGACATGAAGGTGGATATATCCTGGGATGAGTACGACATTTCCAATGATACCCGGTGGACGGGGAACATTGTTCTCGGTGAAAAACTCAATATTGAACAAGGAGTTAATCTGGACCTGGATTTGAATCTTAGTCCTAACCAACACCTTGAAGACAGTGTAACAGGTGTCTTTTCCGAGAAGACGAAAATGTATTGCCAACAGGGCTCCCAAATCAAACAGGAACTCAATTCAACGGTTACCGTTAAAAACAAAAGTGAGCTCATTCTTCAGTCCGGTTCAGAATATGTAATCAAAGACGGAGCCGAGCTTCGAATCAAACCGGAAAGCAAGCTCAAAATCGGGTCCTGTGTTGATTTTATTGTGGAAGGAACAGGTAAGCTTATTGTGGAAAACAATGCTACCATTTGTATTGACCCCGGGGCCCAGGTTTCATTACATGACCCCGGTAGTATAGAACTACAAGATGGATATGAGAACGGAGAGGGTTGTTTGGAAATAACACCCGAAAATATCCATGAAGAACTGAACATTCCCCCCACACATCTTATACAGGATACAACCGTATGGTCTTCAATGAATGATAAAAATGTATTACAGGATATTGTAGTAGCGGACGGTGGAGAATTAACATTATTAGGTAGTACGCTGCAGTTTGACGAAAACTCCAGGCTTATCGTCAAACCCGGCGGAAGGCTCAATGTCTATCGTTCACAACTTACGCATTATACGGCCTGCGGGGCCAATAACCTGTGGCCGGGTATTGAAGTGCGGGGCGACCCCTACCTAAGTCAAATTCCACCTTCTAACCAGGGGTATATGAAAATCGACAGCGCTTCAATAATTAGCAATGCCGAGACCGGTATACTGGTTTCCGGACCTCGTTGGGCTGATCCAAGGGATGAGGAAGAACCTGTTTACCCGGCACCTACCGGGGGCATTGTAAAGGCCAAAAACACGACGTTCTTGAATAATAAGGTGAGCGTCCGCTTTGGCAGCTATGAGAATCAAAATAGCAGTCATTTCGATGCCTGTCATTTTGAAACAACCGATACGCTTCTTGAAAACAAAATCCCGGATTATTTTATGAAATTCTACGGCGTTAAAGATATAACGATGGATAGTTGCCTCTTTGAAAATAATTCCGGGTATGACTATTTCGGTAATGGCATTTACAGTTCGGATTCTCATTTTGAACTGGACGGTAACTGTACCGATAATTATGTCCCGTGTGATCACTTTGATTTTTCGAAAATGAAGAATCTCCATTACGCCATTAAAGCCACTGAACACACCCCGGATGAATACATTGACGTACGCCACACCCGGTTCATCGACAATTATAAAGGGGTTTTGATGAGTAGTATTAACGATGCGCGGTTTACATCCAATGAGATACAGGTGCCGTACGAGGTGGATACTACCTATGGCCTGTATATGGAGAATTGCAACGGCTATCATGTGGAAAACAACGATTTTCATTCAAAATCTTCGGGAACTGGCCTTGGGAATATGATAGGGATGTATATTCTCAACTCCGGGCCGTATTACAACATCGTTTACAACAACGAGTTTACCAGCTTGGGTTACGGGATTATGGCCGTGGGCGAAAACCGTAACGGAACCGACGACGGTCTATGCTTCAAATGCAATGACTTTGAGGGCGTGAATACCGACATCCTGGTAACTCCCGAATACGATGGCCAATCGGGTGACAACATCGGTATAGCGTATCACCAGGGTTCGTTGGATACCTTGGTTACAGCTCCGGCAGGAAATACCTTTACCGAAAACCAATCGGTCCTGGAGTATAACCTGGATAATAGCTACGGCGCTGAGGATTTTTGGTATTATTATCATGGAATTAATGAAACTCAAGAAAAAGTAAAGCCTAATCCAGTCAATGATTCTACTACAATAAATGTAGGTGCTAATGATTATGCAGAATACACTAAAGATTCCGCCTGTCCCAGTCACTTGCATAACGGAGGCGAACCCATTGATGAGATTCGCAGCACTATGGAAACTTCCTCGCAGGAGGCTTCGCAGACGGAAACAACCCTGCAAACCCTGGAGGACGACGGCAATACCCAGCAGCTCAACTTCGAGGTGTTAAGCAGCCTGCCTTATGAAGCGCAGCAGCTTTACCTCGACCTGATGAGCAAGTCGCCTTACCTCTCCGATACCGTGCTGAAATCATCGGCCGTTAAGGAAGAAGTCCTCACCGATATGCTAATACGGGACATTATGGTGAGCAACCCGCAGTCGGCTAAAGAGGACGAAGTTATCGAAAAACTGGAGAACCGGGATAACCCATTGCCCGATTACATGATGGCCCAAATCATGGCCGGGCTGGACAGCATCGGGGCTAAAGAAATCCTGGAGCGTGAACTGGCCGGGCATCGCACACGGCGGCAAAGCGCCTATCGCGACCTGCACCGGATTTTCAAAACCGATACGGCGCTTACCGGCGGCAGCGACAGCCTGATGAACCTGCTGCAGGAAGAACCGGATGTTAGCGCCAAGTACGAACTGGCCTTTATGCACCTGGACCGGGAGGAATACGGACAGGCCCAAGGCGTGGTCAACAGCATTCCCGGCCAATTTGAGCTTACGGAGGAGCAGGCCGCCGAACAGGCCGATTTCACACAACTCATCGATGTCCTTGTCGAGGCCGACCAGGATTCGCTGTGGTTCCCCTCGCTCGATAGTGCTCATATCGCTGAACTCAATGAAATCGAAAACAACGATAATGGCATGGCAGCCGTTT
>JAIPAH010000054.1 GCA_021740175.1 Bacteroidales bacterium
TCGAATTGTTTATTGGCTTGTACTAATTTTTCCGCAAATTCCATCGTATTTTGCAGATGCACGTTGTCATCGGCTGACCCATGTACCAGCAACAGGTCGCCCTGCAGTTGGTCGGCAAAATTCAGCGGTGAATTTTCCTCATAGCCCTCTTTATTTTGCTGGGGTTTTTGCATAAAGCGTTCGGTGTAAATATTATCATAGAACCGCCAATTCGTAACCGGGGCCACAGCAATTCCGGCATCAATAATGCCTTCGCCTTTGGTCATGGTCAGGCAGGTCATAAAACCACCGTAGCTCCATCCCCAGATGCCGATTCTTTCCTTATCAATGAAATCTTTCTTACCCAGATATTCGGCCGACTCGATGAGGTCTATGGTTTCATAATGGCCTAACTGTTTGTAGGTCATTTTCCTGAATTCTTCGCCACGAGCCCCTGTTCCACGGGGGTCCACCGAAACCACGACATAACCTTCCTGGGCCAGGTAGTTTTTCCATCCGAAGCTCCAGGAGTCTCTCACCGATTGCGAGCCGGGACCACTGTATTGCGTAATCAAAACCGGGTACTCTTTCGCAGGATCAAAATCTAAAGGTTTAATCATGTAGGCATTCAACTTAACATCATCGGATGTTTTAAAACTAAAAAATTCCTTAAGGGAATGGGGCACCGTATCCAGCTTGCTTTGCAATGCCTTGTTATCTTCAAGCACTCTGATAGTCTCTCCTTTTTTATTGTGAAGCGTAATATAATGCGGTTGCTGAGCGCTTGAGAAGGTATTGATATAGTATTTAAACCCTTTGCTGAAAGAGGCGGAGTTTGTACCCTGTTTTTCAGTTATTTTTCTGAGGTCATTACCCTGCATGTCGACCGAATACACATCCCTGCGCAACGGGGAATCCTTAGCAGCCTGGAAATAAAAGCGCTTCTCTTCCTTGTCGAATCCATAATACTCGGTCACATCATAATTCCCTTTCGTCAGTTTTGCATCAATCGTCCCATCCATATTCATCAGGTAAAGCTGACTCCAGCCGTCCATTTCACTAAGCAGTGTGAAGTGCTTCCCATCTTCGAGGTAGTTAATGTAATCCAGGTTTTTTTCGGCGATGTAGTACTCATTCTTTTCGGAATACATCACTTCCGATTTTCCGGTTTCAGGATTGGCTATCAATATCTCCAGATGATTCTGCAGCCGGTTCAGCCTGAAAATGGATAGTTTATCCGGGCTGGTCGTCCAGCGAATCCGTGGGATGTACTGGTCGATTTCCTCGCCTACATCCATTTCGGTGGTCTTTTCGGAATCCAAATCATAAACATGCACCGTAAGAATGGAGTTTTTCTCCCCGACCTTAGGATATTTCCATTTCCTGATTTCAGGATATGGGTCATTTTCTTTACGATGTGGAGCTGCTCCGGCATATATCTTCATGCTGTACTCTTTGACGCGACTTTCGTCGAATTTCATGTAGGCAATTTTCTCCCCGTCAGGAGACCATTCAAAAGCCTTTTTAAAGCCAAACTCCTCTTCGTAAACCCAATCGGGAGCACCATTTATGATTTTGTTTTTCTCACCGTCATGCGTAATCTGCTTTTCTTCTTTAGAAGATAAGTCTTTGATATAAATATTATTATTCCTGACAAAAGCAACTTTACCTCCTTCCGGAGAAAAAGTGGCCAACTGCTGGCGGCCGTTTTCCGATACCGGCGTCACCAAATTATCCGCCAGATCAATAACATAAAATTCGGCCGTAAAAGAGCGGCGATAGATTTTTTTCCGTTTTGTATAGACCATTATCTCAGTCTCGTCGGCATTGAAGGAGTAACCCTGAATGCGTTTAAAATCTGCATCAAGCTCCTTCGCATTGACGAGCGTATCTACTACTTCCCCCGTTTCATAGCTGTGTTTGATAATCATTGAGCGCTTTTCGAGGGTAGTGTAATGGGTTCCGTCATCCATTGACCGTAGACCTCTTATGCCTTGTGCCCGAAAAGTTCCTTTTTTCCATAAATCTGCCAGTGTAACTTTAGCACTGTCCTGTCCCTGGGTGAAAAAGCTACCTAACATCAGAGCCAGGATAATGAGAACTGTAGTGTTAATCTTTCGCATATTCATTAATTTGTTGGTTTAATTAAAAATTTGCATAAAATTAAAAAGATTTGGAAGGTATAAACGATTTCTTTCGGGGAGGAATGTTGGCACCTAAATATAATCCCCTGGAAAATAGCATATAAGAAGATTTTTCAGCAAAAATTTTAAAAACTATCGAAAGATTTCTAGTTTTGCACCACTGAAGGGTTGTTAGCTCAGCCCCGATTTGCAGTGCAAATCGAGGGTCCTCGAAAAATTTCATTTTTCGGGATTGGTTTAGTCCGCCTCAGGCGGACGACACCCATGAGAATAAATAACCCTAACAATTTTAGAAGTATGGGTTGTTAGCTCAGTTGGTTTAGAGCGCATGCTTGACAGGCATGAGGTCGCTGGTTCGAATCCGGCACAACCCACAACCATAAAATAATAGCCACCTTTCTTGGGTGGCTTTTTTGGTTGGTGTAGTCCGCCTTAGACGGATGACAGCCATGAGGGCGCTGGCCCCGACTGACGTCGTGGGTCTGTGATTCGAATCCGGCACAACCCACTTACAAATAAAAAGGCCGCCCTGTGAAGGCGGCTTTTTTTGTAGCATGTCTTTTAGAAGGAAGTAGTTCACATCTTAATAAATCAACATTTTAAAAACTCATAAAATCCTCAGCTGGTTTAGTCCGCCTCAGGCGGATGACAGGCATGAGGGCGCTGTCCCCGACTCACGTCGTGGGTCTGCGATTCGAATCCATTACATCCACGAAAAAACTTATTTCACATTAATCATGTTCTTTTAATTGCCTCTTATACTCTTCAAAATTGCTCCTTGAAGGGAAGTCTTCATATTCCACCCCATCTTCCATTGACATTTCGTATGAGCCATATTCTCCGGTTATATAACCTTTCAGAACATTTCCTGCATGATTGGCACGTTGGGCTTCATCAAATCCTCCCATAACGGCTCCTTTATTTTGAATCGATACTTTCCTATATGCATCACTTTTTATCGGCACTCTTCCTTTTTTAATAGTTGTTTTAGCAAAAGGACCCGCTTCACGTTTCATTGTCATGCTTTCTTTCTTTTCTTTATTCAGTAATTTTCTGGTACCATCTTCACTAACTTTATAGGTCTTCATGGTTTTTTCAGTTTTTACCCATGCTTCTTTGTTCTTAACTTCAACATCCTCTGAAAATCGGGTTTTATAACTGTAAGTCTTTTTCTCTGTTACTTCAGTTACTATATGCTCATTATCCTCGCTTCCCCCTTGAATTTCATAAGAATCCTTAGTGGTCATCTTTTCTTTTACGATATAATCACCAAATTTTCCTCTTTCCATTTCTACCTGATTGTTGGGGCAATCACTGCAAATGGGATCCGCTCCATCGGGATCAACCAAATTCACAGGGTCTCCATTCATTGCAATATAAGGAGCTACCCCGGGATGATTACCCGCTTTGGAATCCACACTTAACCATCGCCCTATTCTGGGATCATATATTCGTTCCTTGAAATAATAGGAGTTGCCCTCCCCTTTCAGTTTATCATCCTTCTCTTTGCCCTGGAAGCCATGAGCGTATTTGCCCGTATTCATTTTTCTGCCGGGCAATTGCGCTCCATAAGGATAATATCCGGTAGCAGAAACAATATCGGCCTGGTATTTGGCTGACGTTGGTGCTGCAGCCGTATCCGATATCTTCCTGTCCGAGATGGTCACCATCACGTTATCCAGATGGTTCCCCAGCTCATACTGCTTCTTCCCGCGATATTGGCCTATGTGTCCCGGCTTGATGGATTGCAGGGTCGTATCCGGCTCATAAACACCCAGGCGAGATTTCCCATGAATGTATTGCTGCGCCAGGTAAGTACTGTCTTCATTCGCATCATACCTGTATTTTGCTAACAGTTCATTATTCACGCCTCTTACGAACATCTCAACCTTATTGCCTGAATTATCCGTAGGCATATAATCCTTCATCACGCGGAAGCCGGTTCCATCATAATAATTATAGATATTTCCATACCCCCATTTTACAGCCGATTTTACTCTGTCATTCCGGGTCCACTCAATATTCTGAAGACCTGCGGCCAGGTTCTGCCGTACGCGACCGCTGGCATCATACATGTAATTGCTTTTCTTCTGATTATCGATGTCATTCGGATACTTACTCTCGCTCACCTGGTCGGCGACATAACCCAACCGGTTGTTGTTTTGCCGATAATTAAATGTCAGATTATCCATGGTTCCGTTGTTGCCATTACGCTTCAGCCCGATAAGATTTCCGTTTTCATCGTAACTGTATGAAGTTTCATAATCGGTAGCCGATTGCCAGGTGCTATTGGTTTTTGTGAATGTATTGGATTCGACTAGACGACCCAACTGGTCATATTTATAATCCATAGCCAGCCCTTTCTTTTGACTAAAGGCTCCGTTATTGACTATCATCTGGCGCACGTCCGAATTGTACAGCTCGGGAGATGAGTTACCCAATGGTCCTGATAAATGAGAGCTAAATTGATTCCCCGGACCGATAGATGCATAATCGTTGTCGTTATAATCGAGAATCATACTAAATACATCACGAGCTACCGTGCGGAAGGGACCCTTAGCGGCAGCGTCCTTTCCGGCATCACTGGCAGGTTTCAGATCAGCACCATTCACCCCTTTTAGCCAACCCTGGAGCGTGTAGGCAAAGTCCATCCCCTGTACTTTTTCATCACCCAGCTCCACACGTGCCAGCTTGCCATGCGGGTAATAGTAGTATTTGGCATCTTCTTCCCAATGCAGCCCGCGGGGGCTGGTCAACACCTTCGAAAGCCTGTTATCCGCATCGTACTTATACTTCTGAATAAACTGGTCTTTCTGCCCGGGTTGATAGGTGATACTTCTCAGATCCTGGCTGATGATATCAAAATCGTAGTCTATCTTCTTGACTTGATGCGGTTGAGGGAACTTTGTATTCTCTTTCACCAGGAAGCTTACACTACCGTGGGCATTGTAGCTGAAATGGGTAGCAAAGTCATAGCTCGATTTCTTGTTATCCCATTTCTCTTCGTAAATAATGGAAGCAACACGCTTTCGCAGGTTTTTCTGCCCATCCGGGAAATAATTATCGACCGTAGTATTAATCGGAGAATCATAGTATTTATGCATTACCTGGTTACGGCTTCCCTGCATGACCCAATTTTCAAATTTTGCATAATCTCTGGCTGTAGTAGAAACCAAAGGACTTAGCGCTTTCACTTCCCCGATTTCCACTTTGCGGTTCATCGCGTCATACAAATGATAGGTATAGACGCTACCTCGCTGCTTCTGGGCATTCGACTGTTCGGCAACCAGACGCCCAAGCTCATCATACCAGTATCGTGTCTTCCCTTCGTCAGGGGATTTTTTAGACACCATTTCATCGTAGGAGTTAAACTGGTAGCGAGTCACCATCTTATGATTGGGATACACCGGATTATTTCCATTCTGTTGGCGATTACTTTGCACCTGCTGCACTTTACTCATCGACAACGGATTAAACCCTTTCGGCGGTACATTTTTTACCAGGTTTCCGGATTGATCATAGTAGTACAGGGTATAATCATAGTAATTATCCGTGAAGGTCATTGTGAAAGACTCCTGCACATTCATAACATCGTTCCGATAGGATGCTTCTATTCCTGACAGCGTATCTTGCAGAAACTCTTCAAATTCCTTCTCGGTATTCGCTTCGGCTATCATTTCTTTTTTCGCCTTACAGGGATTTTCGAAGGAATCATCCGGCAGGGTGGGTGACAGCGGCGGACAGCAGGCCATCTGCTCACAACTCTGAGGTTTGATAACGATATCATCCACGCCCCATTTCTGATAGCCTACCTGCGGATTCTGGTGCTCAGGCTTGAACACCAGCGCCACTTTTTGCGAGCCGTTACTGCCGGCTGTAAAGTAGGTGCTGAATACTTTCCATTGACCCTGTGATTCATCATATTGCAGCGACTTCTTCTGATTTCCCACCTTCAGTGAAAACTGTCCTTCGGCATGCGGAATAGCTTTTACCAACCGCTTTACCTTCATTTTAAATCCGTAGGTATTGGCTTTTTTCAGATTAAGATACTGTTTCCAGACTTCCCGCTCCTTCATATCTGACACTTTAAATACCAGATACTTATTGAGATATTTCTTCAGCGAACCTTTCGGAAGCATTCCGAACTGTCCCACTTGCTTTCCTGTAAGGTGCAATTTCTGCTGTTCACCAAAACCCGGAAAGGTGGTCCATACGGTATCCCGTTCAGCTTTCCACTGGGGAGAACGGTCTGCAGAGCTATCCTGTCCCCCACCACGAATATTTCTTATAGTGGATTTGCTGGTTTCATGCATCGACCTGGACATGTTACCGATTAGCTGAAGCATATCCTGCGACTTTTGCATCAAAGCCTGGATTTGTAACCTTGCCATCTGATTCGAAGTATCCCCGTCAAGGTCTGGCAGATTAGCAGGATCAATGAATTTAGGATTCGGGACTTGCCCACTTCCGGTTGTGTCGGCCAAACCAGTAAAATTGGTAAGCGTTTCCGTGTTCAGGTTATTCGGGTTAATCAAGTTATTTCCCTGGCTGGCGGTATCTCCCGAACTAAAAATAGCCGGGTCGAAATTCATCCCGTTCAGGTTATCGAGATCATCCACAGGAATGTTCTTTAGCATTTTTCCTGCTGTATCATCTGAAGAGGGGAAAACCTTATAGTAATTGGCTTTCCGGCCTGATTTATCATAAGCCAGGTCGGAGGAGAACTTAGAATTGCCTGCTCCGAAGCCTCCATTTTCCGCAATATCCGGGCACTTACTTTCCGGGCAGCACTCGCCAATACTATAGCATTCGTTCGTTACTTTTATGTAGAATGACTCGGTATACTGCCTGTTTTGGGACAAGAAACCACCAAACTGGGGGCGCGACAGATAAAATCCGTCATTCTGCTGTGATTTCAATTGGCGCACCTCGAGGACGAACTGCGTGGCGTCACAACTAGTTTGTTCTATAGCCGGGTGATTGAGATGAATCTTATCGATAAAAATCGGCTGACCGAACTGTTTTGTTGAGTCGAGCATTTCAAACTCAAAGGGGCACGAGGTAAGCTTTTTGGCTTCGTAGATGCCGGCCTTTAGGGTGCGACCGGAATTCATCAGCGTATCCACAATCCAGTAGTATTCAAAACTATTGGGATACTTGTGCTGGTTTTTCATTTGCTCTGAAAGCGTGTGAGCCGTGATCTCACCTATAATTTTTGTATTTTTATATTCCGGTAGCAATGAATCAGCCATTTGCTGATACCCGTTATTCACATACACTTCTCTTACCATCGGGGCCAAGCCTAATACTGTATGGAAAAGAGATTGTATTTCACCGGCAATTGCATTCTTGGTACAGAATTTCTCTACATCACAATCGGTCAGGTCTATCTTCGAGACCTTTCCTTCTAGCCAGAAAGCCTCATTATTCGTAGTAATTGCCCTAATCTTGAAATTGTGCGCTTGCGACGGGTTGTAATGATTGGCCTGGGTCGTATGCTGCAAGCAAGTAAACAAAACCACGTTGTTCCAGTTCAGCTTTCGCTGTGTCGTATCGTACATTTTGATGGTGGCGACGTTTACACCCTGGGCCATCAGTTTTCCGGTCAGCTCCCTGCCACTCACCGAGGCTTTCCAGGAGAAATAATCCATATTGGCAGCATTCATCTGGTTTTTAATATCACAAGAAGTCACAGCACCGGTAGCGTCTTGGTTGCCGGTGATATTGCCATTTTGCGTAAGCCCGTTAAGGAGCGTTTCCAAATCGCCTTCAACAGGACACTTCCCGCAGTTACTCTTCATTTTATAATCGGCATAGTTTTCCATCTCTGCAGCCTGGGCTTGTTTATCATCCATATTTTCCAGACCATCGATGTATTTGTAGATATCATCGCCGTCGGCAAAACGGATATCTTTCCCGGCATAAGCCACTGCGTTCAGGAAGCAGCTTCTTTGCTTATTGAAATTCGATGAATTTTGATAGGGCTTCCCATTAAAGAATCCTGAACTCTGATTCATGTATTTCAGGGAATCTTTCAAACCAATACACCCGTTGTAGTAGCCATGATTGATGGCAAACTGATGCCGTTCGGGAGATTTTATCTTCCTTTTCAGGGCCAGGTAGATCGCTTTGTAAGCGCCCCATTCCTGGTTTTGCGTCTTGGTATCTTTACCGGCAAACAAAGGCGAATTGTTCTTAATACATTGTCGCATTTTTGACATATTCAAGCTACCTGTACCACACTTAACCGGGGCACATCCATTGTGGATAGCAATCACCATTTCCTTTAGCGAAAGCGTATCTCCCGCCGTCATCGCCACAAAATTTGCCAGTGTATCCTGCATCTTTTGCTTCAGTTGCGGGTGGTTATTGAAATAAGGGTCGTCCGAAAGAAGCTTTGTAGTCCCATCCGCTTTGACGTATCCGCTATCGATAGCTTTTTTGTACTTTCCTGTACTCATAAGGCGGCTATCATATTGGTTGCTGGCCGGATACTGCTTACAGTAAAGGTAATAGCCATATTCAGGATGGTAGGGTAGCAGCGACTTTGCCCACGAACTCTTCCAGAGATCTATGAAATCAGATACTTTGAGCAGGTTTTGGGGATAAATAACTGAATCACCCTGGTGGACAAAAATTTTGGAAGTATCCAATACCCCTTGTATCCCTTTGATGCGCGATATCTTGATGCGTGCCCGGTTGCCATCCCCGTCTTTATATATGGAATGCGGATTTCGCCAGTGAGCTCTATTTTCAGGCAATACGTTAGTGGAGTCGTTCAGCACCGACAACTTAAACTTCCACGGATTGGCTTCCTGGTTGATGCTGTCGTAGTATAGCGCATATTGGCCGCCGGGACTGATATCACCAAGAAGAATGTCATAAAGATTCTGGCAGGCATTCATTCCTCCGCCACAAAGATTGTTCTGCTGTTGTTTCAGACGCTGGTATTGGGCATCCGAAAGCTCATCCTGGTAGGTCTTACCATCTTCGGTGGTGTACTCATATTTCTTCTGGATAACACCGGTGTTGCCACATCCTGCATTACACTCCACAGTATCCATTTTTTCCCTGTTCTTCTTAAGCAAAGTATCGTAGGTTTTCTGTATACATGACTTTTGGGAAAATATATCGAGATACTTCTGTAGGGCCTGCTCATTAAGCTCAAGCCTTTTTGTGATTTGATAGGTCCCCACGGATAGCGGCCCGGAGGAAAAGGTCAAATTAACCGATTGGTTGTCATTACACTGTTCATCGATGTTTTTAACACTACCAATCTGCATGGCCGTATCTTTAACGACATCGCCGCAATCGTCGGTGAGACGGATACGTAAGTTGTAAATCCCGTCGTAACAAATCTGTTCGCCTTCACAGACGTAACGATTGAAGGTTGAAGGATTCACCGAATAGTTGAAACTGTATTGCGAACCTTCAGTAGTTACATTGATTTTATTGGCAGCTGTCAGAGAGTTCGTTCTTACGCGTTGGTGACTCTTCAGCATGTCGGTTGTAATTGTCAGTGATTTCACCTGGTCGGCCGGAAGTTTTTCCAGCGCTTTGGGTTTATCGCCTGCCAGCGCGGTCGCTATTGGTTTTCCTTCTTCGTTGATATACTGCACACGCAACTGACCATTTTCATCGGAAATGATACGTCTTCTGTAGCTTCCGGCATTTCCTACTTCCGAGCCGAAAAGCCTGTCAAGCACTGCCTGATGGGGCGTGCCATTAAATTTTTCCACAGCGTGGCCTTTACCAATCTGGTATTGCTTGCCGGGTTTACTGATGCGCCATACATTCTCCGACTTATCCGGCATGTATTGCGTTTGTGTAAAAGGATAGCCTTCCGACTTCGGTAGATGTTCCTTGAAGATATTGGTCATCTTGTTGTTGGAAGAGTAGTAGCGGGCCGCTCCTGATGATTTGCTCATGGGAGAAGGAGTAGGTTTACAGCCCGAAACGTCATCAAAATCATCCTTGCTGTAGGGGTTACCCTGCCGGTCTGTGTTAAAGGAGTTATAATATTTCAGATTCGGGTGCGGGTTTTTATCAGCTTTTGGAGCCGGCAGTACATCTATTGTCTGGCGACCGCGATAGTCGTACATCTGCTCACTGATAATGACGTTATTTTCCGAGTGAAGTTGCTCCACTTGTTGCCGCTTGAAATTGAGCCCATCAAAATAATTAACAAGGGATTTGCCGTCGCCCCGCTCTGTATAAGTGGCCTTGTATTGCCAATTCATTTTATCGCCACTGTGGGCCATTGCGGCTGATACCCTGAATGAATTGCTCCCCACGGCAGATACCTTATCGCTGGAAACAATACTCCAACGACCGTATTTAAGACGCTCATAATCCGTCCCGCCTTTAGCCACAGGTCGTACACGATAAACCAGGTATCCCTCGTTATAAACTACCGGGATGCGGTAACTATTAGCCCGGGTACGGATTCGCTGGCTGTTTTTCTCGAAATCATAGCTAACGGCTTGTTTTGATTTGCGCTGTATATTCCCGTTATTATGATCGTAGTTATTGACAAAAGTCCACTCGACTTCATACCATACGGCTCCTTTCTTGTCATCCCAACGGATCTCCAGTTCATTATCCTTTCGCCGGTATTGATGCTTCAGCTGGTTTACCTTGCGGTTTTTCATCTTATAGTAGCGCTCTACTTTTATAAACGAACGCAGAAATACGACATCCGTGAGTGAAGTCGTATCGGCTCCATTAAGCCTTACATCCTCCACCTCAACGAACATCTTGTGAGCTCCGCTGAAAGCGTGAATATCGCGGTTCTTATAATCACGTGATTTATCATAATTAACATTAAGACTCAGGTAGGTTGTGTCTTTACCACGGCTGTTTTGAACCACCTTATCGCTGGCATCTTTGTAAGTTAGCTTCAGATCGACAGCGAGCGAAAATGCTTTTTCCCCGAAATCCGAAGCATCGGTATTCAGAAAAAGCTCAATGGCATTACGCGTCTGTTTGATACCAAACTCATTACTCCATGAGGGGTCGTATCCTGTGGGTTTATAAATCTTCGGATCGTGTAGTTTAAGCACCGCTCCATTATCCAGCTGATCGGTTTTCAGATAGGTATCTAAGGTTTCTTCACCGCTATAACCACGGAAAACAGTACCAAAAACAATAACTAGTAGTAAAAAAATATCTTTCGTTCTCATAATGAACTTGTTTAGGGTTCAATAATTCAATTTTTTATTTATCTGATTTGAATTTGCCCTGTCGCGCTTCGCGAACCGACATGATTCCTTCGCTGGTTTCCTGCTTGGTTCCAATAAATTCGCCGGTTTCATCATACTGGAAGAAGCTTGCATAATTATTAGGACCAAGCGTAGCGATATGCCTCAAGCTAAGCGGGTTATAAACGTAAGCTTCCATTTGGGCATCATAGGGATGTACTCTGAAATCATCGAAGTAAGCTATAATGTTATCCGTTCCCAGTCTAATTGTTACTTCCTTTGTACCGGAAGGAATGTCAACATTTCCGCTTATCTGCTGCCAGCCATCAATCACCTGTCCCTGCGTACGCAGGGTAGCTATGGGGCTGCCATCTGCCAGCACCTTTACATAGGGCGCGTCATAGCTCAAGGTTTGAAAGTTATTGCTGGCGTTGGCGTCCTTAACCCATGTACTGATGTGATATTTGCCCGCTTCAGGCGTAAAAATACCCACATAGTCCTCCGGCTGAAGCGTATAGGTCTTCGACTGCGACTGGTTGGAAGAACCCGTATACGCAGATGTTTTTCGCTTCATTTCTATGGAGGCATTGTGGAACACCTGGGCGCTGTATTTTCCGGTATGGCTGTGGTTCTCATTTATATATGCTTTGGGCCCCGACGTATTGAAAACATTGACCCCTTCCTGCACTTCGAAATAGGTATGCCTGTCGGGGTCGCAGTCGCCGAAAGACTTAATTCCGCTGTAGTCGCGGTAATCTTCAAATCCTTCAAAACCTGCCCGGTCGTGTGCTGCATTATTGATACTGGCAATTACTTTTGAATAATTATATCCAAAAATATTAGACGTATAATTCCCGAGCGGATCTTTCTCTTCCAGCCTACGCCCCAGCGGATCAATCGTTGTAGTTTGCTTTTTCCATACCCAGTCGTCAGCCGGATTGCCCGACCATGAAAAAGGTGTGAAATTATTGTAGTACCCGCTCTGGTGAATACGGCCGCTCTTGCGCTGTGCATGGTAATCGTATTGTTTGAAAGGTTTCCATATCCCTTCCAGTCCAAGGATAAACGGATTAACCACATCCCCTGGCTTAAGTTTGCAATCGTACTGCGTTTGCAGTTCGGTTTCCTCGCATACGGCTACCGGAAAACACTCCGAGTATCCCGCCAGTGTTGTGGTATCGTGTTTGGTTACTACCTGCGGCCGCTTTTTGGTAGTAAATCCGCCAACGTAAACGGTGTCTTTGTAAGGATAGGCATAATCTACCTTGAAGTGGTGGATATCATCGCAATTGTAGGGATTTTTCTTTTCATAACGGAAATTAAAGAACTTTCCATTCCTTGGGAAGTCGTTACTTCCCAGGTTCCAGAAGCGGAAGGTGCAGTGCTCCTCTCCTTTTCCGTCAACCTTAAAGGTAACGAACAGGCGGTTTCCGATGTACTCCTTCTCCATCGAAACAAATTTGCCCTGCTCACCTGACTTTTGCCCGATAAGATTCACAGCTCTGCCATGCTTAATAGCAGCCCCATCTCCCTTATTCTGAATAATAAGCATCATGTAGGCAAAGTCGGAGTATTTATTCGATGTACCGGATATCGCCGGCTGGCCGTAGTCCTCCTCTACTATCAATTTATTTTCACAATTGCACTGCGTGGGGGTATGCTTCACGGTATATCCGGCATAAGTCTGCCAATCCTGGCGATATTCTTTTGCCCCGGCTGAGATAACCTTGAGATTTTGGTTCAGGTTCAGACGGTTTCCCTTTACCGGATTCTCCAGTGAAGTAATCGTACCGACTGCTGTACCAGCTTTATCGTCGTAACCGGATCGAACGACTGTAAAATTATATTTCTTATCGCTTAGCAGGTTTCCCTGCATATCAATTAATACCGAACGATTGTTATTGCTGTTCAGTACCCAGGCCTTACCTCTTTCGCCTGGTTTGCCTGAGCGTTCCCAATACAGCTTATCACCTTTGGTAAGTATACGGCTCACAGCATTATCGGTGATCTCGCCATTAGTCACCTGAATTTTCTCAAATGACGCCATACTATTTTGATAAGCAGGCCCCATTCCGCTGTACTTATGATGTGCGGGTATTTGAGTCTGATATTTGAAATTTCCGAACTTATCTTCTATCTTCTTTACCAATGGTTTACCGGTCACGGCATCGAAGGCGATATGTTCGGTCTTGAGTTTAGCGCCGTTTTTATAAGCAATGACTTCATCTACAATTCCCCGTTTTCGGATAACCTTTGCTGCCACAATGGACCGGAAAAGCGTTGTCTCCTTTTTGTAAGATGGTAATGGATCAGGAATGAGAATAGGAATAATGGATGCCAGGAAGCCATCAAAATTCAGGTAAACGCCCTTCATCTCAGTGACGCTTTTCTGCTCGCGGGAGTCAACCACAAAATCCACATCCACACCCATCGTTGATGATTCAA
Source organism: Bacteroidales bacterium (assembly GCA_021740175.1). Lineage (GTDB taxonomy): Bacteria > Bacteroidota > Bacteroidia > Bacteroidales > JAIPAH01 > JAIPAH01. Next base: position 13,769 of record JAIPAH010000054.1, read on the forward strand.
TACTATTGTCTTTCTTAACAACCTGTACGTTGTTGTCCAGCTGCCCTTTTCCATTAAGGTGGTACTTGTACTCCATACCGTTGAACGGTACTTGAGAACCATGACGATAAGTGTATTTCGCCTTGGGTTTTCCGTGCATATCATTCAACACCACCTTGTAGCCCTGACTGACCGTTCTCTTCTCATAGTATTTAAACTTGAAAGGATTGAGACTGGCTGCGGGGCTTGGCCGATGATGCTCATCCTGCAAGTTGGTACGTTCAGTAATGACCGGGAATTCTTTGGCTGTATAGAACTTCCTTACTTTGTAGCCTGATGGAGCCGGGTTAGCATTCGGACGTGGCAGGTCGCGTATTTCAACTCTACTGTATCCAACGGTTGGGCCGGGAAAGAAAGACTCTCCGAAAGGCTTGGTCATAAATAAACGGTCGCCATTATGTTTATAGAAAACAGGCTGATAGAAGGGGTTTTCCTCGCGACCTATCCGTGGTTCGTAGGCAATGACTCCCGAACTGATTTTCCGGCCGTTTCTTACGGTGGAATAATCGTACACTTTTCCATAAGTACTGCTTTTACCTGATGCGGCCATCTGAGACCACGAGTCGCTCATCACGATTTTCTTCACCCGGTGTCCGCCACCCAACTTACGACCATCAGGTGAATTAAGGCGTATGAATGACTTGTTCAGCTTAACCTTTTGCGCAAAACCTCGCTTTATGAGCTTGGAATTCAGGCTTTTCACGAAAGACATCATGGTAGTCAGTGATTTGGCGGCATTCTTAAACTGGTCTTCCAGCTTATCTGTAGCATCCGAGCGGTTAAAGGCGTGTTTGGGAATGTTATTTTTGCCATATATCCATGCTCTTTTTGCGATTGGATGTGCGTCGGAATAATTGTACGGCAGCTCATAATCGCCTATCTCCACCTTACCAAGCTTTATCCATGCGGTGGAATACGATGAACCACTCTTCGATTTTTGATACAGGCCGAAATCATTATATTTGGCAAACCCGGAGATGTACTCATACTTGTCGCTGGATGGATTCTTACCTGATCCAATCACATCCAACTTGGTCTTGAAGTAAAGATGATTTTCATCAGGAAGATAGGCTTTCAGCTCCTCAAGCGATTGTACGGGCTTCTCCAAATCAAAAAACAAATAATTATTCACCTTGTAGGGGGTCTTATCATATAACGTATTCCCGCTTCTCATACTGCTTTTTCCCGGATTCGGGTTATCGGCAAAACCTGCCATTTTAAACATCCGCATCGCCCGTTTATCCTGCACGTAGGCATAATCATCCGATTCATAGGTTATATCAATTTTTCCTCCTGAGGGTATCTGGATTTCTTGTAGCTTCCATGCCCTGATGAAATCATTGGTTTTCGCGGTATCCTGGTTCACGTAAGGAAACTCACCGTTATCCATTTTACCGCTCTGGCAACTGTTTTCTTTATAGAAACCAAAGCGGTCATTTGATTTAAGCTTATAGGACGGATTGTTTTGGCCGCTATGATAAGTGAACGAATACGGACTGAACCGTCCTTTCTCTGAATCGCCGTATGTAAAATAGACCTTCTTCAGGGTAAGTTTACCGTTATTGGCATTTTGATTGGCATTCTCATGATTGGGTACCCCCGGGCAAAGTGAGTAATCATATTTGAAATGAACGGTCTTCAGAGGAGTTGCCTGATTCCCGTTCTTCTTAAGCTCAGCGCGGGTGTAAAGCTCAATTTTCGAGAGCTTTTTCAGCTTTTGATTGCTGTCTTTACCACCATTTTCCCCTTTAACACCCAATCCATCTTTGCGGTCGGTCACGATAAATTTAGCTACATAGTTCCGGGTTTCCATGGAGTTGATATACCATATCTCTTTCGTACCATAGACGTAATTGGCCATATTGTCATTGTCGAGGCTGTATTTATTTTCCTGGTAATTGGCTTTATCCTTGCGGAAAGGTGAACGCCAATTGTACTTTTTATGTACCCGGCTGTAATTAAAGCGTGTGTAGGTCCCCATATCATCCGGTGTGGGACCATCGCCGGATACATCCACATAATTGTCAGAAACTACCGATGAAAGTAAGTAGGAATAAGCATAAGCCGGTGTGGTAGTAGCGCTGAAGTAATTATTTTTCCCTGCATCGTTATCAGTCGAATTACTCTTACCGGCATCATAACCTACAAAGCCGTTATCGCAATCACCCTGCGTGTCTTTAACATTGAACGAAACCTCCTTTTTCTTCCAATTGTAGGTAGGCAATCCATAAATGTAGCGCTTTCCCTGCTTGTTAACCGTCAACTGGCTAAGGTGATGATTCTTTCTTTTCCCCTTCATACGGTCTATAGAGTTCACCGAGGATGAAGTTGGGTCAAGCGGAGTTTTGTTGAATGGATAGCTTTTGATTTGCCTGTTAAGGGCTGTGTAGTCCGCTTTAGCGGCGGTAAGATAAGAAATAGCCTGCTTACGCTTCTCGCGTTGCTTTTTGTATAACTTATTCCTAACCTTGTTCGAGCCACTGCCCTTCGCATGAAGGGTAGCATAAGCCCTTGCTGCTTTGGGGTCATTGGAAAGCCTTACCTTGGCGGGATTTTGTCCCAGGATAGCGGAATAGTAGGCATTGTTATTCTTCTGAAGTTTTTCTCCCACCATCTGAAAATAAAAGGGCTCGTAATCTTTTTCAGATGCGTCACTCACAGGCGCTAGCCTATTGACAATTTTGTTACTGGCTGTCCATATTCCCGATGTATTTACCGAGTTATTCGTTTTCAGGTCAATACCCACTTTAGCAAGGTTTCCGCCGCCTACTTCACCGGAGAGATTCAGTCCACCAACAGCCGGAACAGCTTTGTCACCGCCAAGGCTTTTCACACGATTGTCGTAGACTACACCAACATCGCCTCGGTGGGCTCTGAAAGAACCGCTCAATCCGGAGCCGCTGATATTAAATACATCGTAGGTGTAGTTGGGTATCGGCAGGTTGGGTTTGTTAGAGGTATACGGACCATCCTTTTCCCGCTTAAAATCGAGTAACGCTCCGGGGTTGTTTTTCGCCGCATCGGAATACAGATAACCGTAGGCGGGCACTTTCTTATGGCGTTTTTTGAGATGCTGCTGTGAATAATAACCGGTAAGACTAGCACTGCCGTAGATACCAAAAGCCTCCCCTCCCACGGAGAAGCTGAACGTTCCTTGCGTGGAAGTCATCGGAAAATTGATCTTCGGTTTATAGGATCGATCGCTGAAGCTATTAAAATTCAGACCGTAATTCCCTGAATTATTCTTGGAGGCAGCATTTATGTTAATGCTCTTCAGCCCTGACAATGAATTAAAGGATGTGCTAATTGACAGGTTCTCCATCCCTGCAATTCGCTGTGGTATGGAAAGAGAAGGTGTCAGGCTAACCCCGTTTTTATGGGATCCACCGTTCATACCCATTGATGCTGTTAAAACACCTTTGCTCTGCGATGCAACGGAGATGGATGGCGCCAGCGAATAGTTCAGCCCCATACCCTGGTAATTATCATAGTACAACCCCAGGGTGGCGCCAATGTTAGCTGCACCACTGAGTGCCCCGGCAGCGTCCACACCAAAGGCTTCCAGATTAAGACCGGCACTGAGTCCAGCCTTGATATTTGGTTTTGTATTAAAATCCTTTTGCACTTTATCACTCCCTTTAAAATCGTCGGGGAGACCGCGAACGCTGCGGCTGATGGAGCCCGGGTTCAAGGTCCATCCCAGGCCTACCCAGGTCGATTCCTGGTCCATGGAGATATCGGCGTTATAGGAGAGCGACAGGGGATAATCACCGACTTTCATCAGCGGAATATTGTAATCCAGATCCCCTGTAAACGGATCAACCATCTCTGAGGATGTCAGTTTGCTGGGAGCACTGGACTCAGGCGTAGAGGGTCCGCCTGTCAGAGCAAATAGTTGAGTGGGACGAATCATGCCTGTGAAAAACAGCAGGGCAAGGGTAAACGCTACTTTTCGTTTATGCTTGCGGATAAGTTTAAAAGGGTGAAATTTTTTATGCTTCATCTTCATATAAATATTTAATAATTTCATATCAAAAAACTTTTGCTTCTGATGACTATTCTACAATCGTTTTGGCTACCACCTGACGGATAGCTTCGTGTTCAATATATATTCGTCGAAATCATTGGCCGCCATGACCATATCGTCGTAATAATTGTTATCAAAACTTAGCTGAAAGGTGAAGTAGTCGGCAAAGGAGTAGTTAATATCCATAAAGCCGCCAAACTTGGTACTTTCATCAGCTTCGGTTTTATAGTTGCCGCCCAGGCTGACATTCACTTGCTTGAAAAGCTGGAAAGAGGCGGATAAATCAGATATCACAATTTCCGAGGCTCTGTCTTGCATCTGTTCATCCACATAATTGACATTCAGCGAGAGCGACAAGGGGAACGAAAAATTCACAAGCTGGTTAAAAAGGTAGTTAGTTACCGAGTAATCCGGTCCGTTAACTTGTGTCGACTGCCCCTGATTACTGTTATAACTTATCGTATTGGACAGGGATAAATCCCCGATTTTATAGCTATAACTTCCGCTAATCATCAATTCACTCATGTCATTGCCAATGTCGCCTTTATCCTGGACACTACTGGCATAACTGGCTTT
>JAIPAH010000055.1 GCA_021740175.1 Bacteroidales bacterium
GACTGGAATTGCGCTTTTGCAAACTTTGACTTTTTCATTATGGATTGAAGCGCAATGGAAGGAGGAGGAATCTCATAATTCCACTTCGAAAGTCTGTTGAAACTTCTAACCAGCTAATTGACCAATTTTGGCAGTTTTAATTTTCATTTGAACACCTTAATTTTTTTTCAAATCAACCGTTATTTAGAATAGAGCGATTTTGAATTTTGAATTTTAAATTGTGAATTCTAAATTTTTCGGGGCTTTGCTTGTAAAAAAAGCTCGTGGTTGGTGGTTCATAATTTTCTCCGGCCCTCAGTTAAATTAGCTCTTTAAATCTAATAGTCCATAGGCACTTCGCCGCGAAATGTAACCGGAAAAACCGCGAATAAATATCAACCGGAGTTCGAGCCAGATATGATAGACAGAGGATCAATATATGCGGAATTATAATGCACATCTACCCAAAATGGAGAAAAAAAGCAGGCTGTCTCGTAAGGGGCAGCCTTTTTTAGCAATTTTTTAATCTTATATTTTATAAACGATTGTATTTTTGGTAGTAAAATAATAAACAGTTTGGCTATGTTTATCTCCGGTTTGTTAAAACATGTCCTCAGTAGTCTTTTCTTATTTGCTACAATTTTTTATGTCTCAGGTCAGGGTGATACCTCACGCTTACCCATTGGTATGAATATTCCGAACAATAATTATTACACCAAAAATCTCATATTCAACGATGCCATGAAAACAGCCAGTCCGTGGATTTCATACTATGCCGAAAACGATTCGGTATGGGATTCGCAAATGGCCTCTCTTATTCCCAAAGACTCCGGCGGATACCCGTTGCAAATTCCTTATACCCCTGAGGGCGAATCGCCCCAGGCAGTCAGAACACTTATTAACAATTATTACAATGGAACCTTTTACCTCAAATTTGACGGGTCGGGACAGGTAAGCATTCACAACACCGACCACCAAAAAATTAACAGCAACAAATACGAAATCAACCTGAATGGTCAAGGCGGGCATGTCTGGATACATATCGAAAGCTCTCAGGAAAACGATCATATCCGCAACATGCGAATTATCCCTAAAGAATGGGATAAAGACGAGAGTAGCATGCCCTTGTTCCATGAAAAATTCCTGGAAGGTTTGGAGCCATTCCACGCCATACGTTTTATGAACTGGATGAATACCAACAACTCCTACCAGGAAGCGTGGGATGACCGCAGCGTTCCCCATTACTACTCGCAGGGGCTGAGCAATGGGATTGCCATAGAATACGCTATCAGGCTTTGCAATACACTTCAAACCGATGCCTGGTTTTGTGTTCCCCACCGGGCCGATGACAATTACATCACCAACTTTGCCGAAATGGTCAGAGACAGCCTCGATGGCAACCTGAACGTTTATGTGGAATACTCCAACGAGGTGTGGAACTGGATTTTCGACCAATCGCACTACGTACTGGAAAACGCTCCCGGGCATAACAACGCTTATGTCAGCGATAGCCTGGCTTCTATCAACCCCGAACCGGCCGATCATCCCGAAAAGGATGCCTACATGATGCAACGCACGTTCAGGCTCTGGAGCGAGGTGTTTACCGGCCCCGATGCCAATCGCCTTATCCGGGTAGGTACGGGCCAGCATGCCTGGGTCGACAATTCCCGCCGTATTCTTAAATTCCTATTTAAAACCGATCAGGACGGCAATCCCGTATCAGGCGGAGCTTACGAAACCAGCTCGGGCGAAGGTTGCGATGTCTTTTCCGTGGCCGGGTATTTCAATTTTACGGAAGAACATCATGAAGCCTGGCTGGAGATGGACCCCGACAGCGTCACCCCGGAAATGATCATCGATTCAGCTGCTGCCGTCTATGACGAAACGGCAGGTATGAACACCGAACAAACCGCCGAATACACTAACGCCTGGGATGTAGGCTATACAGTGTACGAAGGGGGACAGCATATGCAACCCTGGAACCAGCAGGACTGGCCCTACAACCAAGCCGTTTGGGATGCCCAGATTCATCCGGACATGTATGACCTGTACATGAACAATTTCGAAAAACACACCGAAGAAAAGGTGGATTGCCAGCTCTTTATGGCTTTTTCCTACGTGAGCGAGCGTGAATCCGTCTATGGCTCGTGGGGTCACCTCGAAGCTATGCAGCAAATCGGGGAAGAGAATTACATGGATATAGCTCCCAAATACCAAGCGTTGCTGGATGCCAATAGCATTCCTACCAATAACGTGAACTTATTGGCTGACAAACACAATTCCGGTCTGTTGAATTGCTATCCCAATCCCACACGTCATACTCTAAATATCAGGTATCGCATACCGGAAAAAGGGAGATACAGCCTTGAATTGTACACCATAACAGGCCGGAACTATTCTATACTGAATAAGAAATATCATTCTATTGGTCAATATACCCAACATGAATCATTAGGGGAATATCCAAAAGGCATGTACATTCTAAGGTTATTGAATTCAAGAAATAAGGAAGTACAAAGCAGAAAAGTATTGAAATACTAATCGTTTCAGAATATTCCAAAGTTTAAACAAAAAGTAAATAATTAATGCGTTTCATATTGCTTCAAAATTTACAGTTTGGAATTTCAGAGTACGGTAAAAAACACGTAAGCAAGAATATGAATTTTGTATATTTGTATGCTTAAAATGAATGCCCTATGCTTCTAGAGAAACTAAAAGAACTTTACGATCGGTATTACGAAATACAGGAAATGATGGGGGATCCCGAAGTTATCGCGGATCGGAAGCGCTTCGTAAAACTAAACAAAGACTATAAAGATTTAGAACCCATAGTAAAGGCTTATAACGACTATTCCAACATTTTGAATAATATAAAGACTTCGGAAGAGATGCTCAACAATGAGGATGATCCTGAGATGAAAAATATGGCGAAAGAAGAGCTGGAAGATCTCAGGAGGAAAAAAGAAGAGATGGAGGAAAAAATCAAATACCTCCTTATTCCGAAAGATCCTGAGGACGAAAAAAACGCGGTTGTCGAAATACGAGCCGGCACGGGAGGCGATGAAGCCAGCATTTTCGCAGGGGATTTATTCAGAATGTATAGTAAATTTATTGAAAAACAGGGTTGGAAAATTGAACCAATAAGTAATACCGAAGGAACAGTAGGAGGATTCAAAGAAATTATATTTAATGTTTCCGGTGAGAATGTTTATGGCACGATGAAGTTTGAATCCGGAGTTCACCGGGTTCAGCGTGTTCCTCAGACGGAAACCCAGGGAAGGGTACATACATCGGCGGCTTCGGTAGCGGTACTTCCCGAGGCAGAAGAATTTGAGGTAGAAATCAATGAAAATGACATCCGGCGTGATACTTTCTGCGCTTCCGGACCCGGCGGTCAATCCGTCAATACCACCTATTCGGCGATCCGTTTAACTCACCACCCAACCGGTATTGTCGTAAGCTGCCAGGATGAAAAATCGCAATTAAAAAATTATAATAAGGCCATGAGGGTTCTCCGCAGCCGCATTTATGAAAGAGAATACCAAAAATACCTCGCTGAAATCGCATCAAAAAGGAAAACGATGGTCTCCACCGGAGATCGCTCTGCCAAAATCCGCACTTATAACTTTCCCCAAAGTCGAGTTACCGACCACCGTATTAACCTGACAGTCTATAACCTCCAAAGTGTCATGAACGGCGATTTGGAAGAAATTATCGAGGCGATCAAGGCCGCAGAGAATGCCGAAAAACTCAAAGAAACCGTAAACGAAGAAGAAACATGACCCGGCGGGAACTAAGTCAACTTATCAGAAACAAGGAATCTTTCCTTTGCATAGGATTAGACAGTGATTGGGAGCGTCTTCCCTCCCACCTGAAGAAGGAGGATGATCCGGTTTTCACCTTTAATAAACAAATCATAGACCATACGCATGATTTGGCCATTGCTTACAAACCCAATATCGCTTTTTATGAGAGCCTGGGTCCTCGGGGCTGGGAATCTCTTGCAAAAACCCTCGAATACCTGGAACCTTTAAGAGATGAGCTCTTCCTGATAGCCGATGCCAAGCGCGCCGATATAGGAAACACCAGTAAGCAATATGCACGTACTTTTTTCGACAAAAACGCAGCAGGCCTTGACTTTGATGCTGTAACGGTAGCCCCATATATGGGCAGCGATTCCGTTGAGCCTTTCCTTGAATATGACAACAAATGGGTCATTTTATTGGGATTAACATCCAACAAAGGAGCATTTGATTTTCAGATGCAAAAAGTATGGTCGGAAGAACAGGACAGCCGGGATTTTCTTTACAAAACGGTGATCCGGGAATCGCAGCATTGGGCTGATGAAAACAAGATGATGTACGTAGCGGGGGCTACAAAATCCTATCTTTTGAATGAAATCAGGGAAATTTTACCCGATCATTTTCTGTTAATCCCCGGCATCGGAGCTCAAGGGGGCAGCATCGAAGAGGTTGCCAATCACGGACTCAATGAAGACGGAGGAATCATCATCAACGCTTCGCGCAGTATCATTTTCGCTTCCGGGGGCCGGGATTTTGCTGCCTCGGCGCGGGCAAAAGCCCTGGAAATGCAACAAATCATGAAAAATATAATTAACCGCTACCTATAAAAACTGTCCGGCGAAATCCTTCACCGGACAGTATATAGTAGTGTGTATATTGTTTCTATCCTCTTAGACATCCATTTTCAATACCCATCCGTGCTTATCTTCTTCATCGCCGGTTTGTATAGCTTGCAACTTATGATACATTTTTGTGGAAATAGGTCCCGGCTTATCGCCATATGTATAAACTTTTCCTGTATCACGATCCTGAATTTCCCTAATAGGGGAAATAACGGCTGCAGTTCCGCAAGCTCCTACTTCATCGAACTCAGGTAGTTCTTCAACAGGAATAGGCCGGACTTCTACTTCCATTCCCATATCCTTTGCAATTTGCTGCAGCGATTTATTGGTGATGGAGGGTAATATGGAATCGGATTTCGGCGTCACATAAGTATTGTTTTTAATTCCGAAGAAGTTGGCCGGTCCTGCTTCATCAATATATTTCTTTTCTACTGCATCGAGGTATAAACAAGCAGCGAAGCCTTCATCATGAGCCCTTGTTCCGCTGAGCAAACTGGCCGCATAGTTACCTCCTACCTTATATTTTCCGGTACCCAGGGGAGCAGCACGGTCCACATCTCGTGCTATCTGCACTTTAACAGGGCTGAAACCCTCTTTGAAATAAGGGCCTACCGGGGTAACAAAAACCATAAAGAGATACTCATCAGCCGGTTTAACACCCACGCGGGGGCCGGTACCTATCAACAGAGGCCGGATATAAAGCGAAGCTCCGGTACCATGTGGGGGGACAAAACGTCGATTAAGTTCGACAGCTCGGGTTATGGCTTTTTTAAAAAGTTCTTTGGGTACTTCAGCCAGCATAATACCCTGAGCAGACCTGATAAGCCTCTCGGCATTTTCCTCCCACCTGAAAATTCTTACTTTTCCGTCTTTACCCATAAAAGCCTTCATCCCTTCAAAAGCCTCCTGACCATAATGAAGGGTTGTGGCAGCCATGTGCATGTTAATCTGGTTTGAAGAAGACACCTCCAATTCACCCCACTGCCCATTTCTGTAGTAACATCGCACGTTATAATCGGTATCTTTATAAGCAAAGGAAAGATTGCTCCAATCTAAATTAGCAAGTTCCATATCTATGTGTTTTTAGTTTGCTGCTAATATAAAAATTTATTTGACATTGATCCTAATATAACTTGTATTCTCATACCAATAATTTTACAGTTTAATATTCATTTATAGATATATGTACAAGTCGTTATAAATAGTTAAACCTACAGGTGTTTTCGTTAAATTAAATAAAATTATATATCAAATTTTTGATCCTGCATTCACGGAACGTTATTTCATTTATCGGAAGTTTCTTAATTTTGTTGGGATGAGTACTTTGTTAGCCATTGACTTAGGGATTCGAATGGGATGGGCGAGCTATACGGAAGACGGTTCTCTTACGGGTTTCGGTTCTCATAACTATGGAAGTGCCCAACGGCTCAAAAAGGCTGTATATCCATTGCTGATGCGATTCGGTGATGTTGAATTTCTTATTCTCGAAGGCGGGGGTAAGCTCACCAAATATTGGGCAAAAGAGGCCCACCGGCAGTCGATAGAAGTCATACTAACCCAGGCACACGTTTGGCGGAAGTCTCTTTTTCTTCAAAAAGATATCACACATACCTCCCAAATGAAAAAGCATGCCGACGACAGAGCCCGCCAAATTATCGAAGAATCTCGTTTATCACAACCCAAAACGCTTATGGACGACGCCGCTGAAGCTATACTTATTGGCTTTTGGGGATGCCTTCAAACCGGTTGGATCAAACAGTAAAGACGGCTCCGACAAAATGTCACCCTCCATGCTGTGGCATATGCTTTGATAAGGTTCGTTGGAAATTGAAAGTCAAACCTAAAATAGGCAAAAATGCAAAGCGGAAAGATTAACGTTCAAACAGAGAATATTTTTCCAATCATCAAAAAATTCCTGTATTCCGAGAGTGAGATTTTCCTGAGAGAGCTCATCTCAAATGCAGTAGACGCAACCCAAAAACTGATGGCCCTATCGCGATCCGGAAAATACACGGATGAAATCGGGGACACGCGTATCAAAGTCCTCCTGGATAAAGAAAAGGGCACGCTCACGGTTCGCGACCACGGTATAGGCATGACAGCCGACGAGGTTGATAAATACATCAACCAAATCGCTTTTTCGAGTGCCGAAGAATTTATTAAAAAAGTCAAGAAGGAAGATGCTTCGAATCTCATCGGCCATTTTGGCTTGGGCTTTTATTCATCCTTTATGGTGGCCGATAAGGTAGAAATTTTCACCAAAACGTACAAAAAAGGCGGGCAAACAAAACCCGTTCATTGGGAATGTGATGGCACGCCGAATTACTCGATAGAAGAAATCGAAGATAAAGAGCGGGGCACCGATGTTGTTCTTCACATTTCGGAAGATCATCAAGAATATCTCGAAGAGCAGCGCATTAAAGAAATCCTTGATAAATACTGCAAATTCCTCCCGATAGAAATCGAATTCGGCACGGAAAAAGTCCAGGAAGAAACCGGTGAAAAAGACGAAAACGGGGAGCCCAAAACCCAAGAAGTCGAAAAGCCCCGCGTCATTAACAATACCGAACCGGCCTGGCGAAAGTCACCCGGAGAATTAACGGAAGAAGATTACAAAAACTTTTACCGCGAACTCTATCCCAGCACTTTCGAGGAGCCCTTGTTCCATATACACTTGAATGTGGATTATCCTTTTAATCTGACGGGAATTCTGTATTTCCCCAAAGTAAAACAAAACCTGGAAGTTCAGCGTAACAAGATACAGCTTTACAGCAACCAGGTTTTTGTTACAGATTCGGTAGAAGGAGTTGTACCTGACTTTCTGACCTTACTTCATGGGGTGCTGGATTCTCCGGATATTCCGCTCAATGTTTCGAGAACCTTCCTGCAGAGCGACGCGAACGTAAAGAAGATATCCAAACACATTACGAAAAAAGTTGCGGATAAACTGGAAGAACTCTTCAAGAAAGATCGTCAGGACTTTGAAAAGAAATGGGATGATATCAAAATCTTTATTGAGTATGGGATGATCTCAGAAACCGACTTCTATGAAAGAGCTGAAAAATTTGCCCTTTTGAAAAATAGCGAAGGGAAATTTTTCACTTTCGAGGAATACAAACATCATATCAAAGAGAATCAGACCGATAAAGATGACAACCTGGTTTATCTTTATACAACCGATACGGAAGCTCAACACAGTTACATCACCGAGGCCCGGGATAGAGGGTATGATGTACTGGTCTTTGACACTCCCATTGACAGTCACTTTGTGAACACCCTCGAGCAAAAGTTTGAGAAAAGCTCATTTGCAAGGGTTGATGCCGATGCCATCGATAATCTTATCAAAAAAGAGGATGAAAGGGCCTCCAAATTATCGGAAGAAGAAGAGAAAAAGCTTAAAGAAATTTTCGAGAAATTTGTGGATACCGATAAATTTACTGTCCAGCTCGAAAATATGGATGAGAAAGCCATGCCGCTTTCCATCACGCAACCCGAGTTTATGCGCAGGATGAAAGAGATGCAGCAAACCGGGGGCATGCCGATGATGGGTAATATGCCGGATAATTATAATATGGTAGTCAACAAAAATCATGACCTTATGGGGAAAATCCTTGAGGCGGAGGATGAAGAGCATCAAAAGAGAATTGTCAATCAATTGAAGGACTTGGCCATGCTCTCTCAAAACCTTCTCAAAGGAGAAGCCCTAACCAACTTTATCAAACGAAGTGTTGACATTATTGAATAAATAAACGCAACCAACAGCTTTACAATTTAATCTCTTTAGCAAAATACTTTTTTTTGAAGAGCGTTTCATTGTAAAGCTGTTTTTTAATGACAGGTATGTTATGAAAATAAGAAAAGGTACGCTTATAGCCCTGATTACCGTGGGTGCAATTCTTCTGCTGTTGCTTATTATGATTGGTACCGGTGTGAGCAGGTACAACAAACTGGTATCCCTGGAGGAAAACGTTAACGAAAAATGGTCACAAGTGGAAAATGTTTATCAACGCCGTGCTGATCTCATTCCCAATTTGGTGAACACTGTGAAAGGCTACGCAGAACATGAGCAGCAGACTCTGACAAAGGTTATAGAAGCACGCTCAAAGGCCACTTCCGTGAATGTTGATCCTAAAAACCTGGATGGCCAATCTCTTCAAAAATTCCAGCAGGCCCAAAAAGGACTGAGCAGTGCGCTATCGCGATTAATGGTTGTTGTAGAGCGCTACCCGGACTTAAAAGCCAGCCAGAATTTCAGAGATTTGCAAGCTCAGCTGGAAGGAACGGAAAACCGCATTTCCGTGGAACGAAGAAAATTCAATCAGGCGGCCAGGAAATACAATACCAAGATCAGGCAATTTCCCACGAACATGATAGCCAATACTATGGGCTTTGAAAAGAAAGCCTATTTTGAAGCTGATCAGGGAGCTGATGAAGCCCCACAGGTAGAATTTTAACAAAAACAAATCAATATGTCCAATAGCCATCAAAAAACTGCCAAAAGCGCTAAAGACCTTTTCTCTCGAGAAGATGAGCAATCAATCAAGCAAGCGATTATGAACGCCGAACTCGACACTTCAGGGGAAATACGTGTCCATATCGAAAATACCTGTATCGGGGATGTCATGGATCGGGCGGCTTATGTTTTTGAAAAGCTCAAAATGCATAAAACCAACCTCCGTAACGGCGTATTGATTTACCTGGCGGTAAAAAACCGTAAATTCGCAATCATCGGCGATAAAGGTATCAATGCAATTGTACCCGATAATTTCTGGGATGATATCAAGCAACACATGCTCAATAATTTTCGAGGCGGAGATTTTACCAAGGGAATTGCAGAAGCGGTGACGATGACCGGAAGACAACTCAAAACCCACTTTCCCTATCAATCGGATGATCAAAATGAACTTTCGGACGAAATTTCTTTCGGAAGAAATTAAAAAGCCGGGCTATCTATGAAACCTGATAAACTAAAACTCTATTTTTTCACATTTATCATCATTACAGGGATTTTCCTTCCTGCTGAAAGTCAATCCCAGGTAGCGATCCCCGATCGGCCTTCGCCTCCTAAATTGGTAAATGATTTTACATCGACACTCAATCAGCAGGAAAAAGTTGCCCTGGAGCGCAAATTAGTGCGGTTTAACGACACAAGCTCGACGCAAATTACCGTAGTTATTGTATCGGACTTTAACGGTCAAAGTAAATCGCAATTCGCCTACAAGATCGGCGAGGAATGGGGTGTTGGACAAAAGGAATTTGACAATGGCCTGGTCATTCTTCTAAAACCAAAAGAGGTTGGGAATAATGAAGGAGAAGTTTTTATTGCTACAGGCTATGGTGTAGAAGGAGCCGTTCCCGACGCCATCGCCAACCGCATCACGGAGGAGGAAATGATACCCGAATTCAAAAAAGGGAATTATTATGCCGGTCTTGACAAAGGAACGGATATTTTGATGAAACTAACGGCCGGCGAGTACTCGGCAGAGGAATACCAAAAACAAACCGGAGACAGTAACAAAACCGCAGGATATATCGTCCCTATCCTGGCCATGATCATTGTTATCTTCTTAATGAAACGTAGCCAAAAGACCAAACGTACTTTCAGCCGCCGTCAATCAAGTGCAACTCCGGGTATTTTAACCGCTTTATTGCTATTCGGTATGGGCGGACGACACAGCGGCTCCTGGAATAATTTCTCTTCAGGTGGTGGTAGTTTCGGTGGCGATGCCGGTGGTTTCGGTGGCTTCGGTGGCGGCAGCTTCGGAGGGGGCGGCGCCGGCGGAAGCTGGTGAAGTGCAATTTTTTTTCAAATCCATCATTTTATAACCACCGGGGTAAAAGAAAATCCCTATTGAAATGTTAATATCATGTTAAAAATAACAATTATTTAATCCGTTGTAAAACAGTTTTTTGTTTTCTTTAGAAGAAGTTAACACCGTTTTGTAAACGCCCATAACCCTGCTACATCATTAGTTTTTCTCTTACCAATTTGTAAATTTGCTTTTATCATTTAAAATAATTTGTAATATTGCTATAATTTCCTATATTTGATAGGGATATAGATAAAAATATAGTTTTCGGCTTATTAGGATTTAGCACGGTTAAAACGTAACGATCTTAAATGTTTCAATCAGATAAAACGATGAACATATCCAGACATTATTTAGCTTTCAACAAAGCATTAAACCGATTTTTACTACTAACACTTATCCTCTTCACCTGTCAACTTACTATGGCTTCCGAAGGAGGGGGGCAGCACCAAAAGGGCAAATACACCGAGCTTGAAATGATGAAAGGTGAAAGGCTTTTTAAAGGCTTAATACCTTTTCAGGAAGGATTCAAGGATTGCGCTTCCTGCCATTACACCAAAACCAACAAGGAGATCGACTGGAATCCTTCTGCCTATGATTTAGCGGTTTTATCCCGGGAAGATACCGCCTACCTTTCCGGTGCCATATCCGGATCAAGGTTTCAAGGAGTTAAAGGACACGAAGAGGTGTCGCTCACAAACAAAGAAACAGAGCTGGTGGAAGCCTATTTTTCAAAGCTGGCCGACCACGGCCTTAAAAAGCATAAGCCTGTACCCGAAAAAACACTCATATTTTTTGGCACAGGTTTTTTAATGTTATTGGCATTGATCGAGTTGATTTTTCTCAAAAAAATCAAGATTAAGGCCATCCCGGTATTAGTTCTATTGGTAGCTCTCGGCTTTCACCTTAAAGTAGTTTCCGAGGAAGCGATTAGCCTGGGTCGTTCAGAAAATTATGCTCCTAATCAACCTATAAAATTTTCGCATAAGGTCCACGTCAAACAAAACAAGATTGATTGTAAATATTGCCACACTGGAGTAGATAATAGCCAGAATGCCGGCATACCCTCCAATAATCTATGTTTAAACTGCCACAATGTTGTAAGGGAAGGAAGCAATTCAGGAACCTTCGAGATAAATAAAATCCACAGAGCGGCTGAACAAGAAGAACCAATAGAATGGAAAAAAGTCCATGACTTACCCGACCATGTTTTCTTTAGCCATGCCACTCATGTTCAGAACGGAAACCTCGATTGTGCTGAATGTCACGGACAAGTAGAAGAAATGCATATTGTAGAGCAGGTGGAGGATTTGTCGATGGGATGGTGCATCGAATGTCACCGTGAGACGGAAGTAGATTTTGACAATAAATATTATTCAAAGAATTTCGAAGAACTTCACCAAAAAATGGAAGAAGGCCAAATTGATGCAGTCACCGTGGATGAGGTGGGAGGCATCAATTGTATGAAATGCCATTATTAATCATCGAATCAAAAATATATAGTTTATGAGTCATAAATACTGGACGAGTATTGAAGAAAAAAATAACGGGGTGGAAAATCTTGATAAATTTCAGGATGAAATCCCTCATAATACATCAGTTCAACAACTGATCCAGGATGATCTATCAAATAAAACGACATCGCGAAGGAATTTCCTAAAGTGGTGCGGCTTCACCTTTGCATCGACAGCTATCACTACAAGTTGTGAAAGTCCTGTCAAAAAGGCTATCCCTTATCTTAATAAACCCGAAGAAGTGACGCCGGGGAAAGCCAGTTTCTATGCCACATCATTCTTTGACGGGGAAGAATATGCAAGCGTGTTGGTTAAAACACGCGAAGGAAGGCCCATAAAAATCGAGCCGAATGATTTGTCCACCGTCACCAAAGGAGGCAGCTCGGCGCGAATTCAGGCCTCTGTGCTTAGCCTCTATGACAGAGATAACCGGTATCATCATCCTTTAAAAGAAGGAAAAAAAATTAGCTGGGAGAAAATGGACGAAGAGGTGAAGCAAACCCTTAAAAATGCTTCTTCTGATGGGAAAGAAATCGCCCTGGTCACTCCCAATATTATAAGCCCCTCAACCCGAAAGCTCCTTTCGGAATTTAATGAAAAATATCCTACGGTAAACTGGATCCAGTATGACCCGGTGTCAGTCTCAGCCATGCTCGATGCTAATAAAACGAGTTTTGGGAAACGGATCATCCCCTCCTATCATTTTGATAATGCCCGGGTAATTGCAGGCATCAATGCCGATTTTCTCGGCACATGGCTTTTACCCGTAGATTATACCGATCAGTACATCCGTAATCGCAAACTGGAAGAAGGTGAAACCAATATGTCGCGGCACATTCAGATTGAAAGCATGATGACCCTAACCGGTACTAACGCCGACCAAAGAATGCGGATTAAACCTTCCGAAGAAGGAGCCGTTTTGGTAGCCCTTTACAACGAGTTGGCAATGAAAGCAGGTCAAACTTCGATGCAGCAGAATGTGCAATCGCCGGTGGATATAACCCAATTGGCTGACGAGCTATACAGCAACCGAAAACAGGCATTGGTTGTATGTGGCACTAATGATTATCATCATCAGCTAATTGTCAATGCTATCAATCAAATGCTTGGCTCCTATGGTAAAACCATCGACATCAATACGCCGATAAACATCAGGCAAGCGGAGGACAAGTCCATGCCTGAATTAATGAAACGCATGGGAAAAGGGGAAGTATCAGCGACAGTGTTTTACGATGTTGATCCGCTTTATGATTATCCTGATGCCGACAAATTGAAAGAGGCTTTGAAAAACACCGATGTATCCGTGACATTAACGACCCAAGCCAATGATACATCCAAGGAGACCTTATACGTGGGAGCTGTTAATCATTACCTGGAATCCTGGGGCGATGCCGAGCCCGTGAAAGGAAAATACAGCCTTGCCCAACCCGCTATCCGGAGGCTTTACGATACCCGTCAATTGGAGGAAGTCCTTTTGTCATGGATGGAAGAAGATATCACTTTCTACGACTATCTGAAAAATCATTGGGAAAACACCTACTTCCCGGAGCAAAATGAATACAGCAGTTTCCGTGACTTTTGGAGCCATACGCTGCAGGACGGGGTGTTTGAACCAAAGTATGAAAACCGGCCCAGGCCTTCTTATTCAGAAAAAGGCCTGGCATCTTCTATTCAGAAGGCAGCGAAAGAACAGCCATCAGAAGAGCTGGAGCTGATACTCTATGAAAAAGTAGGGATAGGCAATGGCAAACACGCCAACAATCCCTGGCTTCAGGAACTACCTGACCCTGTAACCAAAGCAACCTGGGATAATTATGTATGTCTACCTCCCGCTTACGCAAAAAAACACGGTATTGAGACTGAAGATGTCGTGGAAGTGAATGGCGTAAAAATCCCTGCGCTTGTTCAACCCGGCATGGCCGATAATGTGATGGCTATTGCCGTAGGGTATGGAAAGCACAACACCGGAAAAGCAGCCAGCGATGTGGGAGTTAATGCTTATCCATTTATTAACTATAATGGTGGATATAAGCAGTATACACGAAAAGGGTTGACATTGAGCAAAACGGAAGAAAAGTACACCCTGGCCCTCACCCAATCTCATCACCGTATGGAAGGACGTGAGATAGTGCGGGAAACCAACCTGGAGACGTTCGTAAAAGACCCGGAAAGCATCAAACAGAAAAAACATGACACTACACTGTACAAAGAAAGGGAATTTGAAGGGCATCACTGGGCATTGGTAGTTGATTTAAATGCATGTACAGGATGCGGAGCCTGTGCCATAGCCTGCCAATCCGAAAACAACGTTCCGGTAGTTGGTAAAGAAGAAGTGGTTAAAAAGCGTATTATGCACTGGATCCGCATTGACCGGTATTACAAAGAAGATGAGAATAGCCCGGAGGTAGTACATCAACCGGTGATGTGTCAGCATTGCGACAATGCCCCTTGTGAGAATGTGTGCCCGGTAGCGGCAACGACCCATTCCAATGAGGGGCTGAATCAGATGTCATATAACCGCTGCATCGGTACGAAGTATTGCATAAACAACTGTCCTTATAAGGTACGTCGTTTCAATTGGTACAAATATGCGGGCAATGACAAATATGGCTTTAATAGTGCCGGTGAGCAGGGGCAGATGGAATTGAACCCGGATGTCACGGTCCGTTCACGTGGTGTCGTAGAGAAGTGCAGCTTTTGCGTTCAGCGCATCCAGGAGAAAAAAGAACAGGCTAAGCTCGAAAACCGGCAATTAGAAGACGGTGAGGTCACACCGGCATGCGCACAGGCATGCCCGGCCAATGCATTAATTTTCGGCGATTTGAACGATCCGAACAGTCGTGTGTCACAGTTGCTAAAAAGCAATCGCAATTATCACTTATTGGAAGAGCTGCACACCAAACCTTCGGTAAGTTACATGACGAAGGTGCGAAATATGGGAGCAAAAATCGAAGCATGAAAAAACAATAAAGCAATAGGACATGTACAAAGAAGCGATAAGAGGACCCTTAATCCTTGGAGATAAGTCTTTCAGGCAGATATCCGCGGATATTATTCAGCCGATAGATAAACGCCCGCCCCTATGGTGGAAAGCCGCTTTTGGCCTGAGCCTGGCTATGCTGGCTATGGGAGCCTGGGCAATTTACCGGACAATCTTTTTTGGTATTGGCACCTGGGGCGTTAACAACACCGTCGGCTGGGGATGGGCGATTATCAACTTTGTATGGTGGATAGGTATCGGGCACGCCGGTACTGCCTTTTCCATATTCTTACTGGTCCTTAGGCAAAAGTGGCGTACGTCAATAAACAGGGCGGCTGAAGCGATGACGGTATTTGCGGTGATGGCCGCAGCCTTATTCCCGGCCCTGCATATGGGAAGAATATGGAACTTTTTCTTCATTTTTCCTTATCCCAATACGCGGGGACCTTTATGGGTGAACTTCAACTCTCCCCTATTCTGGGACTTTGTGGCCATAACAGCGTATCTTTTGATATCAGTATCGTTTTGGTACTATGGAATGGTACCCGATTTCGCCACAATACGTGACAGGGCTAAAAGCAAAATTAAAAAAGCCGTCTATGGTGTTTTGGCTTTTGGATGGACCGGAAGCACCAAAGAGTGGCTGAGATATGAGAATTTAAGTTATGTGCTGGGAGGTATAGCGGCTGTTTTGGTAGTTTCCGTACACTCGATAGTGGCCACCGATTTTGCCGTAAGTGTGATTCCCGGATGGCATACCACAATTTTTCCTCCCTACTTTGTTGTGGGAGCAATTTTTTCAGGATTTGCCATGGTCATGACATTGATGGTTATCATCAGGAAGATTTATAAGTTCCAGGAATATATCACCGATAATCATATGGATGCCATCGCCCGCATACTGATATTTATTTCGCTCATTATGGCATCGTCTTATCTTACCGAAATCCTGATAGCTTGGTATTCGGGTAATGAGTATGAATTGTTTACTTTCTTCCACAACCGGATAACCGGTGAATACAAATTCATGTTCTGGGCTATGATAACATGTAATGCGATAATCCCACAACTTTTCTGGTCGAAAAAAATCAGAAGAAATCTATGGGCAATGTTTACCATTTCAGTCATTATCAATATCGGCATGTGGTATGAACGTTTTAACATCGTGGTTACTTCCCTCGCCAATGACTATCTGCCTTCCAGTTGGACCAATTACTCGCCGACTCTCGAAGAAATCGGCATTTTCGTAGGTACTATCGGGCTGTTTATTGCGGGGATCCTTCTGTTCTTTAAGTACATCCCCATGATGGCTATCAATGAGCTCAAGAGTGTCAGAGATTCCGGTTCTAAATTCAGGAAAAAAATAGAACAAATGAAGATAAAAGAGGAGGACCTGATATGAAAAACAAACATGTGATCGGTGTTTTCGATAAGGAGGAAAATCTTGTGAATGCCATTAATGCCCTTAATGATCACAAGATTAGTATCGAAGAGATCTACACGCCTTACCCGGTTCATGAGGCCATTCACGGACTGGGACAAAAATCAAGGTTTACCTGGGTCGCCTTCTTTTTGGGATTAGTAGGAGCTATTGTAGTGCTGGCCTTTCTCTACTATACGTCTGTAATCGACTGGCCTTTAAACTTTGGCGGAAAACCCTCCAGTGCCTTTCCTTCTTTTATCATAATAACAATCGTAACTACGATATTGATAATCACCATTGGAAGCTTGTTTACATTTTCGGTCCGGGCCGGAATCTATCCCGGGAAAGAGGCCATTTTACCGGATGAACGCTCCACAGATGATAAATTTGTTATGATGTTTCGACAGGAAGATGATTCTGAACAACTCAGAAAAATTCTTCAGGAAAACGGGGTGGAAGAAATTAATGAAAAAGAACTTTAACATGAAAAACATGATACCTAAAGATAAGCTTATACCTGTTCTTTTAATTGCTGTGACAGCGATAATGGTTTCATGTGATAAAACACGTGAAGAAAGGGGTAGAGAATATATGCCCGATATGTATCACTCCCCCGCCTATGATACTTACGAAGAAAGTAAGCGCACCGACGACGGAAAATCAGCTCTGAAGCCGGTAGAGGGGACCGTTCCGAGACACCGGATCCCGTACCCTTACCCGGCTACATTTAAAGCCAGAGCCAAAGCGGGTGAAGAACTGGAAAACCCGGTTAAGCTAACATCCAAGGTATTGGAAGAAGGAAAAAAACAATATGAGACGTTTTGTATCAATTGTCATGGCGAACAAGGCAATGGCGAAGGTTACCTATACACGAGCGGGAAATATAAAGTTAAGCCTAAGTCAATTGTTACAGAACAATGGAAAGAGCGGCCCGGGGGAGAAATTTTTCATGTCATAACCGTCGGTCAGGGATTGATGGGGGCTCACGGACCACAGATAGAACCTAAAGACCGATGGAAAATAGTACATTACATTCAGCAAAAACTTCAAAAATAAAAACAGAAGTGATGGAAAAGAAATTTAAGCTGACAAATACTTACAAGCTGGTAACAATCATTTTAATAGCCATAGGGGTTGGCGCGGTCGTAGTAGGTGCTATAGGTCAAACACAACGGCTCTGGGCTAATTTGTTACTCAACAATTACTATTTCTTGTCATTGGCTGTAGGAGCTTCATTTTTTATGGCCATCCAATACATCACCCAATCGGGATGGTCGGCCATGTTCAAAAGAATTCCCGAAGCAATGACAGCATACATTCCCGTGGCTTTTATCCTGATGATAATACTGCTGGGAGGGCTCCAATCTTTGTATCACTGGACACATCCCGAGGCTGTAACCCACGATCCTCTGTTACAGCACAAAGCTCCTTATCTTAACATACCCTTCTTTACTATTCGTTTTATCGTATTTTTTGCCGCCTGGATTGTCTTAACCCTACTCCTACGCAAATTCTCCTCAAAAGAAGACGAACTGGGGGGTATGAAATATTTTCAAAAAAGTGAGTTTTATTCCAGGGTTTATATTTTCGTACTTGGAATTACCTTTATTGTCTTCACCTTCGATTGGATAATGTCGATCGATCCGCACTGGTATAGCACCGTGTTTGCCATCAAAGGATTTGTGACCGCGTTTTACCATGGCTCGGCCATCATTGTACTGATTATTATCCTGTTACATAATCAGGGGTATTTCAACAAACTAAACAAGAGCCACCTTATGGATTTTTCAAGATATATTTTTATGTTGGCTATAATATGGGGCTATCTCACTTTTGTAGAATTCATGCTTATCTGGTACGGTAACATCCCTGAAGAAACAATGTATTTTCATGATCGCTTCACGAAGGGATATGAAACGCTATTTTACGTTAATTTCGCAATCAATTGGTTTATCCCATTTCTGATACTCATGTCCCGGAGTCTTGACCGGAAGAAAACTTCCGTCGCAGCTATTGCTATCATTCTTA
>JAIPAH010000056.1 GCA_021740175.1 Bacteroidales bacterium
TGAAAGATAAATACGCTTATCTTGCTTGTGGTTTTGGTATTGTGGTTGTCGATTTAGCTCGGGAGGAGATTCATGACACTTATAAAATCGGCCCGGAGGGCAGTTTGATCAATGTATATGACTTTACCTATCACCCTGAGGATAACCGTTTTTATGCCGCTACTGAATCGGGGATTTATTCTGCGGATGCTGATAGCCCCAACCTGGCTCATTATATTTACTGGAATAAAGACACAACACTAACAAATCCCGGGGCGGTTTACAACGAGATGGCATCTCACGGCGAATATGTCGTTACTAATAAACACGGGGATGAATATGATAATGATACCATTTTATATAAAGACGGATCAAACTGGATGAAATTGGAAACGGAAGAGAACCGCAATAATACCAACGCTTCGAGTATTAGAAGTACGGGGGAGAAGTTGCTGATCTCGCATACAGGAGCCGCTCGTTTTTTTGATGATGAGTTGAATTTTACGGGAAATATATATACTTATAGTGATGACACGGAAAGACCTAATCCTTCAGATTGCTGGCAGGATGCTGATGGAATATATTGGGTGGCGGATGAAAGGCAGGGATTGGTCAAAACCCAGGGGAATTATGGTTCGGAATTTATAACCCCGTCAGGACCTGCTTATCCGTCCGCTTTCGATATGGCTTCATTTGAGGATGATCTTTGGGTGGCCTCAGGGGGGTATCAAAGTGCGTGGAACCCTTCCGGATTGAATCATGGTGTATATGCTTATTTAAACGGTAACTGGCAATCTTTTAATCGAAGGAATACACAAGCTTTTGATACGATTCGCGATGTGGTGACCGTAGCAATTGAACCCGGCACAGGCGAACATATTTATATGGGCTCTTGGACCCAGGGATTATTGGAATTTACGAAGGATGGTATACAACAGGTCTATGATAAGACTAATAGCACTTTGCAGGGGAATCTTGCGGCCCCGGGTTACGTACAGGTGAGTGGACTGGGATTTGACGATGAAAACAACCTGTGGGTGGCTAATTCGGGGGTGAATGATGTCCTATCAGTAAAAAAAGCGAATGGTGAATGGAAAGCTTTTAATTTAGGCTCCCAATCTGCTGGCAGTTTTATTGGCGAAATGATTGTTGATGAAAATAATCAAAAGTGGATCCTTACACGTGGCCATGAAATATTCGTATTTGATGAAAACAATACAATCGATCAGACGAGTGATGATAATGTCAGAATACTAACTTCCGCCCAGGGGAACGGAAACTTACCCGGTTCGCAATCTATATATTCCATAGCCGAAGATTTGGATGGCAATATTTGGGTAGGTACCGATGAAGGCGTGGGGGTGTTTTATAACCCTGGCGCGGTTTCGGAAGGCCAACCTGTCAATGCCGAAAAACCCAAAGTGGAAGTGGAGGGATATGTTCAATACCTTTTAAGTTCTGAAAAAGTCACTTCTATTGTTGTAGACGGAGCAAACAGGAAATGGTTCGGAACGCAGAGAGCCGGTGTTTTCCTGATGTCCGAGGATGGCACGGAGCAGCTTAAACATTTTAACATGGAGAACAGCCCGTTATTTTCCAATGAAATTAACACAATGTCTATCACTGATAATGGAATGGTCTTTATGGGAACTTCCAAAGGCATCATCTCTTATAAAAGTGATGCTACACCGGCACCTCCCACCAACGATATCTTTATCTATCCTAATCCTGTGACAAAAGGTTATGAGGGGCAGATTTACATAGAAAATCTGGTGAAAGATGCTAATGTTAAGATTACTGATATCAGCGGAGATATTGTTTATGAAACCACTGCCAAAGGAGGATTGGCTACCTGGAATGGAGCTGATTTTAACGGAGAAAAAGTGAACAGTGGGTATTATTTGGTGTTTGCTTCTAATGAGGATGGGAGTGAATCCATTGTATCCAAAATTTTGGTGATTGACCAATAATGCTTCATAAGACCAAAGGAATTTTTTTTCAGAAGATCAATTATTCGGAGAGTAGTTTGATTGTCAAAATATATACTCACAGGTTTGGCTTGCAATCTTACTTGTTGAAAGGCGCCCGGAAAAAAAAGTCGCACACGCAGGTCAATGTCTTGCAGCATCTTGCATTACTGGATATGGAAGTTTATCACCGGGGAAACGCCAATCTGCAGAAAATTAAAGAATTTTCCGTTTCAAGGCATTTCAAAGAAATCCCCTATAATGTCCGGAAAAGCGCTATATCCATGTTTATCAATGAGGTGCTTTTGAAAAGCATTAAGGAAGAAGAGGCTAATGCTTCACTTTTCCGGTTTCTGGAAAACGCAATTTTGTTGTTGGATGTTACCCAGGAAAAAGTAGTAAATTTTCACTTGATATTTCTTATACAACTTACCCGTTATCTTGGTTTTTATCCCCATAATAATTTTTCTGAAGCCACTCCCTATTTTGATATGAACGAAGGCCATTTTATTTCTTCGTTGAAACATCCCCAAGTCATGGATGAATCGAAAAGTAAATGGCTTAGCCAGCTTATAAAGGTTTCCTTAGAAAATCGGAACCAAATCCAAATACCTCATGAGCAGCAAACAGGAATAATGGAAAAGATTCTCGAATATTATACTCTCCATTTACCGGGGTTTACAAAAGTCAAGTCGATGGATGTACTCCGAACTGTCTTTTTATGACTCGTATAATGATAGGCGATTTATAGACTCTTATATCGCACTTTACGCAGGGTAATTTCATAGCCTTCTTTTTTGCAATGCGGACACGTTTGGTGGTTCTCCGTGTGCTCCAGGTGGCAACGATCGCACACATATCTTTCAATGGTTATTAAGTGACCTTTTTCACTTATAAGCAATGCAATAAGTCCCGCTAAGGGGGTTAAAAAAACAGACAATAAAACAACCCATATGGGTTTAATCTTAAAATTTTTGGAGGCTTTATAAAGTATTAATACGAATACTAAATAAATCAGGCCTCCAACTACTAAAAAAGTTATTTTCATTTAAAACTAATGCATTGTCCCTCTCCTCTCTCAACAAGCAAAAATAATAATTGTTATTGGATTTTCTTATTTATTTGTTTTTAAACTTAAATAAACAAGCATTTTTTAAATAGTTTAACAAAACAAAAAAAGCTGCCTTTAACAAAAAGCAGCTTTAATAATTAGGTTGAATGTCGTTTTATTCACATTCCAATACTTCTTTTATTTGGTATTTGGCAGCTTCGCCGCTGGGGCCATCCACGGCTTTTTTATAAGCATCACAAGCTTGTTGAGTCTTATTTAAGCCTGAATAAGCATTCCCTAATTCAAAATAGATATTTCCTTCCAGGTCTTCGTCCGGATCGTTGTCTAGTGCTTTTCGGGCAAAATCTAAACCTTTTTGGAACTGGCTTTGCTTATTATAAACTACGGCAGACAAATAAAAGCCCTGGGCATTCCCCGACCCATACTTGTTGTATTTCTTAATATCATCCATTGCTGCGGCATAGTTTTCTTCATCCACTTTTCCTTTGGCTTTTTTCAGGTAATAGGTCTGAATTGAGGACTCAGCACTTCTTGCCGATTCGCTATTAGGTTCTATTTCTTTTATTTTTTTAACCATTGAAAGCATTTTATCTTCTTGATTCAAGGACTTGTATACCAGAAGCTTGCCTAAATAAGCCTTGGCATATTTGTCGTTGAAGTCAATGGCCTTATCAAAATATTTGTGGGCATCTTCAAAATTTTTCTTTTTCCGCTGTGAATTGGCAATGGAATTATAAATAGCCGGAACGTTACGAGTCGCTTTTTTATAGAGACTGTTGTTATCATATTTTTGAGCGACTTCTGCAGCTTTTTCAAATTTCTTAGCAGCTTCCAGGTAATCTTTGTTTTTATAAGATTTGGCTGCGGCTTTGAAGCGCATGATTGGTAATTGTTTTTTAGCCGACTCTTCAATATTCAGTGCATCCGGGCCGGCCATTTCGGCCAGGTCAATAGCCTTATTAAATTGTTCCGCTGCTAATTCATATTTTCCTTCCTCCTTGAAACTTATTCCTTTGTTTAAGGCTGCACCCGCCTCATCTGCCGATTGTGCCTGTGATAGCGCTGATGTCCCTAATAAAAAGACAAAGGCTAATAATACTTTTTGGATTGAATCTTTCATAATAATTTTCTTTTAGATTATAAACTCATTTAAAAACAGTTGCAGGCAAAAATAAAAAAATATCTAAGTGCAACAACTCCAATTTTTAAGGCAAAAACTCTGCCAGAGATTTGCTTCCAGGTATTGTCGCAATAAAATCAATCGCTGAATGCCAGAACTATTTGAACCATTTTTCAACCTCTTCGAGTTGAAGGGCCGGAATTTGTAATTTGTTTTTTTTACGATAACCGTTAAGTTTTTGGTGCACCTGTGTCGGTTTTTCGTTTTTCATTTCTTCGGGTGAATTGTAACCGGCCTTGATTACATGTTCAGCCCACTCTTCGGGGACACCGATTTTTTTGAAATCTTCGGGAGAAGGCGCCGGCTCCTGCTTTTTAGGTCGCATCTGGGGGAATAAAAGCACTTCCTGTATCGATGGTTTATTCGTCAAGAGCATAATCAGCCGGTCTATACCTATGCCCATACCAGCCGTGGGAGGCATACCATATTCCAAAGCATTGAGGAAGTCGTAATCGATATACATGGCCTCGTCGTCCCCTTTTTCGGATAGGCGAAGTTGCTCCTCAAAGCGTTCTTTTTGGTCAATCGGGTCGTTTAGCTCGGTATAGGCATTGGCAAGTTCTTTGCCGTTGACAATTAATTCGAAACGCTCGGTTAATTCGGGATTATCGCGGTGTTTCTTGCAAAGCGGAGACATATCCACCGGGTAATCCATAACAAAAGTCGGTTGAATAAGATAGGGCTCGACTTTTTCTCCGAAAATTTCATCGATAAGCTTACCCTTACCCATACTCTCGTCGACCTCTAGCCCCAAATTACGGCATGTCTCACGAAGTTCTTTTTCATTCATTCCATTGATATCAATGCCGGTATTTTCTTTGATAGCATCGAGCATTCGTACCCGCTTAAAAGGGCGTTTAAAATCCAGCATGCGATCCCCGGATTCTATTTGCGTGGTTCCTTTTACTTCTTTGATAGTCCTTTCAAGCATTTGCTCGGTAAAATCCATCATCCAGCGGTAATCTTTGTAGGCCACATAGATTTCCATCACCGTGAATTCAGGATTGTGGGATCGATCCATTCCTTCATTGCGGAAATCTTTTGAGAACTCATAAACCCCTTCAAAGCCTCCGACAATCAGTCTTTTCAGGTATAATTCATTGGCAATTCTCAGGTAAAGCGGGATATCCAAAGCGTTATGATGGGTAACGAACGGGCGTGCTGCGGCTCCCCCTGGAATAGGCTGCAGAATGGGCGTCTCCACTTCAAGGTAATCCTGCTCATTGAAAAAAGTACGCATCGAATTGATGATGCGCGTTCTTTCCATGAATGTATCCCGGCTGCTTTTATTGACAATCAGGTCAACATAGCGTTGCCGGTAGCGCTGCTCTTCATCGGAAAAAGCGTCGTATACCTTCCCGTCTTTCTCTTTTACTATGGGTAGCGGTTTCAGGGATTTGCTGAGTACCTTGAATTGTTTTACGTGAATGGTGATTTCTCCCATTTTTGTTTTGAATACGCTCCCTTTTACGCCGATGACATCCCCAATGTCAAGGAGCTTTTTGTAAACGGTATTGTAGAGCGTTTTGTCCTCACCGGGGCACAAATCATCTCGTCGGAAATACACCTGGATGCGCCCTTTTTCATCCTGGATTTCAGCAAAAGAAGCTGCTCCCATGACCCGGCGTGTCATAATTCTTCCGGCAATCGAAACATCCTGGTAGGCCGTTTCATCTTTCGGGAAGTTCTCGTGAATCTCTTCCGAGGTGACATTCACTTCATAGCCTTCGGCCGGGTAGGGTTCTATGCCTAGTCTTTTTAACTCTTCCAGGGATTTGCGTCTGACAATTTCCTGTTCGCTTAGTTCGTTATTCATATCGATAAAGCGTCTTAATTTTTTATAAATGAGATGCAAAGATAAAAAGATTGTGCATTGAATGGCTTGTAAAAGAAACATTAACTTTGCAATGGATTTTTAAATGGGATGGAGTGATGAAACGTAAGCCGCAGTGGTTAAAAACACCATTCCCGAAAGGGAAAAAATATATGGATGTCAGGGAGGTAGTTGAAAAAAACCGACTACACACTATTTGCACAAGTGGAAAATGCCCGAATATGGCGGAGTGCTGGGGCAATGGTACGGCAACCTTTATGATTCTGGGCGATATCTGTACCCGTTCCTGTAAATTTTGCGCCACCCAATCGGGTAAACCCAATCCCCCTGATTGGGAAGAACCGGAACGTCTGGCTGAGACCATCAGAACGATGAATTTGAAGCATTGTGTGATAACATCGGTAGACAGGGATGACCTGGAAGACGGGGGAGCGGCTTTCTGGGCTGAAACGGTGCGACAAATTCAATACAGGAATCCCGGGATAACCATTGAAACCCTGATCCCTGATTTGGATGCTCGTTTTGAAAATATTCAAAAGATAGTTGATGCCCAACCCAATGTCATATCTCACAACCTGGAAACGGTGAGACGGCTAACTCCGCAAATTCGTAGCCGGGCCAGATATGAGGTGAGCTTACAAACATTACGGATTGTAGCTCAATCCGGGATAAGGACAAAATCGGGTTTCATGGTGGGAATGGGTGAATCGCAGAATGAGATACTCGAAACAATGGATGATTTGTTGAAAACAGGTTGCCGGGTTCTTACAATTGGCCAGTATATGCAGCCTACACGAAATCATTGGCCGGTAAAGGATTATATTCATCCCGATGTTTTCGAATGGTATCGTCAAGTCGCTTTGGAGAAAGGATTTAAGTATGTGGAGAGTGCCCCGTTAGTGCGCTCTTCCTATCATGCGGAAAAACATATTGAATAATGAATCATCATGTGGTTTTTCAAAATTTAAAGGCCATTTCTTTCCAGGATGCCTGGAATTACCAGGAAGAATTGTTTCAAAAAATAATTGAGGGTAAAAAAGATGAAAGTAAAAGCTATAAACAGTATCTTTTGTTTTGTGAACATCCTCATGTTTATACCCTTGGGAAAAGCGGGCAAGAGCAGAATCTCCTTATTTCTGAAGAATTCAGAAGGAGGAAGCAGATTGAATATTTCAAAATTAACCGCGGGGGAGATATCACCTATCACGGGCCGGGGCAGCTTGTGGGTTACCCGATAATTGATCTCGAAGAGTATCAGTTAGGAGTAAAAAGTTATATTTTTCATCTTGAAGAAGTTATTATCCGCACCCTGAGAGAATATGGTATAGAAGCTTCTCGCCTGAAGGGAATTATCGGAGTTTGGATCGACGCGGATAAACCTTCAGGAGCTCGCAAAATATGTGCTATCGGCGTCCGAACAAGCCGGTTTGTTACAATGCACGGCTTTGCCTTTAATATCAATACGGATTTACATTACTTCGATTATATCAATCCATGCGGAATTAAAGATAAGGGTGTAACATCCATGCAGAAGGAACTGGGAAGAGAAGTGGATTTTGAGGAGGTTAGTGAAACGGTAAAACAAAAATTCCGGGAAGTATTTAGGATGACTTTTATTTAGAAAATGCTAACAATTTTAGGAAATGGCTTATACCAGTAAAGAGGTGGCTATCGGTAATATTCAACTAGGAGGAGGGCAGCCTGTGCGCTTGCAGTCTATGACCAATACTTCTACTATGGATACCCGCGCAACGGTAGAACAATCCATTCGAATGATTGAATCCGGGGCTGAACTGGTGCGTATTACTGCCCGCAACTTGAAAGAAGCTGAAAATCTTAGGGTCATAAAAGATAAGCTATGCCAGGGAGGGTATGATATCCCCCTTATTGCCGATATTCATTTTAATCCGAAAGTAGCAGAGATAGCCGCCCGGCATGTTGAGAAAATTCGTATTAATCCGGGGAACTATGCCGGCCGCAATGCGAAAGGGAAGATGCATTTTACGGAGGAAGAGTATCGACAGGATCTTGATAAAATCCGGGAGAGGATAAAACCATTGGTTTCTGTTTGTAAAAAATATAAAACGGCTATGCGGGTGGGTAGCAACCACGGCTCTCTCGCTCCCAGGATTATGGATCGCTATGGGGATACTCCCGAGGGAATGGCCACTTCCGTTATGGAATTTTGTCGCATTTGTGATGAATTGGACTTTCATAACATTGTGGTTTCAATGAAATCCTCCAATACCCGCGTGATGGTTCATGCTACCCGGCTTTTGGTAAAAAAAATGGAAGAAGAAGGGTTTTATTATCCGGTTCATTTGGGAGTTACCGAAGCCGGTAGCGGTAT
The DNA here is from genome assembly GCA_021740175.1 of Bacteroidales bacterium. Lineage (GTDB taxonomy): Bacteria > Bacteroidota > Bacteroidia > Bacteroidales > JAIPAH01 > JAIPAH01. Next base: position 8,383 of record JAIPAH010000056.1, read on the forward strand.
CGAAGGGCGGGTGAAATCGGCCGTTGGAATCGGGACTTTACTTGCGGAGGAAATTGGTGATACGATCAGGGTTTCATTGACGGAAGCCCCGGAAAAAGAATTGCCTGTTGCTGCAAAATTATTGGAGGCCGTACAATTAGAAAAGGAGAAAGCCCGTAATGGAAAATTGCATCCGGCCATTGGCCTGCCTTTTTCTTACCAAAGAAGAGAATCATTCAGTCTTGAAGCAATAGGAAATAAGTATTCTCCTGTAGTTATTAGCCCGGATTCCAACACCGGATTTTACGCGGGAAATGCTCCGGATTTTATTTTTTCAGATGAGAACAAGGGAAATGAAGTTCTTTATCCATTTGAGAGTAGAAAAGACTTCCAATCGGCTTATTCGCTTTCGGAGCCTCATCAAGTTAAAGATTCCCGGACGTATGCTGATTCAAAATTTGTTAAAATCAGGAATATCAAGGAATTAGAGGCTGCTCATCAGGTGCTGGCCAACAAACCGTTTGCTTATATTTTGATGGCCTCTCCAGCCGGTCAACATGAGATGATTCATTTTCTGGAAAACGAAAAGGCAAAAAATCCCGTAATCCTTTATCATTTTAATGAAACTTATGACTGGGAAGCTTTTTCCATTGAGGTTTCATCTTTACTGGGTCCGTTTTTTATTAATGGCCGGGCAGATGGTATATGGCTCGATAATCCCACGCACGCAGTAAAGGATGTGGCAACACTTATGTATACCCTTTTGCAAGGCAGCCGCAGCCGGATTTCAAAAACCGAATTCATTGCTTGTCCTTCCTGTGGCCGGACAGAATTTGATATTGAGCAAACACTTCAAAAAGTGAAAGAAAAAACCGGCCACCTGAAGGGATTGAAAATTGCCGTGATGGGCTGCATCGTCAATGGCCCCGGCGAAATGGCCGATGCGGATTACGGTTATATCGGTGCAAGTCCCGGAAAAGTTTCTCTTTACAAAGGAAAGACCCTCAAAAAGAAGAATGTGCCTGAAGCAGAGGCTGTTGATGAGTTAGTGGCTTTGATAAAAGCAGAGGGGGATTGGGTTGCGGCTTCGTAGCGTTTTTATCTGGAGGCTTGTTTTTGTTGATGTTGCTGAGCTTGCTCAAACTGCTGCTTGGTTTTTAAGGGAACAATCATTTGGAGTGCTTTTGGGATGATTTCAAAAGAGAAAGGTGAGTGCCCCAGCGATTCACCATCCACCTCCAGGATAAGTTTTTCGCTTTTGTTTGATTCGATGGTTACCTTCCTGCCCCGATGTGTTGAAACCTGCGGCAAATTCACGAAAGTACCGTCGAAAAGATTTTTAAGGGAGCGAAGAATAAGCATTTTACCGACTTTTCTTATCACTGTCACATCGACCATTCCATCGTTTGGATTCGCAAAAGGTAGTTGTTTGAGCCCGTTTCCATTGAAACGATTGATGCCCACATTGATGCTGAAAATATTGGCCGGGATTTTTTCATTATCGACTTTGATAACCGTATTGATCTCCTCCCACTTGAACAAGCTGTAAAAGATGTTATAAAAATAGGAAAGCGGACCGCCTTTTCCTTGTTCTTTTCGCTTGTTGGTTCTCTGAGCCACCATAGCATCATAGCCGATACCAGCCATATTGATTAGGTAACGGCTGCTGGGCATTTCGCCGTCGTAAAAGTGGACCAGGGCGGCATCCTGCACAAAAGTGTTCTCCTGTGCCAGGTGGTCGATAGCTTCCTGATAATCCAGGTTGATACCATACATCCGGCACCAGTCATTTCCTGTGCCAACAGGAATAATGCCTACCCGGATATCGGTGGGGTCGTATTTTTGTTGTTGGTAAACGCCGTTGATCACTTCATTTAAAGTTCCGTCACCTCCGACAACAATAATTTTTTTGTAGTCGTTTTCGATATGGTGTTTGGTAAGCTGTATAGCCTGATATTTCCGTTGGGTAAAAACCGAGACAAAAGGGATATTGGCTTCCTCAAGTAATTCTGCGATCCGGCCCCAGTCCTTCTCTCCTTTGCGGCGACCTGCATTGGGGTTGACTACGACAAGCCAATCGCCATTTACATTTGGTTTGATTGCTTTCATTGAATGGTTCTTATATCAAGACAACAAAACTACAAAATTTCATTTCTATTGATCGATGATGCGGATAAGGTCATCGCGAATCCGGGTAATGTCAAATTTTTCTTCTACCATTTTTCGGCCGGTTTTACTAAGGGCATTGCTTTCTTCCGGATGATTATGCAGGTATTCGATTTTTTCTGTCAGCGATTTAATATCTCCATCTTCTATAAGGAAGCCGTTTTTTCCATCCCTGATAAGCTCAGGATTGGAGCTTACGTTAAATCCAATTACAGGTTTCCGGCAGGCCATTGCCTCTGCAAGAACATAACCGAAACCTTCCCAATGGGAAGTAAGAACAAAGACATCGATATCCTCCATAAATCGCCCGGTATCTTCAACAAATCCGGGTAATACGAAGTAATCTTCCAAGTTTTTTTCCCGGATTTTTTTCCGGATATTCGTTTTAAGCTCGCCTTCTCCGCCAAGGATGATTTTGAAAGGTACTCCCTTTTCTCGGAGTTTTTCGGCAATTCCGATAAAACGGTCCATACCTTTTTGCTTTACGAAACGCCCAAGGCCTCCGATCACGATGTGCTTATGTTCTTTTTTCTTTTCGCATTTGTAATTTTCAAGTCTGAGGCCGTTGTATAGGATTTGAATTTTTTCTTTTGGAATGATATCAGGATTATTTGTGAGGATAGTATCCTTTGTGGCTTGTGAGTTGACGAGCACGAAGTCTATGATATTTCGGTAAAGATAGCGGTTAAATAGGGAATTTTTTACCGGTATAGCACTTCCGCGCCGGTAAATGATTTTCGTAACCCCGGCTTTTTTTGCTGCCGGCCCTGCAGTTTTCAAATCGCTGGGTAGGTTCATAATGATGATAGAAACCGATTTTTGAAGGAAAATCGTTTTGAGTTTGTGGATTAAAAAGGCATTTAAAAAGCTAAGATTGTTAATGCCCATGCTTATATTGTCAAGACCAGAAGCCAAATATTTTTGTTGAAGGGCACTGTTTTTAGCGGTAATGGTGAGAACACGGTAACCTTGGTTTTTTAGCATCAGGGCCATATCGTAATGCCATTTTTCTCCGCCACCCCAAGCCTTGGCAGTATTGCAAAAGCAGATAACCGGAGCGCTCTTTTCGTGGGTTGATGTGTCCTCCATCTCCATTTAAATCGAAAGGTTTATTTTCTGTGATTACAAAGATAGGGAATAATTCAACTGTATGTTTTTACTCCATTGAGCAGGGAAGTATAACCAAGTTGATCTTAAAAAAGTAATTGACGGGTTTCGCGGGCATAGGCGAGGCATTTGTTCCAATCATCATGGTATTCTTCCTCGATTTGTTGTAATTCGTGATAAGGGATGAATGAGCTGTTAGGTTCCGCGTCAGGAAGGATGTGAGCAGTATAAGCAACCGTGTGGAGAAAGAACTGACTGATTTTTTTATACAGCCACTTAAGAAAAGGGATTTTGATTTTTTGGGGATGGTAAGCATAAAAACGATTAAACTTCCTCACCCATTTTAATTGATGTTCGGAATAGGATTTTTTAATTGTTGAAGGTTGAATGCGTTTCTCGTCGTAAGCAACATTAACATACTCAGCGATAATGCCTACAGTATCTAGCGGAGCCTGTTTGAGTTCTTCCTGGAAAAGGACTAACGGGCGATGCCCGAAAGTACGCTCAAGGTGTTTGATCTTTGTATAAAAATCAAGATTCATGCGTATTTCCCGGCCGATTGCTGTCTGGGGATCGATAAATTGCTTAAAAGTGAATTTGCCGTGTTTCCGTATATAGTATTTGTATTTGGAGCGTAACCAGGAACTATGTTTGCGTAAAACGATGATAGGATAGACCGTAGTGAAATTTTTCCGGACTTTCCCGATTTTCTGTTCGGCACTTTTATTTCCCGGATGCGGGGTGAATTCAACAGACAAAAGGACGTGTCGGTCATTACTGGGGTCAATAACTTTTTCATGCCTTTTAAAATCGTGTTTTTTAACGTATTTGATATCCTGAAAATAAGGAAAAACCCTTCTTTGCAAAAATGTAGACGCTGTTTTTGGTAGACCGACATGGAAATACGCTACTCTTGAATTCTTTGTCATCCTTCTCCTTATTATTTCGTGTCAGTCTATAAATTTCCTTTTACTTCCCCACAACTCTCCAATGTGTCACAAGCGAGGATATCCCCTTCAGGTGACAACAGGGGTGTGCGGTGAGAGAATGCACATAGTATGACTCTATAGACAGACACTATTTATTCTACAAAAATAAATCTTTGCCCTAAGAACCAAAACAAAATAATATCCGATGAAACCATTAGGATTTAATAATATAACAGCTTGGTTGTTCCGGTTTTATTTAAAGAATTATTAGGGGTTGAAGTTTCAGTTGTTTAATTTTAACAGCTTTCTCTTTCATTTTTATTACAATGGCGGATTGTTTTTTTGGGCATACTGAATACATTTGTGCCAGTCATCAAGGTAAAAATCTTTTATTTTCTTTAATTGGTCTTGCGGCACAAGTATTTGATAATTTATCCATGCGTCGGGCAGAAGTTTAGCAAAGTAGAGTGTGGTGTAACGAATTATCCGGTTATAGAGCCGACGTAGTTTGCCGCGTTTGGTATGTCCTTGGCGGTGAATTTCCTTGAAAATAGTGTTTTGGGTTACCCATAGCCTGAATTTTAATTCCTTATCGTTATATGATTTGTGGCGGGCTTTGTATGAAATCGGGTTCATGTCTTTTATTCCTGCATAATTTGCTATTTGCTCAATGAATTTTTTCGGTTCATGTTTTAAATCATCGTGGAATAGAACAAGAGGTTTTTGAAAAAAATGATTTTCAAGAAATTCTATTTCAGGATAATAATACAAATCTTCGATTTTCCATCTCCCTTGGTTGTTCTCAATATCAAAAAACTCATTGAAATTTTCTTTTAAACCCCGTTTAACAAGGAAACGATAATACGAGGCTATCCATTCATCGTGATGTCGAAAAACAATGATAGTTTTAGCGTGGGGATATTTTTCAGCGAATTTTTTAATCTTTGGATAGAAATCATGGCGCCCGAATTCATGGGAGAGAAAAATTTTTTTGTCCGGATGTTTTGCTACAATGTCATCAATATATCGAAAATTGCGTTTCCTGACATAGTGTATGTTTTTAAAATTGGGGAATACAGATTGTTGTAAAAAAGTAGTCCCGGTTTTTTCCAAACCCACGTGAAATATTATATCGGGATGTGTTTCCATGTTTAGTGATTTAAAGCTCTGTGCTAATTGATTTGGCTTTAAGAGCAACTGCAAAAGTAATAAGTTTATATTTTTTGGCGTTTAAGAAATAATCTTTAGATTGAGCCGGTGACTCTGATGATGGATTTTTTGTAAAATGAAGAATGTAAAAAAATAGAACTTATACAACGATGAAGATTAGTGGTTTTACTATGGCTCGCAATGCCAACAAACTCTATTATCCGATACGGCAATCTATAGAATCTATATTACCTGTCTGCGATGAATTTGTTGTGGCGCTCGGTGAATGCGACTCGGATGATGAGACCCGCCAAGAGATAGAAGCTATAGACAGTCCGAAAATAAAAATAATCAATACGCAATGGGACCTTGAAAAATATCCCCATGGTACAGAACATGCCCATCAAACCGATATTGCCAAGAATGCCTGCTCGGGCGATTGGTTGTTTTATCTTCAGGCGGATGAAGTTGTCCACGAAAATGATTTACCGATTATTGAAGACCAATGCCGCCGATTTTTGAGCGATAAAGAAGTGGAGGGTCTGTTATTTAATTATTATCATTTTTTCGGCGATTACTACCATTATCATTTCGCCCATGGATGGTACAAAAAAGAAATCAGGATAATACGTAACGATCCTGAGATTCATTCCTGGCGCTCGGCTCAATCTTTTCGGCGAATTCCGAATTTCGACGGGATTCACTACCGGCAAAAAAAGGGAACCTATAAGTTACATGTGGTCCCTATTAAAGCCAGTATTTTTCACTATGGGTGGGTGCGGCCCCCGCGATTGATGAAGAAAAAAATGAAAGCCTTTTCGGTAATCCATAGTGGCCCCAATGCAGCCGGGAAAAAGCATAATGATTTAAATTTTGATTACGGTCCATTGAATAAACTCCGAAAATACAAAGGCACCCATCCCAAGGTGATGCATGATTGGATAGCGCATTTTGATTGGGGAGAGGAACTCAATTATTCGGGCGCTTATCCTAAAACCAGGCGAAAGCTTCGCCATGAGACCTTTAAAAATAAACTTATCTCATGGGTGGAAAATAATCTGTTGGGGGGAGGAACCATTGGAGGTTCGAAAAACTGGATACTATTGCGAAGGAAAAAACCAAAATAGGTAGAGAGAGAACATGATTGGTTTAAACTAAAAGAAATTTGGAAAATGAAAATTGGACGATTTGAAATAAGTGCGGAATATCATCACCTCCTTTATATTATCACTTTATGCTTTGTTTTATTCTCTGTGCCTCTTTACTTCCGTGCAATGTCGAGCATAGGCATTATTGTCATGCTCATCAACTGGTTATTTGAGGGGCAATTCGCGGTTAAACTTCAACGCCTAAAACGTAATCCGGGAATTTGGATACTGGCTTCTTTTTATTTGACGGGTATTTTAGGGGCATTGTATAGTGAGAATTTCCAACAGGTAACTCGCCACCTACAAAATGGCCTGGCGTTTTTTGTTGTTCCGTTTATTGTGGGAACCTCCCGACCCTTAAAATTTCAAGAAGTGCGCTATTTGATTTTTGCCCTGGCTGCTTCGGTTGTATTAAATTCTATCGTAAGTTATGCAATCTTTGCAAATGTTCTGGATGTTGAGATAAGTAATTTTCGACAATATGCTTTCCTTACCTCCAATGTTCATCTCTCGTATATGGCTATTATTGCAGTGTCAGCTTTTTTTTATTTCGTAACCCGAAAGCGGACTCTGTTAAATCAAAAAGAATACCTGCTATCCATTATCCTTATTATATGGATGGTCGTTTATGTCTTTTTTTTACGCTCATTTTCAGGGATTTTAATCATGATGACCCTGGTTTGGTTGCTTTTGATAAAACGATCATTAAAAATGGTTTCCCCGGTGAAATATCTTTTTTTGTTATTACTCATAGGTTTACCCCTGGTTCCTTTTTATATTTTTAACCAGATATATACCGAAAATTTTACAGATTATAGCTTTAATGCCGATACCCTTGCCCAATATACTGCCAAAGGAAACCGCTATAACCATGACACGGCTACTTACAGTCTTATGGAGAACGGCCGCTATGTTGGCTTGTATATTTCCGAGAAAGAACTTAAACAGGAATGGAATGAAAGAAGCGACATAGCCTATAGGGGAAAAGATAAAAATGGACATCCTATACGTAAAACGCTTATACGGTACATGACGGCCAAACATTTGAGAAAAGATTCCGCCGGATTTGCCGAGATGACGTCGCAAGACATTCGTAATGTCGAAAACAGTATCCCTAATCCGCTTTATAAAAACAGCACAAGCTTGTATTATTCGAGACTATATACCCTGGCGCAGGCTTTTTATGTATACAAAAAAACAGGACGCCCTTTCGATTCGGTGACAAAACGCCTGGAAGGATATCAGGCCATGCTTTCGATATTCAGCAATAATCCGGTAATTGGTGTTGGTACGGGGGATATTAAAAATGCTTATAACGAATATTATCAGCAAAAGTATGGCCGGACTGAAGATTACGTTGGAGGACATAACCAGTATCTAAAAGTGCTAGCCACCTTTGGTATCATAGGATTTGTTTGGCTTTTAGTGGCTTTACTGGGATCGTGGATAGTCCAGAAAGGGTGGGAACATTCGTTGGCCCAAATGATTTTGGTCGTTATATTACTTTCAATGATATCAGCAGTACCATTTGATCAACAAAGACCGGCCATACTCTTTAGTATTTGCTACAGCCTGTTTTTATTCAGGAGACCGTTGAAAGGAGAAAAAAGCTATAAGTTATAAATTTGGGTGGTTTGCAGAAAAGGGAAATAAACCTACATTTGCAGATGTAAATCAATGGCTTACAAGGTTGGTTTAATAACAATACATTAGGTTAGGAACACAATATCAAAAGGAGCAGATGGAACCGACAATTTTCTGGCACGTAGGTTTAGGAAGAACGGCTACGACTTTTATGCAGACACAGATTTTTCCTAAACTTAAGGATGTGTACTATATCAATAAAAAGAATTTCAAAAAAGCCGATGAAATCATTAAGCAAAATCCTCATAATAAATATCTTCTCTCACATGAGTTTAGCCGCGGACTCTATGAAGCACTCAGAAACTTTGCCCGAAAATATCCCGATGCGCGGATTATCATTGTATTCCGCCGGCATGATAAGTGGATAGCCTCGCACTATCGGCGTGTTGTTAAAAACGGGCAGCCCTATATGTTTAAAGAGTATTTTGATGTTGACAATGACGAGGGGGTATGGAAAATCGACGACTTGTATTATTATCCGAAACTTGAGTGTATTGAAAAGAATTTCAATCACAAACCTTTGGTGCTTTTTCATCATGATTTGAAGGAGCGCCCGGAATATTTTCTGAATCAAATACTTAAATATTTAGACATCAATTATTATGACCCGATTTCTTTCAGACCCCGGCACACTTCCTACAAAGATAAAGAGTTGAAATTTCGCCGGTGGTTTTCCCGTCATACTTTCCTGAAAGAGCGCAAGAATATCTCCGGGCATCCTCATCGTGATAGGATTCGTTTCCTGAATAAAACCTATCGCTATTTTGTTTTATACCTGGCACGTCTTATTCCGGATGCCTGGCTGGACGATAAACCCCTCATCCCGCAGGAAGAACTGGATAAGATTAAAACTATGTATAAAGATGATTGGGAACGATGCCAGCAGTATGCCCGTGGAAATAACCCTTAGATTGCTTGATACTCACCGCTTAGCGCCATAGTTTCTCACAAAAGCAGTGCTTGTTAATCAGCTTTTTTTGTCATCTTCCTTTTCTTCAATGATCTGATTGGGGGAATTTTTGCGGGCATAATCAAGGCATTGCTCCCAGTCGCGGGCATAATGAGTTTTGATTTCTTCAAGCTCTTCGGGGTTTATCAATGGATCTTCTTTTGAACTATCTTTAGGGAAAAGAAAATGCAAATACATGATCAGATGGCAAAACGCCTTTCTGAAGCGCCGCTCAAAAGCGTTATCCTTCTTTATGTGTATCCCGTTCCATTTATAAAAAGTTTTACGGGCAATGTTTCTCACGGTTTTTAATTGATTTTCATTGTATGATACATGTTTTGTGGTGAGAGATATGGCATTGATATCATAATCGGTTCCGGTGAAAGTGGTTATTTTATTGAAAAACTGTTTAGGATGATTTTTAAGCTCTTCGTGGAATAACACCAGCGGTTTGTGGTTGAATTGCGATTCCAGGAATTTTATCCGGTCATAAAAATTCAATACGTTTTTATCCCAACGGCCCTTATTATTTTTAATATCGATAAATTCTTTGAAAGTAATACCACGACCGTTTTTGGTAAGGCGCCTGTATTGAGAGGCGATCCATTTGTCATGTCTTCTTAAAACTAAAATCGGATGCGCATCAGGAAAAGCATCAGCAAATTTTTTTGTTTCTTCAAAAAATTGTCGGTCAAATTCCCTGGAAACAAGGTATTTGTTATGATTGGTGGTGTTAATTATCCGGGATGCCTGGTTGTATTTTGTGCGCTGGATATAGTGAATGCCTTTAAGCTTGGGGAAGAACTTGTATTGCAAATAGGTCGTCCCGGTTTTGCCCAATCCGGGATGAAAATAGATCGCTT
>JAIPAH010000057.1 GCA_021740175.1 Bacteroidales bacterium
GACCAGGGCGCCAATGTTACTTACCTGGGGCCCACAGGTTCGCAAATGGGCGTAAAAGAAACTATGAAAGATACGGCCCGTGTACTGGGACGTATGTATGAAGGTATTGAATATCGAGGCTTTGGCCAGGAAGTGGTGGAAGAGCTGGGTAAACATGCCGGCGTGCCGGTGTGGAACGGGCTGACCAATGAATTTCATCCTACCCAGATCCTGGCCGATTTCTTAACGATGATGGAACATACCGAGAAACCCTTGAAAGATATTACGTTCGCTTATCTCGGCGATGCCCGCAATAATATGGGTAACTCATTGCTGATCGGTGCTGCCAAGATGGGGATGAAGTTCCGTTCGGTAGCCCCGAAGGATATTCAGCCTTCCAAAGAACTCGTAGACCAGGCTAAAGAAATTGCTAAGGAAACAGGAGCAGAAATTGAAGTGACCGACAAAGTGGAAGAAGGAGTTAAGGGTTGTGATTTCCTCTATACCGATGTATGGGTATCTATGGGCGAATCCGAAGAGGTATGGAAAGAGCGTATCGAAAAGCTTAAGCCCTACCAGGTCAACAAGGAACTCATGAAGAAAACCGGGAACCCGGATGTGAAATTTATGCATTGCCTGCCGGCTTTCCATAATGCCGACACCAAAATAGGGAAAGACGTCAAAGAGAAATTCGGTTTGGAATCGATGGAGGTTACAGAAGAGGTCTTCGAATCACCGGCCTCTATCGTATTTGACGAAGCAGAAAACCGTCTGCATACCATCAAAGCGGTGATGGTGGCTACGCTCGGATCATAAAGAATTTTAGCATTCCGTTCGTAAAAAAATTAGAATTCCTAAGCCACGTTTTCATGATTAAATATTCGTGCATTCGTGGCTTTTTTGTTCCTTGGAAAATAAATAAGCATAACCCATAGTAATCTTTTGTTATGAGCAAGAGGCGAAGGATGTACATCATACTGATTGTGGCGGCCGCTTTCATAGGAATATCATCGCGCTTAGCGCCTGAGTTTTATAGCGACTGGCTGCAGCCGCACCTGGGGGATGCGGCGTGGGCCCTGGCAGCCTATGCCGTCTTTGGGTTTCTTTTCCCCAGTATGGCAATATGGAAAAAGCTGATTATCGCGTTTGGATTTTCCTGCCTGGTAGAGATTAGCCAATTATTTGATTACTGGATTCTTACGCTTATCCGGGAAACCCAAGCCGGCAAATGGCTAATCGGTACTAGCTTTTTATGGATAGATTTCCTTCGATACGCTGCCGGCACAGGATTGGGAGCCTTGATTGAATTCATTTCGGTAAAGGATTGAAGGGTTTTGAACAAAAATACCCTCCAATCCATTTTAAGGGAAACCGGGAAAGGGGAGAAGTGTTCCCTGATTCATCCGGAAATTAGTAAAGCAAGAAGTTAGCAAAGAATGTTAAAATTCCTTTTTATAGTATTGGGTACTTTTTTACTCGCTATTGGTGTCCTTGGGATTTTTATTCCGGGCCTTCCTACGACGGTCTTTCTTTTGATGACAGCTTTCTTGTATGCCCGTTCTTCAGAGAGACTTTATTCCAAACTCCTCAGCAACAAATACGTAGGCCCTTATATCACACACTTCCGAAAGTATAAAGGTATGACCTTCAAATCAAAGATTTATTCCATTTCGATGATGTGGACGATGATTTTCCTGTCGACCTATTTTTTTATACCGGATAAACTAACCTCCTGGATAGTCATTGGCTTAGGTGTTGTGGGTACCGTGGTTATGGGGTTTGTTCTGCGAACGGTTACTATGGATGAATAATATTAAGACTCCTGAACGCCTTCAGAGAATACTCGTTTAAAAATTCCACTTCACCGCCGCAGTGGGCATTATTTTAAAATTCTCTGCAACAAAGTTGTTACTGAATTCCATCTCGGTTCCGATAGATAAGTTTTCAGTGGCATTGTACCAAAGTTGAGGCTCCGTCAACAATACATACCGGGCTTTGTCGCCGTCGGAATTCAAATCGCGATCTTCGCGCCAGTAATCGAAGAAGCCCATAAAAGTTGCTTTTTTATCAAAAAAATGATAATACCATACTGCGGTAAACTGCCAAGCCATGTCATGCTTTCCCTGGATGTTTTTATACAAGGCTTTTAAAGAAATGCCTTTTGAAAAGTCTTTTGCGGTTGTGGTGTAATCAACACCTGCCAACCAGGCATTTTCAATATTAACCGTAATATTTTTATTGACCTGGAAGAGACCGCCGTCATATTCTGCATGAAACCCAAAGGGGGTCTCTTTACCCAGGTTAATCGTTCGGGCAAACTCAAAATAGGCCAGGTTGACTCCCTCCAGATTTTCAGTCACTCCGTAATCCATATCAATAAAGAAAAAGGTAGTTCCCCATTTGTCGGGTTTAAACATTTCTACTGTAGTCGTGGTATAGCCGCGGTCTTTGCCCATGTCATAGTGCAACTGGATGTTTTGGGACTGTCCGGTAAGCAAAAACAATGAAAACAAAGCGAGTAAAACTATTTTTCTCATAGATTCTATTTTGATGTTTGGATTTTCTTTTCTCCCGGGATTTACTTTGCATTAAAAAGCATTTTACAACATGCAAATATAGAAGAATAGAGCCGGAAGAATAGTAGATTTCACTTTTTTCATCATCATATTAGTTGTAGATTTAATAAGTTTTCATTACATGTGATGATCAGATTCCTCCTCTCCATGTTTCGCCTCTAATGATTATGGATAATGCAAACGGTTGATAGTGCGAAACATGAATCGTCGGAATGACTTGAATTTGAGGCAGGTGATGGGGAAAAGGGCGCGCTGACGCCATTAAAAATTTACAAAAGTGTCAGCGCGCCCTTTTCCCTTGTATCGCTCCCAATGCCCGTCACTCCGACGACTGGAATTGCGCTTCCACCTCCTTTGAGATTTTCACTATGGTTTGAAGCGCAATGAAAGGAGGAGGAATCTAATCACTCTACTTCAAAAGTCTGTTGAAATTTCTAACAGCTAATTGACCGATTTTAGTTTTCATATGAACACCTCTTAACACCTCATTTTTAAATCTATCAACCATTTATCAGAATCAAACTATACTCAAAATAGCTTATACATCACATCATCGAAGACACTTCTTCTGAGCTCTTTTCTTCCTTCCTGGTAAGCTTTAAGGCCGGCTTTCCGAAAATTGTTCTGCACACCCTCAATTTGATTTGTGCGGTTATCATAGAGTATATTATTTATTCTATCGCGGATTTTTATTGTAAACTCCAGAATAGCCGATTTTACATTGCCATAATCGTTTCCTTTAACCGTAGAGGCCTCTATATCTATAAAATAATCGGCTTCTTTTTTATTGGAAGTTGTTTTGTAGCCGTTTGACGTAATTTGGGCAATGAAAGCCGGTTTCAGGACAGCATTATCAAGGGGCTGCCCCAAGTTAAGCTCTTCAGAGGTAACGTAAAAGACAGGTTTTTGTATTTCTATTTCCATGTCAGCGGAGGGAATCTGCAATTGCCTTACTAGTTTACGGACGGTTAACTCACTGGTAGCCGTTTTGACAATCTTATCCATATCAAGGCGCACAATAAAACGGGCCGAGGAGCTTTTGGTTGTGAGTTTCTCCGGGGAAAACCGGGCAATACCCTTTTCATTGGTTTTTTTCGTATCAAAGATGAGGGTTTGTGCCGTAAATTCAGCTTTTAAGGGAAGGTCACTCAGCTTTCTCCCCCGGTCATCGTTTACATGAAAAGTCAGAAGGGATGGCGGAATACTAAAGCCCACAGTGGCCGATATTTTTTTATGCTCAGGGATAATAGTAATATCGTCCAGCACGGACTGTAACTCATTTACCAGTTCATTGGCCAGGTAAACTTCCCGGTCGTTAAGGGTGGTTTTTAGTGGTCGGTGGAAATAGAGACGTAATTCCTCAAGGGCACTAACCAGGGAAATCAGGCCATTTCTGTAATGGCCTGAATTTATGTCCTCCTGTGCGTTTTTCCATTCGGATTTGGCCTGGTCAATGGCTTTGGCAATTTTTTCCTGTTTGAGCTTTCGGTGTTTAGCTTTGGACAGACGGTAATAAACAAAGTAGCGCCGCTCATCTTCATAACTGTCTACCAATTCATACCCATCTAATTCTTGGTTACTGCTGACGGTGATTTTAGAGTTATAATAATTCGAGATATCCTCGTTTATTTCGGTCTTCTGTAATACCGATCTGCTGGAGATGTCCACGGAGATGGCACCGGCTAGATTCTTTAAGGCATTTTGCCGGGCTTTTTCTTTGTAGCGGTCGACATGGGTTGTTTTTTTTGCCGAGCCAACACCTGTGTAATACCCATTAACCACCGGTTTGGTTTTAGCCCATTCGGGCCATTGCTTGCGCAGCTCGGAGAGTTCTTTTTGTGAACCACAGCTTAAAATAATAAATAGCGAAACAAATAGTAAAATGTATCTCATTATTCCGGGTTAAAAGCGTTAATTTTTCTTGCCACTAAATTCGATCCTTTTTCAATCACTTTATTGGTGAGCGATTCGATGCTCTTTATTTTTTTGTCCCCGTTTAACAATCGGTTTAATTGCATCCGGGCTAAAAAATTATCGTTTTTGCGGTCTTTATCCGACTTACGATTCTTATATTTCCAGTATCCGGGAATAAGCTTATCCTCATCACCATCATACTCGGCAAAATGTATTTTATCCTGTAAATTTTTTGATATTCTGTCACTTACCAAAATTTTTCCGGTCTCTGCCGATATAAGCTTGAAACTCAGGATGCACTTTACCCTGTTTGTCTTTTTATACTCCTTATATTTCACTTTTTTATAGCGAGTACGTGTTTTTTTCTTCCCTGTTTCGGAGTCTTTGACTGTATACTTTTTTTTGAGATAACCCTTTTTTTCTCTGGATTGCAAATTTCCCTCTTTTGTCGAGAAAGAGTGTATCTCGCATGATATCAAGGCATTAGCTCCTTTTAGAACTTCAGGGTCAAGCCCTGAAAAGTTAGAAGACGTGATAGCAGTTAAGCTTGCCTTGTTTTTTTCTACAATCTGTTCATTAAAATCGCGATCGATTAACTTCAAAAAAGGATTGGTCATTTGTGTTAGTTGAGACTCCAATTCTGATTCAATGGCTTGACCGATACGCTCGTTGTATGTGTGATTTTTGACAGGAAGCATGGCTATTGATATGGTTCCTTTCTCCAGGGCTTTGGCCTGAAGCCTTTCAGTATTTTTATACTTCCCGGCATTGCGGCGAATGTCTTCGAAAAGATCATAAGCCTTCCGGTATTTTTCTTCCGCCATAGCGTCTTTGGCTTTTCTATAGAGGGGCTCATTCCGGGCTTCCAGGGATAATTCCTTTATATTTTTAAAGTCCGAGTCAAGTTCTTTGATTTCACGACAGAGCCCGGAGGCTTTATCAAACTGTTCCTCCCTTAACAATTTATAAGCCTTCCGGTACTTTTTCGTAAGATGCTCATCTTTTACCTCTTTGTAATATTCCTTGTATTTTTGAGGAAAATTCAGTCTTACGCCCACCCCGGCGACTTTATTTTTGTAGTCTTTCGCCTCCACATAAGCATCTACGGCTTTATCAGTTCGGTGATTATTGTAATTGGATAAGAATTCGCTGAGTTTTTCATCCAAAACGTTTTGCCCGGTTCGCTTTAAACCGATTTTTGCATCGACATTATCTTCGTTACTCAAAAGGGCCCGGTAATAATATTCCGCGGATTCAATGACAAGGCCGGATTCTTCCAGCTCAGCTCCTTTTTTAGCCAAACGCCTTGATTTACATGATCCAACAACTATAACAAGCGAGAGAATGATTATAACAGGTAAACGGTTTTTCATGGTGTCATTGTTTTTTCCTTTGTTACTGGTTCTGCTTAGTATTGTTGCTTTAGTATCTTATTATTGAAAATTTTTACCCGTATTGATAGGGTTTTTCCTTTCCCTTAATGAATAGTTGCCTGGTTCACCAACTTGTACCCGCTGTTTTGGTGCCAATTTCATAGTATTTACCGTGTATGAAACTTATCAGATCGGCTTTTTTCGGATCGAACTTCCCGGTTTTGGGGGATAACACTTCCCGTGAAGCATGAACAGCCACAATTTCAGCCAGGAACATATCATGGGAGCCCAGTTTTTTTATCTCCGTTACTTGGCACTCCAGGTTCATGGGAGACTCTTTGATTAATGGTGCTGAGATGTTTGTCCCCGCAACACGAGTTAACCGCGTCTTCTTGAATTTATCGAAATCTCTGCCCGATTTTGACCCGCACCAGTGCGTTTCCCAAACAAGACTCCTGTTTGTAAGATTAATAGCGAAGTCATGAGTATGTTTTAGAAACCCATGCGAGTAGCGTTCCGGTGTTACTGAAATGTAGGTCATAGGGGGATCGGAATTAACTATCCCCGTCCAGGCAATGGTGATTATATTGGCTTCGTCCATGGTCCCGCATGTTACTAGTGCAGCGGGTATTGGCGCCAAATAAGGTTCCGTATCAAGTGTAATTTTGTCTTCCATTCTTTTTTTTGTGAAAGTAAAATTAAATGAAGGCATAACAAAGAAATGTAAATGATTTTGTTTTATAAAGGTTTTTATGCAACTTTCATCCATCGATTTTGAGGGTAAAAGTTGCTGAATAACCTTTTGGGTGGTTTTTTAGACAGCCCGTTGCGGAACACCTTTAGGTTAAATGGGTGCTTTATACTTATTAGGCTCCTTAGACGTTATAATGGTTTCGTATGTCTGATAGTTTCGGGAAGTAATAAAAAGAGCTTTATTCCTTAGCGAGCCGGGCTAACGTAAAGTACCGTTATGTTTTCCAATGGTGAGTAAAATAAAATATTGCTTATGCAAGCTTCCCGGAAAAAATAGTTGGTTGATTTTAGACAGGGAGTAATCTATTAGTCCCAAATATATTGAAGGCTTTAAAATATTTATATTTGCCACACGAAAAAGTCGGTAAGATTGAACATCATTAATAAATTAAAAGGTGACATGCATTTCAGGGAACTGTTTCAGGGCAGTTCCATTGCTATTTTGTTCAGGATAGTATCGGCTTTAGCAAGTTATATATTGCTCTATTTTCTTGCCCAAACTTATGGAGCTACTGGTGTAGGGATATATTCCACAAGCTGGACTATTCTGATGATTGGCTCGGTGCTTGGTAAGATGGGATTTGATACATCTATCGTTCGTTTTATGGCTGAATCTTCAAGCAATCACAGCTATTTACGAATGCGAAGCATTTATAAAAAGAGCCTGCAGATAACCCTGGCAGCTTCCCTTTTGGTTGCTTTGGTGATAATCGGTCTTTCCGGCTACTTTACCGATTGGTTTTATGAAACGGTGGATACACCGTGGATGGTTATGCTTGTGGGAGCTTCTGTGATTCCTTACTCTTTGATGAGTTTTAATGCCGAGAGCCTGAAAGGACTGAAAAAAATTCTACCCTTCTCGATTCATCAGAATGTTTCGGTTTATTTCGGTGCGCTTCTTATCCTGTGGGGGATGAATTATTTTTATGACGACGCCCGGATGATTATCGTGGCTATTCTTTTGGCGCTCATTCTCCTTATGATATCCAGTTTTTCCACCTTTCGCTTTTTTCTGAAATTCTATCCTAAACATGACAGTTTTTACTCCAAACCGACTCCAAAGTCCGGTAAGATTATCGGGATTACGCTTCCGATGATGCTAACCAATTCGCTTTTTTTAGTCTTAAACTGGACTGATGTTCTCATGCTTGCTGCTATGACTGGTGACGCAACCGTAGGCATATATAATACGGCTTTAAAAATAGCGGCTCTTAATTCCCTTGTGCTTATCGCCGTCAATACGATTGCCATGCCTAAATATGCGGAATTGTATGAAAAAAATAAGGAGCGGCTCAAACAATTAGTAAAGACGGTTTCTTTTTTGAGTTTTATCTTATCGGTGCCGGTATTTTTAGTGATTGTCCTTTTTCCGGATTTTATAATGGAGATATTTGATTTTCAAAAAGGACATTATGCCCTCACTGTACTTGCCACAGGACAATTGTTTGCTACTTTTTCGGGAAGTACAATACATTTGCTGAATATGACCGGAAAAGAGAAAACTACCATGTATGTGTTAATTATCAGCCTGGTTATTAATTTTATACTTAATTACCTGCTGATACCCCTGCTGGGGATGAATGGTGCGGCCTGGGCTACGGCAACAAGCACGATATTGTGGAACCTTTTGGCCGTAATTATGATATACAGGTATAATGGTTTTTTGACTTATCCGTTGTTAGCACCGCGGCAAATACGTCAATATGTTTTATTGTTATTCGATAAAAAGCAGTGATGGATACACATAAACCCAATTTCTTCATTATCGGTGCCGCCAAGGCGGGAACTACCTCTTTGTATGAATATTTGAAACAGCATCCTGATATCTATTTTAGTCCTGTGAAGGAGCCGAATTATTTTTCGACCGATATTCAGGTAGCGCATTTTTCCAACACGTATAAGAAAAATACTTTCCTGGATACGGAAACATATTTTAGTAAAAAAAACCTTGAGCCTTTGCAACTCGCCTTTGTCCGCAAACCTGAGCATTACAGGCGCCTTTTTGAAGATGTAAGCGGTGAAAAGGCCGTGGGCGAAGCAAGCACCAGTTATCTCTATTCATCCGTGGCTGCCGAAAACATAAAAATGTATAATCCCCGGGCTAAGGTTGTGGCCATTCTTCGTAATCCCATGGAAAGAGCCGTTTCTCATTACCAGATGGCCTTGCGATATGGTCATACACGACTAGGCTTCCGGCAAGCTATAGAAACAGACATGAATAAAAACCCTAAAGGATGGGGGATTTCGGAGTTATATATTGAACTTGGCTTGTACTATCAACAGCTTAAGCGTTACTTTGATCTTTTTCCTGCCGAAAATATCAAAGTGCTGCTATTGGATGATTTTAAAGAAGATCCCCAGCGAACGGTGAAAGATTGCCAGAGATTCCTTGGTGTGAAAGAAATTACGCCTAATGCTTATGAGATATATAACAAGGCCCGAATCCCCCGCTTTAAGCTTTTTAACAAGTTCATTACCGAATCAGGAATCAAAAAACTATTGAAAAAGCAACTTCCCGGGAGAGTTCAGGAAAAACTTAAAGATCGGCTTTTTTCAGAAGGGGAAGAACTTGATGTCACCAAAGAAGACATTGTATTTCTAAAAACGATTTACAGGGAGGATATCGAAAAGACTTCCAGGCTAATTAACAGGGATTTAAGCGCATGGTTAAAAATTTAACATAAAGTATTTTGAATATCTTCTAGTTTTAATTATATTTATGCCCTGATTATTAGTTTTAAGGAGTAGTTATGAGATTCATCACTTCCATGATTTTGGTTTTAATCGTTTTTCAGAATTACTCACAGGAATTACCCAACGAGTTTGATTTGCGAGATGTAGACGGTGAAAATTATGTCACTAACGTCGAAAATCAAGAAGGGGGGACCTGTTGGGCTTTTGCCGCGGTAGCTTCCATGGAGAGTAACCTTAAAATGACGGGTGTTTGGAACAGCAGCGGAGAAACAGGCGATCCCAACCTGGCGGAATATCACATGGATTGGTGGAATGGCTTTAATGATTATTACAATGATGATGCAACGCCTCCTTCCGGTAGTGGCATTGAGGTTCATCAGGGAGGAAATTACCGGATAGCTTCGGCTTATCTTACCCGCGGTACCGGGAGCGTAAGAAATCAGGACGGGCAATCTTATAACAATGCCCCGGATCAATACGACCCCGGTTATCATCTTTTTCGCCCCCGGCATATTTCCTGGCTGAATACAGGTGATGAGCAGGAAAATTTAATTACAATAAAACGAGCGGTAAAAAACCATGGGGGAGTAGCCACTTGCATCGCCTATGATGAAGATTTTATTGACTGGCAATACAACCATTATCAACCCCCCGAAAATGATAAAAAAGCGGATCATTCCGTAACGATTATCGGTTGGGATGATACCCGGATTACAGGGGCGCCAAAACGAGGGGCCTGGATATGTAAAAATAGCTGGGGATCGTCATGGGGTAGTAATGGCTATTTTTGGGTTTCATACTATGATAAATATGCAGGCAAACATCCGACTATGGGAGCTGTGTTGTTCTCTGATGTGATGAGGCCTGAATTTGATAATA
Organism: Bacteroidales bacterium; assembly: GCA_021740175.1. Taxonomy (GTDB): domain Bacteria; phylum Bacteroidota; class Bacteroidia; order Bacteroidales; family JAIPAH01; genus JAIPAH01. The sequence continues at coordinate 10,169 of JAIPAH010000057.1, forward strand.
ATTATTATCACGACTATCATGGTTGGGTTGATACATTAAAGGGAGTGAAGGCTGTGATGAACCGGTATACAGCTGATAACGATGAGTTCATAAAAAGTGTCAACTTTGTAACGGCCGCCGATACAGTAGAGTATACGCTCCGTATTTACAAAACATTTGAAAACGGCGTTTTATCCGATATGGTGTATAACTCCGTCGACGTTGTTGATTATCCCGGTTTTCACACTACCGATCTGAATCCTGTTGTACAGCTTGCCGAAGGAGAAGACTTTTATGTTTTCCTACGTCTTTCCCACGGAGGTTATGGATATGATCGCTCGCATACCCCTGATATAGTGCCGGGAGATGATTTCCGCTCTTTTGTTCCCTCGGATGCAAACCCGGGTGAATCATTTTACCGGGAAAATGACCAATGGAAGGACTTTTATGATTATGAGGATCCTTCAGGATTTATGCATACCGGGAATTTTTGTGTTAAGGCTTATACTATGCTGAATCCGCAAACAGGACTTCGTTCTTCCAAAACGAAAGAGCATGGAGAGGTTGTTGTCATCGGAGAGCAATTGCAGTTAAAGAAAAAACTTCAGGACCAGGCTGTATTAAAGGTTTATACGCTTGATGGCAGAAAAGTGGTGTCAAAAGAATTAAAGGCCGGCGAAGCGGGCACGGTTTCCGTTAAGCATCTTACCACGGGAATCTACATATACAAACTCCGCCAGGCTTCCGGTAAAATGATATCCGGGAAGTTTTATAATAACTAGCTGTTAATTCTGCTCTTCTGGTTAGGGGATTTGAAAAGTTTTAAAATCAATTAAAATTGGTTTTCTGCGGTTTTACTGATATTTTCGTGCCATAACGAATAATAAAACCATGAAGCTTCTTTTAATTGATGTCGGGAATTCAAATATTGTAACGGGTATTAATGAGTCTGGCCAATGGTTGTATAACTGGCGGATGCACACCGTTAGTGACAAAACGGCCGATGAGTATGAGGTGATTCTGCGTTCTTTGTTTGAAAAAAATAACCTCGACCCAAAATCTATCGATAAAGTCGTCCTTAGCAGTGTAGTTCCAACACTGCTACATCCGATGCAGGAAATGGTGTATAAGTTGACTGCCCGTGAACTTCATGTCATCAATCCCGATCTTTATCCTAATCTTCCGGTTAATGTTATTAATCCTTATGAAATAGGAGGTGATATTGTTGCGGATGCAGTGGCCGCCTATGAAAAATACCCTGGGAATCGTATTGTCCTCGATTTCGGAACGGCCATGACTTTTACTGCTATTGACGCAAGCGGAAATATTCGGGGTGTGTCGATTACCCCCGGGATGAAAACGGCTATTTCATCCCTGGTGACCAACACAGCGCAACTTCCGGATGTGCCGATGAAAGCTCCTCCTTCGATTATGGGGAAGAACACAGTGCATGCCGTTCAGTCGGGAGTGGTCTTTGGATATGTGGGGATGATAGAGTATATGATCCGTAATATCCGGAAAGAACTAAACGGGCCGGTAACGGTTATCGCTACCGGTGGATTGTCTCATGTTATGAATGGGCTCACCGATGCATTCGACACCGTGGATTCTCTTCTAACCATGGAAGGGTTGCGTCTTATCGGTGAACACTATGTTTAAATATTGGGAAAGATGTTAATATAATGACATAACAACGATTAGCAGTTAATCTTCCTTTGCTGGGCTTTCAGGAAACATAAAATCCGACAATTACAAAATATCGGTTGATGAGCGGATTAATATAAATCCGGCTATTAGCAACTAAAACATTCCCGCTATCAATTCTTCCTTGGTAACGTTGTTGAAATACCTAGAAATGTCAATGCCATTGAGCTTTTCCGTAATTTTTTTGTGTTCATGCGGGGTTTCTTTCAAAAAGGATTCGATTTCGGAGGTGGGTTCGCTGTTAAAGTAATCTCCGAAAATTTTGACTTGTTTGATAAGGCCATTATGTACATCCAGGTTAAGTTCGATAGAGCCGCCGTTAGTTTTTATGGTTTTTGTGAAATTGTATTTCGGGCTGTAACCGAAATTCCAATCCCATGTGTTATATTTCTTTTCCATCAGTTCCCGTATGGCTTTGTCATCCTCCTCCGTTAATGTGTATAGCTCTGTGTTAGGATATTGGTTTACAATGTGATCCATGACCATGTCTTTGAATTGCAGCACAGAAAGCCCGCTGTACTGCTCGGGGAGATGTTCGCTAATATTGGTGACGCGACTTTTAACGGACTTAACGGCCTTGTCTTTAAATTTGGCCTCGCTCACCTTTAAGGCATCCGATAAGTCAGTCATCTGGGAAGAAAAGAGTAAAGTACCGTGGTGTAGCACATGGTTTTTAAAAACATGTTCGGCATTCCCTGAGAATTTTTTTCCATCGATAGTGATATCGTTTCTTCCTTCGAAGCGGGCGTTAACGCCAAGGTTTTTAAGAATATCGATAATCGGTTTGGTATATTTTACAAAATCAATTAATTCCTCTTTTTCTCCTTTTTGAGTAAACGTGAAATTTAGATTCCCAAGGTCATGAAAGACTGCTCCACCTCCCGAAAGACGACGCACAACAGGGATATTTTTTTCGTGGACGTAATCCACATTGACTTCAGCCAGCGTGTTCTGATGCTTGCCGACAATAATAGCAGGTTCGTTTCTCCAAAGCATAAAAGTGTCATGCTCGAAGTTTTTTAGCACATACTCTTCGGCAGCAAGGTTATAATAGGGATTGGTATTGGTTCTTTTGATACATAGCATTTTCGACATAACAGATTTTTTGCAATTTTATAAACAATCAACAAGTGTGACAACTTATGGTTTGAGTGTTTTGTAAAACTTTAATAAAGAAAAAGGCAGCCGAACTCTTAAATTTTTTGGTGTCTTTAGAACCATAGTGAAATGGGTATCAGATATTATTCCGAATTTAATTCCTTTTGGAGTGTAATGCATTATTTATTAGATTAGTAAAAAATGTAAAAGATATGTGGATAAAACGTTGGAACTGGATCGCCGGAAGCATACTTGTTTTTTTGGCCATTGTCGCCGAAGCCCTGCAAAGCCATGCACTGGAAGGTATAGGTGCTGACAAAGCAGCTAACTACCTTACCGCCACTCGTTTTATGTTTTTTAACGGATTGGGATTGATTGTCCTGCATTTGCTTTATGAACGCCACCGCAGTAGGTCAATTTACTATTCAGGTTTACTAATTCTGGCCGGAACAGTATTTTTTAGTTTCACGATTATTTTAAAACTATTTATAGAAATGCAAAGCTGGGGATGGGTTACCCCGTTTGGTGGAATATTGCTAATGGCAGGTTGGCTGTTGATGATAATTACCACATTCAGGGCTAAGTATTGATCTTTTGGAAGATTGTAATTAATATGAGAAACTATCAATATTTATTCAGAGATATTCCTTCAGGGAATGACTCTTAAGATATTCCCTGAATTTAACCGTCATGTCGGCTACGACATTCCCCAGGATGCATTTATCAAACGGACATATAGGATTTTCCATAGGACATTCCGTGACCACCAGTTGCCCTTCTATGGTTTCATAAACTTCCAGCAAGTTAATATTTTCAGGATCTTTGTTTAGCTCAAACCCCCCATGTGGCCCTCTTATAGAAGTCAGGTAATCTTCTTTTACCAACCGCTGTAGTACTTTCGCCACATGGTGTTTCGACGAACCCGTACGCTCGGCGATTTTGTTGACATTCATCATTCCTTCAGATTTCGCTATTAAAACCATGCTGTGTATGGCAATGGATGCGGCTTCCGACAGCGTGAATACTTTCGACATCTTGTATTGATTATTTGCGTATTTTATAACTCAAATATCGTTATAATTCGAAGATATTTGAAAATTTTCTGATTAATTACTAATTTTAACTATTATTTATATTTTTTCTATAAAAAAAGAAAATACCTATGGCAGAACAAACAGTAAACAAAGGCTGGCAACTCGCAGCACGAATTCTTTCAGTAATCCTGATAGCAGGATTTTTGTATTATTTTGTTACGAATGAGTATATGAGGCTTGAAAATATGTCTATCGAAACCGGTCCCATTTACTTTATGATATTCAGCGTTTTTATTGGATTTCTGGTCAGTTGGTTTTTTGAAATGATCGGTGGTTTGGTTTTAATAGTAGGAGGCTTAGCATTGGGCGTTTATGCTTTCCTTTCCACCGGCGGTGATAATCCTATGACAGCAGTTGTGTATACCGTACCCTTTGTGGTTCCGGGGTTTCTTTTCCTCATCTCATGGTTTCAAAGGAGTTGATCAGACCTGGTCATAAATTTTCTTCTCGAGCTCCCGCAGCATTTGCGATTCGGCAGGCTCCACACCGGCGTGGGCTTCAGCGATTTTACGAGCAGTCTGAATACAAAGGTTTTTAAGATTACTGTCGAAGGCTGAGCTGTGGTCTTCCATAAACAGGATAAATGAGGTGAAAGCTTCATTCTTATCAACGCCATCGTCAATCAGGCGTTCAAGTTCGAATTCGGCATAATACGCATTATCGGTACCGTAAGCATCTTCACTATCCTCCAAAGGAACCAATTCATTGCGGAGAATCTTATGAAATTTTTCCAATTCACTACGGTGAATAGCACCATCGGCCAGGGCTACGGAGTATAACAACCTGCCCAGATGTACATAAAAACTGTTAAAATCCATACTTTACTTTATTTAATCAGTCAAATTTCGTAAGTTTTAAATTTTAATACAAATCTTTGGTCAGATTAATTGAAGGAAATAAACTATTTTTCGCTCCAATATGTTACTAAATAGAATAAATGTAGCTTTAAAACCATTCATCTTATTTATGAAGAGAAAATTGTTTTTTGTATTTATAACCGCAATATTGCTTGCAGGCTCCTCCTGCAGTATTCTCAATCAGATGGAAGAAATGAAGCGGTTCAGTGAGGTTCGTTTTGAAATTGAAGCTGTAAATAATCTAACAATAGCCGGCGTGGATATGACTGGGAAACAGAGCTTTTCTGATTTTACTTTTACGGAGACTGCCCGCTTAACTTCAAAACTGGCTGCTGAAGAACTTCCGGCGCAATTTACGGTACTGCTTAAAGCCAAGAATCCAAACAATAAGAGGGCTTCGATGAATCGGATGGATTGGAAAATGTTTGTCGATAAACAGCAGGTCGCTACAGGCATGATTGATGAATATGTGGAAATACCTCCTGATGAAAGTGAAACTCATGTTCCGGTAAAAGTGAATGTTGATATAAAAAATTTAATTTCCGGGGAGAGTGGAAAAGCCCTGATGAATTTGGTATCCCATATTACCGGTCGGGGTGCCGAACCTTCGGAACTTAGCATGGAACTCTCACCCTCCATAAAAGTCGGTAACCAAATGTTAGATTATCCGGGAAGTATAACCGTAAAGAACCGTGTAGGTAATTAAAACACACGCTCCCCGGATAGCCGGAGAGCGTGTGTAAATATTGCATTCCTGTGTTATTAGAACAGCCCGCCGTTTTTATAGATTTCCATTTGTACTTCTGAGAAGGCTTCTCCCTTCACCACTTTGTTGTTGGAGAGGTTGGTGATTTCGCCGGTTTCGAAATTTACCCGCACCTTGTCACCGGCTTTAAGCTCGAGTGGCGCCAGATCGCTATACTTCATGATAGGCAATGCTGCATTGATAGCATTGCGTTCGTAAATTGCCCCGTATGATTCAGCCAGAATGGCAGAAATCCCGAGTTCTTTGAAGCATTCTACCGCTTGCTGGCGACTGCTGCCTGCCCCAAAGTTTTTGCCCGTAATGATAATGTCGCCGGGTTGTGATTTTGATGCAAAATCTTCAAAACCTTCGAGATTGTCAAAGGTGTATTTGGCCATTTCCTTGGGGTCGGTAATCGACAGGTAACGGTTATGGAAAATCATATCCGTATCAATATTGTCCCTGTCAATCATCCATACCCGGCCTTCAACCACCGTTGGCTTGTCTTCAACGGGTTGCTTTTTCCTGGCAGGCTTTGCAGAGGTTTTTGCCTGCTCTTCCGGTTCGGGTTCAAATACGGCAGGTTCGGGAGGAATATTTTCCGTAGTTGTGATATAACCTGACACTGCCGAGGCGGCTACTACCGAAGGCGAAGCAAGGTATACTTCACCTTTACCCTGTTTGCCGGGAAAGTTTCGGTTCCCGGTACTTATAGTTACTTCTCCCGGACCATTTTGTCCTACCTGCCCGGCGGCACAGCCAGCACAACCCGCATTGGAAATCAATGCACCGGCTTTTTTAAAAGTGTCTATAATCCCCTCTTCCAGGCATTGCTGCCAGATTTTATCTGTCGCAGGTACGATTTTGAGCACCACCCCGGGAGCTACTTTTTTATCCTTCAGCACCTCAGCCACGGCATACATGTCACTCATTCTTCCGTTGGTACAACTTCCTACAAAAGCCGAATCGATTTTTACCTTTTGGGCTTCTCCTATGTCAACAACATCATGTGGTTTACCGGGACGGCTGACCATGGGACGGAAGGTGCTGATGTCGATCTCCAGCTCCTGGTCGTAGGTAGCATCCTCATCTGCTTTGATAGAGGGAATCTCCTTTTGGGTGCGGTTGCGGCAGTATTCCATAATCTCCTCGTTGGGGGGGAACATCACTATGATAGCACCCATCTCAGTGCCCATTGAAGAGATTGTAATGCGTTCATCCATCGGCATCTGGTCTATGGCTTCGCCATACATTTCCACCGAATACCCCAACAAAGAATTAGCTCCGAATTGATTCAGGAGGTTAAGAACAATATCTTTGGCGCTAACGTCTTTGGGCCTCTCACCCTTAAATGTCAGCTTTACGGATTTGGGTACTTTAAACCATACTTTGCCGTAGGCCATGGCTGCGGCAATGTCTTTATCTCCCATTCCCTGGCCGAAAGCGCCGATAGCCCCGAGAATATTGGCGTGTGAATCTGTCGTCAGTGCCGTGGAACCGGGCCAGGCAAGCCCTTCCGAGATCATAGTATGGGTGCCGATACCGTTATTGATGTCATAAATCGTAATGTCTTTTTTCCGGGCGAATTGACGGATAATTTGCTGGTTTTTGGCATATTTTTGATCGGAACCTGTGGGGTTGGTATCAAAAGTGAAAAAGGTTTTGGAAGGATCGTGAATCGGCAGGTTATAATCCTCCAGGTTTTTTACCACATTAGCCCCACCAAAATCCCTTGCCGCCCGAGTATCTATATTGATATCAATAATTTCTCCGGGTTTAACGGCATCCTTGTTGGAATGGGCTGTCAAAATTTTTTCAATAATATTCATAGTCATATAGCTTTTTACTGTTTGTTTATCAAAGATATGAATTAAACGTTTTTTGAATCATAGCCTGCGATTATTTGAATACCGTCTAAATTGAAATATTCCAGCCCGGATTTTCTGCTGTTGGCTTTAGGGGGATAATCTATCCAAATGACCGAAATAACCATCCAATCAATCATGATAGTTTACCTTGTGGTATTGGCAGCCGGAGGCTGCAAGAATATATGGGTCAAAGCGAAGACGCTTTGACCAACGACTTTCATGCTTTTACGGGACATTCGGCGAAATGAAGATGCTTTGACCAACATGGGTTATATACATTCTATCAATCTACCATCCATTCATTCATCCATTCATTCAACCATTCATTCATCCATTCATTCAACCATTCATTCATCCATTCTTTCATCCATTCTTTCATTCCAACCGCCCTATCTCCCTCCGCACACCCCTAAATCCCCTAAAGGGGACCATCCACGCTATCTGTGGTAAATAATAAAAGCAGAAAAGTCTGTTGAGGCCTAAGATAATAGACATTCATTCATCCATCCATCCTATCAATCTACCATCCATTCATTCATTCATCCATCCATTCCAACCGCCCTATCTCCCTCCGCACACCCCTAAATCCCC
>JAIPAH010000058.1 GCA_021740175.1 Bacteroidales bacterium
AAAAGCGCTGCCCACTCCGGCGCTTTTTGCGGGCCTTTTTCCATGTTCTACCCTTTAGTAAAGTCGCCCCGATGGAGCGTAGCGACTGAGGGGCCTCCTTTTTTACACCAATGCGGTTTGCTAGTTGTTGCAACGAGAGACCTCCTCATTCACATCAAAACATCTCCCTCCTGAAGCCAGAGGCTTTAAGAATGAAGAAAGCGGAGCGAGGACGCTCCGCCTAACTTATATTTTTTTATTGAAGAACGGGGAGAGCAGAGCAGTTGGTGACAAGAGTTTCCTTATTGCCAACTGCCAACTGCTCTTTGCCAACTGAATTTACTCAATCGGTTCCCAATCAGCATAGTAGTCTACAACTACGTGAGTTTTAGGTTCCGTAACCATCGATTCATTTGAATTGTAGGTCCATCCCATCGTTTTGCTGCCACCGCCGCTTTGGGTGGTGATAAGGAAACGGTTGGACAACGAACCAATATAGCGGGCCTGATCCCTTGGGTCTTCATTGTCGCCGCCACTCGGGTCAACCATTACCCAGCCGTAATTCGGCAGGTAAACCTCTACCCAACGATGGAAAACATCATCCATGCTGGCATCGTCGCCCCGAACAACGGCCGAACCCACATACCTTGCCGGGATACCGGCCGATCGGCACATCGATATAAATACGAAAGAGTATTCTGAACATGAACCATTACCGCGGTCCAGTACAGCCGGTGCAGTATTCCATCCGCCTTCCATTTCGTAATACATGTTGTCGATGACGTAATTGAAAATGTTGCGCATGATCCAATAAGGATTCTCTTCCTCGCCGACAGCTTCTTCAACAGCATCACGGATTACCGGATGATGCAGTTGGTATTTTTTGTTGTTTTTCAAGTACAGGTTGGTAATATCCTCAGGCATTTCATCCAGCGAGCCCACCTCATCGGGATAGATAAAATATTTTATATCCCAGATTTTGGCAGTTGTTATCATGTGGATGGTTTCAGTCTCATTGGCCTTAAGGTCTTCAATTTGGTAATGAGCTGTTGACTGATTCCATTGATCGGTGACAATATCGGTATAATCAGGATTATACTTAATGTCACTGGTTATCTCCTGGGTTTTCCGGTCTGTTGGAATGGCAAGATGAATATCCGCTTTTTTGACTTTACCGGGACCATAGTTGGTGATTTGGTAGGTATAGTCCACTTTTGCTTTGCGCATATTGGATTTTACGTACTTTTGACCATCATTGCCTTTGAGTTTAAATACGCGGTCTTCCTCAAAATCCGTAGCCCATAATGAACTTCCGTCCCATGCCAGTCCGCGGGTATATTCTCCCGGGGCGTCGGAAATTATAATTACTGCCCCGTCTTCGGGGTTTACCATATAAATCTCATCCCTGGTGCGATCGGAGACCCAAAGGTATTTTCCGTCAAAAGTGATTCCTCTCGGGTCTACCGAAGGAGCGGGAATTGAGCGAATCGTAGTCCCGTCATTGGCGTCGATTTGAACAATTTTGTCATCGGCGCCGTCCACACACCATAGATATTCACCGTCATAAGCCAGCCCCCGTGGCCGATCAGTTGGCGCATTTACGGAATGCAAAATGGTTCCGTCTTCCCGGTTTACCTTATAGATCTTACCGTCATAATTTTCCGATTCAGCGATACCCCCTTTGATATCCGCATTCCAGAGGTATTCGCCATCCCATGCAAGGCCCATAGGCCAATAACCGGGTGAAGAAATACTTCCCAGGATTTTTCCATTCTCGGGGTTAATTTTATAGAGAACATCTTCCCGGCGATCGCCCATCCATAGGTTTTCACCGTCGAAAGTCATCCCTGTGGCATAATTACCGGGATTTTTGAAGGAGGTTGTCACCTCTCCCGTAAAAGCAACCACATTCATAGTAAATAAGATTACACAACCTAAAGTAAAAATTCTCTTTGCTATCATGATCATTCGGTTTTGTTTTTCGGGTATGAAATTACAAATTTTCTACAATCTCTTATTTTTATTTTTCTGACAAAAAATTTGTTTTAATAAAACTGAATTAGTATATTGTGACAAAAAATAAAGGTTTCAGGAGGTTCATCATACTATTCGATTGTAAACTCCTGAACCAAAAATACTAAGCGTATGAGAAGAATCACATTTTTATTAATGATTATCGCCATTTTTATGGCACAAAGTTGCCGGGAATCATGCGATAAAGAAAAGGCTGTCTCCGATGTTCAAGTGGTTTTGGAAAAGTATGTGATAGCAAATGAGAATCATAATATCGATTTGCTAAAAGATGTTTGGGCCCAGGATGACGATATCGTAATATTCGGAACGGAATCCGATGAAAAGCTCATAGGATGGAAACAGGTAAAGAATACTTTTCTCAGGCAGTTTGACGCTTTTGATGAAACTTATATTTCGGTTACCGATCAAAATATCAAAATTAATTGCAACGGTAAGACAGCTTGGTTTTCAGAAATTTTGAATTACAATTACACGACCACCGAGGGGAAATCCAAAAGCTTTGAAGGCATACGTTTTACCGGTGTGCTTGAAAAAAGGGATGGTAAATGGCTTATTGTTCAGAGCCATATGTCAATACCCTATGATTCGATGGAGAAGAAAAGATACTCGTGAAAAAGCATGGGTAATTGACACTAAAAAAGGCGTGCCTTGACTGAGCACGCCTTTTTGGAATGTTTTGCTTCTGTTTAGCTATTCAGCTAAAACAAGTGTTTTGTTGTTTTTTACTTCAACAACGCCCCCGTTGATATCAAAATACTTAAAATCATCATCCACTTTGATTTTCACCTTTCCTTTTGATAGCACGGATATAAGTGGCGCGTGATTATTAAGTATTTCAAATAACCCATCTATCCCGGGAAGCTGTACCAACGATGCATCCCCTTTATAAATAGTTTGTTCGGGTGTTAAAATTTCAAGATTCATAAGGGTTGTTATTTGGATTGTTCAGCAAGAATTTTTTCCCCTTTTTCAATAGCCTCTTCGATGGTACCCACAAGCATGAAGGCTGCTTCGGGATACTTATCCACTTCACCGTCCAGTATCATTTTAAATCCTTTCACCGTATCTTCTATGCTTACAAATTTTCCTTCCAGGCCGGTAAATTGCTCAGCTACAAAGAAAGGCTGTGACAAGAAACGCTGGATACGGCGAGCACGATGAACCACGGTTTTGTCCTCTTCGGATAGCTCATCCATACCGAGGATAGCAATAATATCCTGTAGTTCTTTATTACGCTGAAGGATTTCTTTTACGCGCTGAGCGGTATCATAATGCTCTTTTCCGACTATTTCCGGAGTCAGAATTCGTGAAGTAGAGTCCAGCGGATCGACGGCCGGGTAAACACCCATTTCGGAAATCTTTCGACTTAATACGGTCGTGGCATCAAGGTGTGAAAACGTTGTTGCCGGAGCCGGGTCTGTCAGGTCGTCGGCTGGGACGTAAACGGCCTGCACGGAAGTAATGGATCCGCGTTTCGTAGAGGTGATCCGCTCCTGCATCATTCCCATTTCAGTAGCCAGCGTCGGTTGGTAACCTACTGCTGAGGGCATCCTGCCGAGCAGGGCAGAAACTTCTGCGCCGGCCTGCGTAAAACGAAAGATATTATCAATAAAGAACAAGATATCTTTACCTCCCGATTGTTCGTCACCTTCCCGGTAATATTCGGCAAGCGTAAGCCCCGAAAGGGCTACACGGGCCCGTGCTCCCGGTGGTTCGTTCATCTGTCCGAAAGTCATCGTCAGATTGGAATCTAATAGTTTTTGCTTATCCACCTTTGAAAGATCCCAACCCCCTTTTTCCATGCTTTTAAGAAATTCATCACCGTATTTGATAATTCCGGCTTCGATCATTTCCCGCATCAAATCATTTCCTTCACGGGTACGCTCTCCGACGCCGGCAAATACCGACTGGCCTTTATACTTTAAAGCGATATTGTTGATAAGCTCCTGGATAAGTACGGTTTTTCCAACTCCGGCACCACCAAAAAGTCCTATTTTACCTCCTTTGGAATAAGGCTCAACAAGGTCGATAACTTTAATGCCCGTATAAAGGACTTCTTCGGCGGTGGAAAGGTCTTCGAACTTGGGAGGCTCTCTATGAATCGGACGTCTTTCTTTTGTGTTAACATCTCCCAAACCGTCAATGGGATTTCCCGTGATATTGAACAGGCGACCGTTGATTTCCTCGCCTACAGGCATGGAAATAGGTTGACCCGTATTGGTGACTTCAAGGCCTCGATATAGCCCGTCGGTACCGTCCATAGCAATCGTTCTTACGGTGTTTTCACCGATGTCTTGTTGACATTCGAGAACGATTTTATGTCCGTCGGGGCGGGTTACTTCCAAGGCGTCATAAATGTTGGGGATATCTTTTTCGTTTTCGAAAGATACGTCTACTACCGCACCAATTACCTGGGCTATCTTGCCAACGCTTTGTTTATCCATAGTGTTTTTTTCGATTTGCGGCAAATTTAATAATTGCTTTTCTTTTATGAATAATTTTGAGATGCTAATCTCATAAACTGGTTGTGATTAGTACAAGTTTTGAGCAAAAAATTTGTTCAAACGTTTTCATAATAATTTTGTGAGACAGCACTATCTTTTTCTTTTTTTTCGGTTTCTGTTTCTTTTTGCTCTTCTTTCGGGAAAAACTTCTTTTGAAAAACTAACAGGATTAAAACGCCCGTTGTAATGGCCGAGTCGGCAATATTGAAAACCGGCCGGAAAAAGGAAAACGATTGTCCTCCGACAAAGGGCAGCCATTCAGGGTAGCTTCCTGAATAAAGCGGGAAATAAAGCATATCAACAACCTTCCCGTGAAATAAAGTGGCATATCCTCCATTTTCCGGGAATACTGTAGCTACGTCGTGATAACTCCCCGAAAAGATTAAACCATAGAAGGTGCTGTCGATCATATTACCTATCGCTCCTGCAAAAATGAGCGATATGCTGACAATAAGGCCCGATTTTTCTTTTTTACCGATAATCCTGAACAAATACCAGCCAATAAGAGCTATGGCCAGCAAACGGAACATGCTCAAAATAAGTTTACCCCATTCGCCGGCTATCTCAAGGCCAAAGGCCATGCCCTTATTTTCCGTAAAATGTAATAAAAACCAATCGTCAAAAACCGGAATTTCCTCGCCTAAGGCTATGGTGGTCTTTATCCAGATTTTAAGCAATTGGTCGAAAAACAATACTAAAACGATTGTGAAAAGTGCTTTTTTCAAGACCCGTTATTCTTTGTTTTGCTCGTAGTTATGGCCCGGTTTACGATTTTGGTACTGTTTTTTCTTAGCTTCGATACTTAAGGTAGCATGCGGGACACTTCGCAGCCGTTCTTTAGCGATAAGCTTGCCGGTGACCCTGCAAATGCCATAGGTTTTGTTCTCAATTCTCATGAGGGCATTTTCAAGGTTGTTGATAAATTTTTGTTGACGGGCGGCCAGGTGACTGTTTTCTTCTTTGGATAAAACCTGGTGACCTTCTTCCAAAACTTTAAATGTTGGAGCAGTATCGGAAGTGTCATGTTCATTTCCCGTTGTGTATGCTTCAGTAAGCAGGGCTAAATCCCTCTTCGCTTTCTCCAGTTTTTTTTCAATTATTTCGCGGAATTCCTGGAGTTCCTCATCGGAATATCGTGTCTTTTCATTGTTTTCATTAGTAGCCATATAATTCAATTTTTTGGTACTAAACTTTATTTACTTTAATCTTTGACGCCAGGCCTTCCTCAAGTTCAATCTGTTCTGCCTGACTTTCATTGAGTGAATCTTCCAGCGACAGATTTTTTGCGAGGGTCTCTGAACAAATATATGAAAAATTATTTGCTATAGCATCTTTAAGCGTCTCATTCTGCAAAATTTCCACATTAATTTCATCTGTCACTTCAAAACCTTTTTCTTTTCTGATGTTTTGAATCCGGTTGATTAATTCACGGGCAATTCCTTCCTGTTTTAATTCATCGGTTATTGTTAAATCAAGGGCTACGGTAAGATTGTTTACTGTAGAAACCGCAAGGCCGGGGATATCTTCGGTGATGATTTCTGCATCCTCAGGACCGATTTCGATCTGATTACCATCAATGTCGAAGGTGTAGGAGCCTTCATTTTCGAGTTTTTCAATATCCTCCTGGCGCATTTCGTTAAATTCTTTGGTAATTTGTTTCATTAATTTACCGTATTTCGGCCCCAGTGATTTGAAATTCGGTTTTATTTTTTTCACCAATACGCCTGTGGTTTCGGTGAGAAATTCGATGTTTTTGATATTCACCTCAGCCTTGATTAAATCTTCAACCTTTTCAAGGAGGTTTTTGAGTTTTTCATTGGTGGAGGGTATCATGATTTTGTTAAGCGGCTGCCGCACTCTTATTCCGGCCTTTTTACGTAAGGATAACACCTGGGAAGATATTTGCTGCGCCAACTGCATTCTCTCTTCCAACTCCTTGTCCGTTCGCTCCTTTCTTACTTCCGGTAAATCGACAAGATGAACCGAAGAAACCTTATGTCTTCCCGAGACTTCATTTAAATCTTTGAACAATTTATCCGAATAGAAGGGGGAGATTGGAGCCATCAAAACGGCCACTGTTTCCAGGCATTTATACAGAGTTTGATAAGCTGAGAGTTTATCATGTGTATATTCTCCTTTCCAGAATCGTCTTCTCGACAACCTGACATACCAGTTGCTAAGGTAATCGTACACGAATCTTTGGATACTTCTCCCCGCTTTTGTGGGTTCATAATCATCCATATTCGCTTTTACATTGCTGACCAGAGTATTCAGCTCGGAAATAATCCAGCGGTCTAATTCAGGTCGCTCGCTGTGGGGGATTTCTTTCTCTTGGTAGTTAAACCCGTCAATATTGGCATACAAGACAAAAAAGCTATAAGTGTTGTACAATGTCCCGAAAAACTTTTTCTTGATCTCCTCAACACCGGCAGGGTCAAATTTCAGATCATCCCAGGGCTGAGCATTGGTGACCATGTACCAGCGCGTGGCATCCGGGCCATAGGTGCTCATATTTTCAAAAGGATCAACCACATTGCCGAGACGTTTTGACATTTTGTTTCCGTCTTTGTCCAGAACAAGGCCATTGGAAACCACATTTTTGTAGGCGACATTGTCAAAAATCATAGTTGCTATGGCGTGCAGGGTGAAAAACCAGCCACGGGTCTGATCCACTCCTTCGGCAATAAAATCGGCAGGGAATTTATCATCAATATTTTCCTTGTTTTCAAAGGGATAATGGAGTTGGGCGTATGGCATGGAGCCCGAATCGAACCAAACGTCTATGAGGTCGGTTTCGCGGAACATTTTTTTACCCGAATCGGATACCAAAACAATATCATCCACATAAGGACGATGCAAGTCAATACGGTCATAATTCTCCTGGTCCATATTTCCGGGATCAAAGTGTTCCAGCGGGTTGCTGAGCATCACACCGGCATTGACGGCTTTATTAATTTCTTCTTTTAATGTGGAAACCGAACCAATACATTTTTGTTCTCTTTTATCTTCTGTAACCCATATGGGGAGGGGAATTCCCCAATAGCGGGACCTGGATAGATTCCAGTCCACCAGGTTTTCGAGCCAGTTTCCGAAGCGGCCCTGACCTGTTGATGTGGGTTTCCAGTTAATGGTATTGTTCAACTCCAGCATTCTCTCTTTGTAATCGGTCGTTTTGATGAACCAGCTATCCATTGGGTAATAGAGTATCGGTTTGTCGGTTCTCCAGCAATGCGGGTAACTGTGGACGTACTTTTCGATCTTGAATGCCTGGTTGTTTTGTTTGAGCATAACCGCCAGATCGACATCGAGGACGGGGGCATCCGCCGGCAGGCTTTCATTGTATTCGTTTTTCACATAACGACCTGCATACTCCGCGTAAGCATCCTTATCCACATAATTTTTGATAAAATTCTCATCCAGGTCTTCCAGTTTGAAAAATTTCCCGCTAAGGTCTACCATCGGACGTTTATGCCCTTCTTTATCGATGAGGTGGAGGGGAGCAATCCCTGCCATTTTTGCAACGCGGTCGTCATCGGCTCCAAAAGTAGGGGCAATGTGGACAATACCCGTCCCCTCTTCAGTGCTCACATAGTCTCCAAGAATTACGCGGAAGGCATCTCCCATAGGTTTCACCCAGGGAATAAGCTGTTCGTAGCGGATGCCCTCAAGGGCTTTTCCATCAAATTCGTCGATTACTTCAAAGGGTATGTTCTTATCTCCCTCTTGGTAATCTTCAAGTTTAAGGTCTTTGTTCTTTTCGTTAAAGAAAGCGTGAAGCAAGTCTTTGGCCAGGACGACCGTTATGGGTTTTCCCGTATACTGGTTATAGGTTTTAACCGCTGCGTATTTTATACCCGACCCTACGGCAAGAGCAGTATTAGAAGCAAGCGTCCAAGGAGTGGTAGTCCAGGCCAGCAAGAAAATATCCGAATTCGTTTTGTCAAACAGGAATTGCGAATTTTCGTCTTTTTGAATTTTAAATTGGGCTGTAACCGAAGTATCTTTTACATCCCGGTAGCAACCCGGTTGATTCAGCTCGTGAGTACTCAATCCCGTACCGGCTGCCGGGGAATAAGGTTGAATAGTATAGCCCTTGTATAGCAATCCTTTTTTATGGAGTGTGGCAAGCAGATACCATACCGTTTCGATGTATTTACTGTCGAAAGTGATATAGGGGTTGTTGAGATCGATCCAATAACCCATTTCTTCGGTGAGTTCCCCCCAAAGGTCCTTATATTTCATAACCTCCCGGCGGCAGGTTTTGTTATATTCCTCAACACTGATTTGTTCTCCTATATCATCTTTGGTAATGCCTAACAGCTTTTCGACACTGATTTCTACGGGAAGACCGTGGGTGTCCCAACCGGCTTTTCGATCAACGCGGAAACCGGATAAGGTTTTGTATCTGCAGAAAATATCTTTTATGGTGCGCGACATAACATGATGAATGCCGGGCTTTCCATTAGCGGATGGTGGCCCTTCGTAAAAGACAAAGGGTTCGGCGTTTTTTCGGTTTTCAATGCTCTTTTCGAACGTATTGTCCTCTTTCCAAAACGCTCTGATCTCTTTTGCTATTTCCGTCAGATCGAAATGTTTGTACTCTGCGTATTTTTTCATGAATCAGTGTTTTTACTGCTTACCAAAATGAATGCAAAATTAAAAAAATAATGCAAGATTGGGAATTAAAAGAAAAGGCATTTTTAGATAAAGCTATTGAAAGCGTTGTTATTAAATTGCAGGAGCTACTTATTTTTGTGCTATGAAAAAACACTACACCATACCTGTATTTGTTCCTGAGCTGGCCTGTCCCCACAGGTGTGTTTTTTGTAATCAGAATCATATTACTTCCTATGATCATTCCCCATCAATCGAAGAAGCAAAAGCGATTATTGAAGAGCGCTTATCTACGATACCCGATGAATCAATTATTGAAATTGGTTATTTCGGTGGCAGTTTTACCGGAATTCCCCCTGAAGAGCAGGAATCTTTCCTTGAACTCGCCCGGCGTTATAAACAACAAGGTGTGATACAGGGAATCAGGCTTTCGACACGGCCCGATTATATCAGTAAGGCCGTTTTGGATCGGCTTGGGGCTTATGGCGTAACCACCATTGAATTGGGCATACAATCTATGGATGATGATGTCCTTCGGAGATCCGGAAGAGGGCATACGGCAGGGGATACGGAGATAGCCTCAGAGATGATTGTAAATCGGGGTTTTAGGTTAGGATTGCAAATGATGCCCGGTCTGCCGGGAGACAATGAAAAAAAATCAATCCATACGGCCCGCCGTATTGTGGAGCTCGGAGCGAGCTCGGCACGAATTTATCCGACATTAGTGGTGAGAGATACGCCTCTTGAAATGTTGTGGCTTGACGGGAAATACCAACCTTTGGCTATGGAGCAAGCTATCGAAAGAACCAAAAACATTGTATCAGTATTTGAGCAAAATAAAGTGCGTGTGATTCGTATCGGCCTGCATCCTTCTGAAGGATTTTTGAATGGCAGCCGGCTCCGGGCCGGACCTTTTCATCAGTCTTTCAGGGAGCTGGTGATGACGGAGGTGTGGAATGAAAAGTTTCAAAATCACAAATGGCGCTATGATGAAAAGCAGGTAAAAATTTTCGTTCATCCCGGCGATTATAATGTTGCCGTGGGATATCGGGCTAAAAATAAAAAGGAGTTGTTGAATACATTCCACAAGGTGAAGTTTTTGGGGGATAAAAACATTACTAAAGGTACTTTCTATGTTGATTATAGCTGATTCTCGCCTGCCGGAACAGGCAAAGCTTAAGCTGATGGAAATGGGTGATTTGTTAGAGTTTAAGACTTCCGGTGTGGTTTATGAAGCTATTTCAGGCCACCCGGATATTTTTATGTGTCAATTGCCTGATAAGCTCGTGGTTTCTCCACAGGCTCCGGGTGAATTAATCGACGCCCTTAAAGCTCACAATGTTGCGTTTAATTTGGGTTCAAAACATACAGGTTTCAAACACCCCGGCACGACATTCTACAATGCTGTTGCTACCCATGAGTTCTTGGTTCATAATTCGGATTATACCGATAAGACAATATTGCAAAAATATGCTGTCTCTCAACAGATTTTTGTCAAACAAGGTTATACAAGATGTAACCTGCTATCCCTGCAAGGAAGGAATTTCATAACTTCCGATAAAGGAATTTACCGGGCCTTGAAACCCTATGCAGACGTTTTGTTTGTTTCCCCGGAAGGTATACTCCTGGAGGGTTATTCTCATGGTTTTATTGGTGGGACTGCTGGGGTGTTGGATGATCAAGTATATTTTACCGGGAGTTTGAACGATTTCCCGGAAGGAGATAAAATTGCGTCTTATCTTAATAATCTTAATTATGAAATCATTGAATTAAACGATGGCCCGCTTATTGACGGCGGTGGTGTTTTTTTCCTGCGTTAGTATTTAATGATTGTTACCTTTGTTTGCAGTTATGATACCACAGGAAAAAATATCCGAAATCCTTGAAAATTCGCGCATTGAAGAAGTGGTTGGGGAGTTTGTGTCCCTCAAAAAGCGCGGGGTTAATCTCATTGGATTGTGTCCGTTTCATAACGAAAAAACCCCTTCTTTTACGGTTTCCCCTTCAAAAGGGTTTTATAAATGTTTTGGATGCGGTGCTGCGGGAAATACGGTGAATTTTGTCATGCAGCATGAAAAGTATACCTATCCCGAAGCGCTTCGTTTTTTGGCAGATAAGTATAATATTGAGATCGAAGAGAAGGAGGAGAGTGAAGAAGACAAGAAAGCCAGGGACGAGCGGGAAAGTTTATTTGCCGTCAATTCTTTTGCCCAAAAACATTTTGCTAAAAACCTCTGGGAAACCCGGGAAGGTCGCTCGGTAGGTTATAGCTATTTCCAGGAACGCGGCTTTACGGATAATATCATTCAACATTTTCAACTAGGCTATAGTCCGGCAGAGTGGGATAATTTTACGAAGAAAGCTTTAAGCAGTGGCTATAAAAAGGACTATCTCGAAAAAACCGGTCTTACCATTGTAAAACCGAATCAATCTTACGATCGTTTTCGAAACCGGGTTATATTCCCGATACATAACCTGGCCGGGAGAATAGTAGGCTTCGGCGGACGGATTCTGACCAATGAAAAGAACAAGCCTAAGTATCTTAATTCCCCTGAATCGGAAATCTACAACAAGCGGAAAGTCCTTTATGGATTATATTTTGCAAAACAAACCATTGTAAAAGAGGACCGCTGTCATCTCGTAGAAGGTTATACCGATGTCATCTCGCTTTACCAGGCTGGAATAAAAAACGTGGTGGCATCTTCGGGGACTTCGCTTACTGAGGATCAAATCCTGATGATAAAGCGCTATACGGCCAATGTAGTGATGCTGTATGACGGAGACCCGGCCGGCCTGAAAGCTTCTTTCCGGGGTATCGATATGTTTTTGGAACAAGGGATGAATGTTAAAATTGTCCTTTTCCCCGAAGACCAGGATCCCGACTCTTACGCCCGCAACCACCCCTCTTCTGAAACAAAAGCTTTCATCGAAACCCAAGCGGAAGACTTTCTTACTTTTAAATCAAAACTTTTACTAAAAGAGACGGAGAACGACCCTGTAGCAAAAGCAAATGCGATTGAAGAGATAGCTTATAGCATTTCGATGATACCCAACATGCTTCAGCGCGATGAGTATATCAAAGCTACCTGGGAGAATCTTGATATCGATCAGCAAAAGTTGAGTTTCCGGGTTAATAAATTACGCTCTGATCGGTATCGGAAAAAGAACAAGCAGCAGGATGTCCAGCCCATTGAAGAGGAAAAACCGGCCAGGGATGAAGAGAATAAAGTTTTTATCGAGCAATATCCCCACGAGGATGAATTGATTCGTATTTTGTTGCAGTACGGGACTTATCTTATCACGGTCAGCAATGCGGACGATTCCTATGATATAAGTGTGGCCGAGTTTGTTATTAACGAAGTGCTGATTATTGGTTATAAGTTTAAAGTTTCTGTTAACCAGGAAATTTTCGATATTTTTCATCAAAAGGTTTTGGAAGAGGCGATTCCGGATGACACTTTTTTCCTGAATTTGCAAAAACAGGAAATTTCTGAAAAAGTAGTGAATCTAATTACTGAAAAATACCACTTAAGTGAAAACTGGGAAAAACAAAAAGGGATTTTCACGGATAGGGAACAGGATCATGTAAAACAGACAGTTAACTCACTAATTTGGGAACTAAAGTCGCGAGACCTCGAAAACCGCATTAATGAATTGGATAAGCAAATTAAGGATGCCGGAGACGATGGGGTTTTTGATTTGTTAAAACAACGACATGAGATGCTGATGCAGTACAAAAGGATTAATGAAAACAGGGGAAGAATTATTACGAAAAGATAACACTTAATAAGATGAAACTTACGTCCCGGGAATTTGATAGAATCGCCGGATTGAGTATGCTGGAGTTTTCAGAGCAAGAGAAAGCCGATTTGCTCGAAGATTTAAACAAACTGCTATCGGAGGCTGAAAAGCTGAAAAATCTGGAGGTTTCGAATGAAGAGCCCCTGATCAATCCCTCCGCTTCCATTGAATCCGGTCAGCTTAGGGAAGATAGTCCCCGAAAACCCCTTCCATTGCAAATCGTGCTGGAAAATGCTCCTGTGAAAAGAGAATCTTTTGTTGTGGTAAAGAAGAGAGCATACGTGAAATAACCACTTCTATCCATAAAAAAATGGGAAACAACGTGATGTCATCTCCCATTTTTTGTTAACAACCGTGATGTCTTGATTTACCTGAATATCCCAAGGTCCAACTCACCTCTTGGCGAGCGGTGCCTAAGGCCAGACTGATGATGTTTCCGCCGGTTGCTGGCAATCATCAGTCAGGTCATTCTGACTAATCAGAACAAGAAGGCTCAAATCTAATGAGCATATCACTTTAGCGAAAGTAATATATGCTTTACTTCTCAACAAGTTTTCAACAATATTTTTCAACACTTGTTAACAACTCTTCCATCTACCTAATGACAAGCTTTCTGATATGCTTGTCGGTATAGAGTTGCAACATTTTTCTGAGTTGCCGATACTCTATAGGATTAAAACATTTCTTATTCAGCGTAATTTTTTTGTTAAGAATGACCTTGTTTCCTTTGTTTTCTAAATGCACTGATGCAGAGCCAAAAGAAGCATTTATTTCGTCTTTAACCTCTTCATTAAGGCAGGTGCCATCTTTGATGTCTACCTTGATACGGTAATTTTCATTCACTTTTGCAGGAATTTCATATGAGGATGTTCGATTCCGGAACAGGGGATGAATATCCCAGGAAGTAACTCCTTTCTCAAGGTAAGGTAATTCTACCATTCTCAACCCATTCTCTGTTTGAGCCACTTTTTCGGGTTTTTGGGTTTTAACCTTAGCCCGGGTGCTGCTCATTCCTGTGCTGTGAATAATCGCCGTATCCATTTTTATTCCATGAATGAGGGATGTAAATTTTTGATAGTCGTTAACATATTCAGCATAGGCATTAAAATGATTTACCAGTTCCATATCCGCTTCGGCGGTAGCCTTTTCCCCTTCAATGACCCATTCCGAATCAAAATCATATTGATTTTCGATTCCGGGGAATTTTATAACTTGAGTTGTTTTCCCTTTTACCAGCGGACGAGCCACTTTCCCTTCCAGATTGAACCAAAGATTTTGCTTATCCTTCAGGTTTGATACATAAGGATTACTCTTTCGGAAGTCCACTTTCAGCTTAATTTGATGATTGTTCGCTAAAACCGGTAACTCACCGTCCCGATAAACCAAAACAGGTTGTGAGCTGATGCCTGCTTCCCGAATCATGGCCGAAAGGAGAAAGACTTTTTCGGTATGCGAAGCAATGTTGGTTTCGTATATTTTATCGAAATCCCTGATTGTGTTGCCAATATAGTTTTGGCTGACACCGGAATAATCGATCCGGTTTACCACAAAATCTCTTAAAGCGTTCACTTTGCTCATCGGGTTGCTTGCATCTTTTGTAAGTTGCCTCGCTTTCTTTTTGAAGACTTTGGGTAATTCCGTGTTGATGTTTTCAGGATCGATATCCTTGTTTACCCCCTTGTTGCCACTTTGCAGGAACAAGGCCGGATGTTTTGTTTCACAAAGATGTCCCTCCTGTTTATTCGGTCTGATATCTTTAAAGAGCCATTTGAAAGTTTTTTTCCCTTCCTTTTCGGTTTTTTCAGGGCCGGTTCTCAGGTTCCGGGTTTTGTAAGAGAGTTCCATGTCTTGGGGTGCATGAACTATTACTTCCATTTCTTTCACCGGTGACTTTCTTTTGATTTCCTCTTTCACCGATAAACCCCCGAACATTTCGCTATCGGTGGTAAGCGTATAATCCAGGTGAATCGTAGCGCCCAGGGCCAAACCGGTATGAGTAACCACCATTTCCCTGAGATGATTGTAAGCAGGGAATTCACTCACCCCATGGGGTAAAACTTTGTTGAAGGCATTATCCGGCGATTCAACTTTTTTCCCGTTTTCCATAACGGTGTAGCATTTGTTAATGGTTAAATCCTGGAATTCCGGATTATAAACGATAAAGGTCTCTCCGTAAAGTTGATTGAATGAGTAATGCGATTTCAGTTCCAGTTCTTTGGAATAATGGAGATCATAGCTTCCATCTTCGTGAAGCGTATATTCTTTGGTGATTTTGTGGTAAACCGCATCCGGTGTTTTTTGAGCGAAAGCTGTGGACACGATGAATACCAGTACGATGGATATTATTTTTTGCATTGTATTCATAATTTCAGGGTATTTTAAAATTTGATTATGATGGGTGACCGGCTGATTTTTTTATGGCTTTTAACGGCTGCACGAAATTCGGGCCATTCTTCGGCTTTGTATACTCTTTTGCCGAATTTCCCGTGGAGATCAATGATCAGCTTTTTATTTTGCACATCGATATCACCTTTAAAAGAAGCGATTTCACCTTTATTTTCAGCATCTTTTGTTGTAGGTTCGACATCGACATTAGCAGGTAAACTGATTTTTTCCGTAATATTCACTTCCCGGCTGCACCGGTCACGGAAAGCGAACTCTCTTTTTTCCATTGAAGTATCAAAATTAAGGTGGGCCATGGCCGATTTGAAAGCACCCTTCCCGCAAACAGGTGAATAAATCAACCCCTTTTGTGTTTTGAAAGCATAAGAAGGAATGGTGAAATCGACGGTAATTTCAATAGGTCCTTTCTGATACTCGTAAGGATTGCTATATTGCATATCTTCAAATTTAATATCAGGATGTATTTTCATCATTTCTTTTTTAATTTTTCGATCCCATTCCCGGCGGAAAGACCTTACAAATCCTCTGCGAATGGCTGCATCCGACTGTCCTTCGGCGGTAATATAAAATTTGCCGGTCAAGTCACCTCTTTTATTAAGAGACCCATTGACTTTCATTTTCACATAATGATTTTCAGGAGGCGAGATAGGAGTTTTCTTCAAGTCAGCACCGTCCGGTAGTCCGGGGAGGTAGTTTTGTTGTTGTTCGGCGCTGGACCACAATTCACGGACGAAAGGCACCCAGGTGGGATCCAGCAGTTTGAGTTCTCCGTTGGATAGCCGCACAAGAGTGACGCTGTGGTTAAACTGGTCGGCCGGTATATCTTCAATGCGCGACCCCGCCATAGTCATGGCCGCATACGATTCAAAACCGGCAGCCCGTAACATAGTCACTAACATTCCGGCTTTATCCTTACAAACACCGCAACGGTCTTCGAACGTCATACTTCCTTTGTGAAGCGTATAGCCTTCGCCTTCGCCCATTGATAATCCCGAATAGCGAATATTATCGGCAACCCAGTGGGTCAATTGCGAAATAGAATCCATCTCGCTGTTCGCATCTTTAAGAATTTCATCGACTTTCTTATCTATGGCTTCATTCGATTCGAAACTACCATAATCTTCATTTACCCCGTAGAACCATTTTGACTTGGCTTCCCAGTCTGGACTGGTGGTCATAAGAAGCTTGGGTGCCACATTATCCATGGCTACCATATGGGGTTCCCGCTTAATGGGCATGATGTCTTCTTTAGTAAAGCGATAGCGGATTTTGCCGTCCAAAAAGCGTGAAGCTACCTGCACCGATCCATTGTAGAACTCGTATTGCATCGGTTTGTCTTTAGGAACATCCACCCGGTAAACCATCTCTTTGATAGGATTGGAGCCAAAAAAACGGACAATATCGTAAAAATGGCCCTTCATCGGAGGAATATATTTTTCGTTCTGGTCCCCTCTTAGTAAAGCGTAAGTAAAGCCTTTCCTGTAAAAAGATAGTTCCACGGCATCGCCGGGTTCGAGGCGACCAACCTCAATCATTTTTTTACGGGCACCCCAGTAGATCATGCGCGCCGGCTTGGGATAATCAAATATTTTATCCTCCCCCAGCTCAATCACTCGGCCGTCTTTTCGGTGTATTTTTACGTTTTTTATTTCCAAATGAGCTGATAGGGGATCATACCGTTTCTGAATGACCCGGGTGTTTTTGGCCCCGGTCTTATCCAGGATCTTATAAAGCCTATGCGTATTCACATGACTTAACCCGCTTTCTTCCACATCGACTTTGATACTATCAAAAACCACCAGCCGATGAGCTTCCGGATAATCTTCCTTATCTCCGGCTTTTTCGATCAATTCCGGCATATCTTGCGCCATTAGCGGAATGATCAGGACTAATACAGCCCATAACAATGAAATTCGTTTTCCCATTTTTCTCAGTTTTGTTGGTTGGTGTAAATATACGGAAATCAAAGAAATTGTAAATATGACTGGAGTTTCCTGAAAAAACATTATTAAAATCAATACCTTAAAATTCTAAGTTCTTTCTTGCTTTAGAAAAATAAATGTTTTATATTTCAGATTATTTAATGCCCTGTTGAATAAAAATCTACCTATGGAAACAAACATAACCCTTAAGTAAACCCACAGAAAATTAAGCCTTAAATGGACTGAATATCTTGTTTTCATTCCAAGGGTTAATCATCACAGCTAACTAACCTATCCCGCACAGCATGGGAATACAACATTTTATCTTATGTATTTAAAGAATGCTGTTTACTATGAAAAAAATCATCTAAATATCAATAAAACTCAAAATGAATGTCTTATGAGAGATCATAATCTAAACGTAACCAAAAATTTACTGAAAGTAGGAACGAAAATTATCAAATTATGAGACGATTAAAATTTCTTTTCCTGCTCACTTGTATTTGTTTTTCCGGCCTGACCCTTCAGGCTCAGTGGGAAGTACAGTTTGACCTTGAAGACAACATTGCGCACTTAGACCGCATTTTCTTTCTTGACGAAAACT
>JAIPAH010000059.1 GCA_021740175.1 Bacteroidales bacterium
TCTCTTCACGTTCTTTACTTGTTAATGTAGTATCGTCCAGAACCGCTTCAATTTCATTGTTCATTCTAACTGATTGCGTTACGCTCAGGTTATTTTTATTCTTTCCGTTTTTAACAGAATCAGACAAATACTTTGAAACTATATAAAGAGGAACAAAAGACTGAAAACCACTTGACGCTTCTAAGAGGTCAATTTTAAACTCTTCACCTGCAATGTATGATTTGTCGTATTCTTCATCATATTCATATTTATGATCACTAATACGAAAATCAATTTTCTTCCCTTTGAATGCTTTTTGGGCCTTTTTTAGTTCTTCAGCAAAACTAAAAAGATTGTCAGGTAGCCCTTTAATATTGTAAGCATCCTCTATTGTACTTAAAAAATTTCTTTCCGAGGGAGCATACATGATTTTAGGAATAGGAAAAGTATTGTTTCCAGGATCATCGATCTTCGGAGGAGCAGTGCTGTAATCAAAAACGAAATGATTTTTTTCCCCAATGAATTCAAGATAGGTATTTCGCTCTTTTTTTTGGTTTACATATTCATGAATTTGATGAAATTCCAATATTGATTTGAATTTAGCTAAATGGATTTCATCCTTGTTTATATCTCCGCGGTAAAGGGCTTTCTCTAACCATAAAAATGTCGAAATCAGTTTTGCAAGTGTACTTTTTCCACTCCCCTGATTTCCAATAAAAAAAGTATTCTTTTCTATTTCAATCCACCCATCATTATCTAAGTAACCTTCTTTAATCGGACCAAAATTTTTAACCTTTATTTTAACCATTACCCATCTCTTTTTAATGTAAAAATACAACAAAGTTTAAATAATACCACTCAAATGATAAACAAACCGCCCTAGTAAATTACCACAAATAAATATAAGCTTTCATATCAAAAAAGGCAGAATATACATTCCGCCTTTCTTCCATAACATTCTTCGTATTTTGCACAAATTAATCTTACGCTTCCCCTTTCGGTCCGCCCAGATTGAAGGGCACCTGGTTGCGGGGTGTTTCCTGTATCTGTCCGTGCGTCGATTCGTATTTCTTAATATTTTCCGCCAAAGCATTCATCAGACGCTTGGCATGCTGCGGGCTGACGATAATCCGGGATTTCACTTTTGCCTTCTTATTGCCCGGCATCATATTAATAAAATCCACGACGAATTCGGCATTAGAATGAGTGACAGCTGCCAGGTTAACGTAAGTACCTTCAGCTACCTCTTCCGATAGCTCAATATTCAGCTTTTTCTTTTCTTTAGAATCTTCCATAGGTGAAAATTTTTCGTTTGTTTAAAGATAAAAAAAAGACGGGTAATTAACCCGCCTTTTAAGTAAATTATAGATGTTCTATTGTTGTTCTTCTTCTTTCTCGGCACTGGCCAGCTCTTCATAATCATCCTGCGAGCCGACGATAACATCCTCATATTCACGTAAACCGGTGCCTGCAGGTATCTTGTGGCCAACGATAACGTTTTCTTTAAGGCCTTCAAGATCATCCCGCTTAGCTTTTACAGCTGCATTTGTCAGTACTTTAGTGGTTTCCTGGAATGAGGCTGCCGAGATAAAGCTCTTGGTTTGCAGTGAAGCCTTAGTAATACCCTGCAGCACTTGTCGTGCCGTTGCAGGTTTAGCATCACGTGCCTGAACAACTTTCATATCCCTACGCTTGAGGGATGAATTCTCATCCCGCAATTTTCGGGCGTTCGTTATTTGTCCTTGTTTTAGATTAGAAGAATCTCCTTGTTCCTCTACGATTTTCTTATCGAAAATCCAATCATTTTCTTCCTGGAAATCAATCTTATCAACCAATTCTCCTTCGAGGAACTTGGTATCGCCCGGATCATCTATCTCGACTTTGCGCATCATCTGTCGGACGATCACTTCATAATGCTTATCATTAATCTTAACTCCCTGGAGACGGTAGACCTCCTGGATTTCATTAACGATATACTCCTGAACCCTCATGGGACCCATAATGGCAAGTATATCGGAAGGCCTCATAGCTCCTTCAGACAAGGAAGTTCCGGCTCTGACATAATCATTCTCCTGGGCGAGAATCTGCTTAGAAGTCGGGATGAGATACTTTTTCTGCTCGCCGGTTTTGGAAGTGATAATCACTTCGCGATTGCCCCGCTTAAGTTTCTTGCCGAAAGATACAAACCCGTCAATTTCGGAGACGACAGCCGGATCGGAGGGGTTTCGTGCTTCAAAGAGCTCGGTAACCCGTGGTAAACCACCCGTAATATCGCCGGTTTTTCCGACAGCACGAGGTATCTTAACGAGAGTATCCCCGGCC
This sequence comes from Bacteroidales bacterium, assembly GCA_021740175.1. GTDB lineage: Bacteria > Bacteroidota > Bacteroidia > Bacteroidales > JAIPAH01 > JAIPAH01. The sequence goes on from JAIPAH010000059.1 coordinate 2,302, forward strand.
TTGACTTGATCACCTTCCTCCAGCATGATATGAGCTCCGACGGGTATATCGTAGCGTTTCAGCTCTTCTCCCTCATCACTCACAATGCGAATGATCGGATTTTGGGATTTTTTACGTGTTTCAATAACTACTTTCTCAGTATATCCGGTCTGTTCATCGGATTCAACGCGATAAGTCTGTCCTTCAATAACATTCTCAAAAGCAACTTTTCCTGAAACTTCCGAAAGAATAAGGGCATTGTAAGGATCCCAATCGCTAATAAGCTCGCCCTTTTTCACTTCATCGCCGGATTTAAAATACAAGTTAGCGCCATAAGGCAAGTCGCTCGACGTAAGAGTTGCTCCCGTATTTTTATCGACAATGCGCATCTCTGCCGACCGGCCAAGCACTACATCATATTTCTTATCATCGGCATTTTTGTATTCGACGTATCTTAGGTCATCAACTTCAAGGATACCATCATGTTTTGCTTCAATCCGTGCACTAATCGCAATATTCGAAGCCGTACCACCAACGTGGAATGTACGTAGTGTCAACTGCGTTCCGGGTTCTCCGATAGACTGAGCAGCAATCACTCCCACAGACTCACCTTTTTGAACCATCTTACTGGTGGCAAGGTTACGGCCATAACATTTAGCACATACCCCTTTCTTAGCTTCACAGGTAAGTACCGAACGAACCTCGACACTTTCTATCGGGGATTCTTCTATTTTAGTTGCTATAGTTTCGTCGATTTGCTCGCCGGCGTTAATGATTAACTCTTCCGTTTGCGGGTCAAACACATCATGAAGGGAGACGCGGCCAAGAATACGGTCATACAAGGTCTCCACGACTTCCTCGTTTTTCTTTAAGGCGGATACTGTCATACCTCGCAGTGTACCACAATCTTCCTCCATAACAACGACATCCTGGGCGACATCAACAAGGCGTCTTGTAAGGTAACCGGCGTCGGCCGTTTTCAGGGCAGTATCAGCCAACCCTTTACGGGCTCCGTGGGTAGAGATAAAATACTCAAGAACCGATAATCCTTCTTTAAAATTGGAAAGGATAGGGTTCTCAATAATTTCTCCTCCACTGGTACCGGATTTTTGCGGTTTGGCCATCAATCCCCTCATACCGGATAGCTGACGAATCTGTTCTTTCGAACCCCTGGCTCCGGAATCCAGCATCATAAATACCGGGTTAAATCCCTGATTGTCCGATGTAAGTTGTTTCATCAGTGTATTGGTAAGGTAGGAATTGGTATGGGTCCAGATATCAATAATCTGGTTATACCGCTCATTATCGGTAATGAAACCCATATTATAATTATTCATCACCTCATCCACCTCTTCATTAGCTTGCTGTATTAAGTCATCCTTATTTTCGGGAATAATGACATCACTCAGGTTAAAGGAAAGGCCGCCTTCAAAGGCTTTCCGGAATCCCATATCCTTAATGTCATCCAGGAACTTAGCTGCCGCCTGCGTTCCCATTTTCTTATAGACATTTCCGATAATGTCTCTCAGGGACTTTTTAGTCAGGAGCTCATTAACAAACCCATATCCTTTGGGAACCAATTCGTTAAAAAGAATACGACCCGTTGTCGTCTCAACAATTTGTCTATTGCCGGGGTCTCCTGTTCCTTCCGGATCAGTAAGTCTTACATTAATCACACTGTGAAGATTCACTACTCCTTCATTGTAGGCAATGATAACCTCTTCGGGAGAATAAAACGTTTTTCCCTCTCCTTTCATGGGCTGTTCCTTAGTACTCTTCCTTGCTTTGGTAATATAATAAAGACCAAGAACCATATCCTGTGAAGGAACTGTAATAGGTGCCCCGTTTGCCGGATTAAGGATATTATGAGAAGCCAGCATCAATAACTGGGCCTCCAGAATGGCTTCGTTACCCAAGGGCACGTGGACGGCCATCTGGTCCCCGTCAAAGTCGGCATTAAAGGCAGTACATGCCAACGGGTGCAACTGCATGGCTTTTCCTTCCACCAATTTGGGTTGGAAGGCTTGTATACCTAGCCTGTGCAATGTCGGTGCACGATTGAGCATAACGGGATGCCCCTTCAGAATATTCTCCAGGATATCCCAAACGACGGGGTCTTTCCGGTCGACAATTTTCTTGGCCGACTTAACCGTTTTAACAATCCCTCGTTCAAGAAGCTTGCGGATAATGAATGGTTTAAAAAGTTCTGAAGCCATGTCTTTAGGCAATCCACACTCATTCATTTTCATCTCCGGTCCCACAACAATCACCGAACGCCCGGAATAATCCACTCGCTTACCAAGCAAGTTTTGACGAAAACGCCCCTGCTTTCCTTTCAAACTATCGGAAAGGGATTTTAAAGCCCGGTTCGAATCGGTCTTCACTGCGTTGGATTTCCTGGAGTTGTCGAACAAGGAATCTACCGCTTCCTGCAACATGCGCTTCTCATTCCGCATGATCACATCCGGAGCTTTAATTTCGATAAGGCGCTTGAGCCTGTTATTTCTAATAATAACCCTGCGATATAAATCATTCAGGTCGGAAGTAGCAAAGCGTCCCCCATCGAGAGGCACCAATGGCCTGAGTTCAGGCGGAGTGACCGGTACCACTTTAATGATCATCCATTCAGGATTGTTCTCCATGCGTGTATGGGCATCCCTGAATGCTTCAAAAACCTGGAGCCGCTTCAGGGCGTCCTGTTTACGTTGCTGGGATGTTTCGGTATTGGCTTTATGCCTGAGGTTGAAGGATGTTTCGTCCAGATTCAGACGAGCCAGAATATCATGAAGGGCTTCCGCTCCCATTTTAGCGATAAACTTATCCGGATCGCTATCTTCCAGATATTGGTTATCTTTGGGAAGTGTTTCAAGTATCTCGAAATACTCCTCTTCGGTGAGGAAATCGAGATATTTAACGTCGTCTTTAGCTTTAACTCCCGGGTTAATGACCACATACCTTTCGTAGTATATGATCATATCCAGCTTTTTCGTCGGCAAACCCAGAAGGTTCCCGATTTTATTGGGTAAGCTTCTGAAAAACCAAATATGAGCAACGGGGACAACAAGTTGAATATGTCCCATCCGCTCTCTTCTTACTTTCTTTTCGGTAACTTCTACGCCACACCGGTCACACACAATGCCTTTATAGCGTATCCGTTTATATTTTCCACAGTGGCATTCATAATCCTTCACCGGACCGAAAATGCGTTCACAGAACAACCCGTCACGTTCGGGCTTATAAGTTCTGTAATTAATCGTTTCGGGTTTGAGGACTTCACCACTAGAACGCTCAAGAATATCTTCCGGCGAAGCAAGACTTACGGTCATGCTTTTAAAATCACTACTTATCTTATTATCCTTTCTAAATGCCATATTTTATGAACTGGTTTGATGAGCGCTGCCATGCAGCGAAATATAATTAATCAAAGGATACATTTAATCCTAATCCTCTCAATTCGTGTACAAGAACGTTAAATGATTCAGGGACACCTGGTTGCGGCATATTCTCGCCTTTAACGATAGATTCGTAAGCCTTAGCCCTACCCTGGACATCATCCGACTTCACTGTCAGAATTTCCTGGAGAACATTGGCTGCACCAAAGGCTTCAAGGGCCCAAACCTCCATTTCACCGAATCGTTGTCCGCCGAATTGTGCTTTACCACCCAAGGGTTGCTGAGTTATAAGCGAATAAGGCCCGATTGAACGCGCGTGCATCTTATCCTCAACCATATGGTGTAACTTCAGCATATAAATATACCCTACTGTTGCAGGTTGATCGAAACGTTCTCCCGTACCACCGTCGTAAAGATAAGTACGACCGTCTTTAGGTAGTCCGGCTTTTTCAAGGTACTGGTTGATATTTTCATTCTGGGCACCGTCAAAGATTGGCGAGGAGAACTTCGTACCGAGTTCTTTACCCGCCCAACCGAGAACGGTTTCATAAATCTGCCCGAGATTCATCCTTGAGGGTACACCCAGAGGACTTAGGACAATATCAACAGGGGAGCCGTCTTTGAGGAAAGGCATATCTTCTTCGCGGACAATTTTTGCCACAATACCCTTATTACCATGACGACCTGAAATCTTATCCCCGACTTTAAGCTTTCGCTTCTTGGCCATATAAACCTTGGCCATCTGCACAATACCACTGGGTAGTTCATCGCCAACTGTGGCGACAAATTTCTTCCGGTTAAAATCACCTAACAGCTCTTTATACTTGATATTGTAATTATTGATAACTTCCTTAATCATCTGGTTTTTCTCGCTGTCCGTGGTCCAACCAGAAGGATTAACATTTGTATAATCAATATTAGCCAGTGCTTTTTGGGTAAACTTAGACTTTTTGGGGATAAGCTCCTCATTGAAATTATTGGTAACCCCCTGGGATGTTTTGCCACTAACTATAACGGTCAACTTATCCACCAATTTGGCTTTAAGATCATCAACTTCTTTGTTGTGCTCTTCTTCCAGCTTAGTGACAATCTCCTTTTCTTTTGTCTTAGCTCTTCGGTCTCTCATAGAGCGGGAGAAAAGCTGTTTCTTAATGATCACTCCTTCCATTGACGGCGGTGCTTTAAGCGATGCATCTTTAACATCGCCAGCTTTATCACCAAAGATAGCCCGCAGCAATTTCTCTTCAGGGGTAGGATCACTTTCTCCTTTAGGAGTAATCTTTCCGATAAGGATATCACCTTCCCGAACTTCCGCTCCTATGCGGATGAGTCCGTTTTCATCCAAATCCTTGGTCGCCTCGGTACTTACATTGGGGATATCGTTGGTCAACTCCTCAATACCGCGTTTTGTATCACGCACTTCCAATGTAAATTCCTCAATATGTACGGAAGTAAAAATATCCTCTTTAACGACTTTTTCCGACACTACAATAGCATCTTCAAAGTTATAACCTTTCCAGGGCATAAAGGCTACTTTGAGGTTGCGCCCAAGGGCGAGATCACCATCTTTAGTCGCATATCCTTCGCAGAGCACCTGTCCTTTCCTCACGGTATCGCCTTTTCTGACGATTGGTCGAAGGTTAATGCTTGTATTTTGATTGGTTCTTCGATTTTTTGTCAGATAATAGTGTTTGACATCATCGTCGAAGCTAACCATTCGTTCACGCTCATCGCGGTGATAGCGAATTACAATTTCGTCGGCGTCAACATACTCGACGACACCATCACCTTCTGCATTAATCAGAACTCTCGAATCCTGGGCAACCCGGTCTTCAATTCCCGTTCCTACAATAGGAGCTTCCGGATTGACCAAGGGTACGGCCTGACGCATCATGTTCGACCCCATAAGCGCTCTGTTAGCGTCATCATGTTCGAGGAATGGAATTAGCGAAGCCGCAATCGATGCAATCTGATTGGGGGCCGAATCAATAAGGTCTACCTTATTTTTATCGATAATAGGATAATCAGCAAGATAACGTGCTTTCACCCTATCATTTGAAAAGCTTCCTTCCTGATCAAGGACGGTGTTAGCCTGAGCAATAATCTTTTTCTCCTCTTCTTCGGCACTAAGATAAAGCGGGTCTTTATCCTTTTCTACCTGCCCTTGATCAATTTGCAGATAAGGAGTCTCGATGAAACCAAGTTTATTAATCTTGGCATACACACATAAGGATGAAATCAGGCCAATATTCGGCCCTTCGGGAGTTTCGATAGTACACAAACGGCCATAGTGTGTATAATGAACGTCCCGTACCTCAAAACCGGCACGCTCACGTGACAATCCGCCGGGTCCCAGTGCAGAAACTCTTCGTTTATGGGTAACTTCAGCCAGCGGGTTGGTTTGATCCATAAACTGTGAAAGCTGGTTGGTGCCGAAAAATGAATTAATAACCGATGACAAAGTTTTGGCATTAATCAAATCCGTCGGGGTAAACACTTCATTATCCCTGACATTCATACGCTCACGTATAGTTCTTGCCATACGTGCCAGTCCAACACCAAACTGATTATATAATTGTTCACCGACGGTCCGAACCCTTCGATTACTTAAATGGTCAATATCATCTCTTTCGGCTTTATTATTAATCAAACCAACAAGGTATTGAATAATACTTGTGATATCCTCATTGGTAAGGATTCGCGTATCGGTATCTATATTCAGGTTCAATTTCTTGTTGATACGATAACGTCCTACTTCTCCGAGGTCATAGCGTTTTTCGGAAAAGAAAAGCTTATCGATAATACCCCGTGCGGTTTCTTCGTCCGGTGGCTCAGCGTTTCTTAATTGCCTGTAAATATATTCCACCGCTTCTTTTTCCGAATTGGCGGTATCCTTTTGCAGGGTATTAAAAATAATCTCATAATCGGAGCTTCGCCCACCTTCCTTGTGAACGAGTATCGATTTGATCCCTGCATCAACAATCATGTCGATGTGCTTTTCTTCCAGTTCTGTTTCACGGTCGATAAGGACTTCCGTCCTTTCTATGGAAACCACTTCACCGGTATCTTCATCGACAAAATCCTCGACCCATGATCTGACAACGCGTGCCGCCAAGCGGCGACCTATCATCTTTTTGAGATTGGCCTTAGTCGCTTTTACTTCCTGTGCCAGGCCAAAGATTTCCAGGATATCCTGGTCGGATTCGTAACCCACAGCACGTAGCAGGGTTGTAATGGGTAATTTTTTCTTACGGTCAATGTAGGCATACATCACATTATTGATATCCGTGGTAAATTCCATCCACGACCCTTTAAAAGGAATAATGCGTGCAGAAAACAATTGCGTCCCGTTAGCATGAAAACTCGTTCCAAAGAACACACCGGGAGAGCGGTGCAATTGGGAAACAATCACTCTTTCGGCCCCGTTTATAACGAAGGTGCCTTTGGGAGTCATATAAGGGATCATGCCAAGGTAAACATCCTGGATGATTGTTTCAAAGTCTTCATGCTCGGGGTCAGTGCAATAAAGCTTTAATTTGGCTTTCAGTGGAACACTGTAAGTCAAACCCCTATCCAGGCATTCTCCGATGGTATACCTGGGAGGATCAATAAAATAATCCAGAAATTCCAAAACAAAGTTATTACGTGCATCAGTAATTGGGAAATTTTCGGAAAAAACCCTATAAAGTCCTTCATCTTGCCGATCTTCAGGATTCGTCTCGAGTTGGAAAAAGTCTCGAAACGATTTCAGTTGTATGTCCAAAAAATCCGGGTAATCAATATGAATTTGTGCCGATGCGAAAGATATTCTATTCGATTTTTTCAAAGCCAAGGTCCTTGTGATTTTTAGTTAAAGCCAAAAGAAAAACAATACTATACCTATAGAAATAAACCTCATTGTTGGTGGAAACCACCAACAAGAGGCTCATTCTTATTATATCTTAATGAAATACTACTTAATTTCAACTTCCGCGCCAACTTCTTCCAGCTGACTCTTGTAGCCATCCGCTTCATCCTTAGTAACGGCTTCTTTTAGTGTAGCCGGTGTGGAATCTACGAGCGATTTGGCTTCTTTCAGTCCTATACTGGTTAATTCCTTAACCAATTTCACGACTTTCAGCTTAGAAGAACCTGGGGATTTGAGTATTACATCAAATTCTGTTTGTTCTTCTTCCTGAGCGGCCGCTTCTTCGCCGCCACCACCAGCGACGGCAACAGGAGCAGCTGCCGGCTCAATACCATATTCTTCTTTTAATATGTCAGCTAACTCATTTACCTCTTTAACACTCAAGTTAACTAATTGTTCTGCAAATTCTTTTAAATCAGCCATTGTATTTGTATTTTAATGTTTTACTTTCTTGATTTCTTAATAAAATTTATTCTTCTTTTTCCGATAAAGTTTTCAATATACCTGTCAGGTTATTACTACCGGATTGCAATGCAGAGATGACGTTTTTCGCCGGAGCCTGCAAGGCAGAAATTACATCGGCGATGAGTTCTTCCCTAGACTTGATGTTGACAAGTGTTTCCAATTGGTCATCACCCAAATACGTCATTTCTTCAATATAAGCGCCTTTAAGGATGGGTTTGGAAAAGTCCTTGCGAAATTCCTTTATCAACTTGGCGGGGACATTACCGGTTTCGGCAAACATCAACGCAGTTGGACCAGCAACGGCTTCTTCAAGTTCTCCCAGCTCCTTATCCGATTGCTCCATTGCAATTTGTAGAAGTGTGTTCTTAACGACAGTTAACTGAACGTTCTTTTTGAAGCATGCTCTTCTTAGCTTAGAAGTAGTCTCTGCATTCAATTCTGACACGTCAGTCAGATAAACATAGTCATTATCGTTCAGCTGCTGTTTTAAGGCTTCTATTTGTTGTGTTTTTTCTTCTCTAGTCATAAATTACCAATTATTAGGATAACTGTAAGAAAAACTAACTTATTTTCTTACAGACTTTGGGTCAATCTTAATACCAGGACTCATTGTGCTTGACAAATAAAGACTTATAAGATAAGTACCTTTTGCAGCCGCAGGTTTAAGCTGGATAATGGTATTAACCAATTCTTTTATATTGTCAGCCAGTTTATTTTTCTCAAAAGAAACTTTCCCGACAGCGGCGTGAATAATGCCATATTTATCCACTTTAAAATCGACCTTACCCGCCTTGGCTTCTTTTACAGCCCCGGCTATATCGTTAGTCACGGTTCCGGTTTTCGGGTTAGGCATTATGCCTCTGGGTCCGAGTATTTTTCCCAATGGGCCAACTTTCGGCATGACACTGGGTTGAGTAATCACCACATCAATATCAACCCATCCTTGCTTGATTTTTTCGATATAGTCATCCAATCCCACGTAATCGGCACCGGCTTCTTTGGCTTCATCTTCTTTGTCCGCATTACACAGTACCAGTACTCGCTTGGTTTTCCCTGTACCATGCGGCAAAATCACAGAACCGCGGACCATTTGATTGGCTTTACGGGGATCAACGCCGAGACGTACATCCACATCCACGGAGGCGTCAAAATTGACAGTTGTAGTCTCCTTCACCAAATCAATAGCGTCTTCAAGCGGATAAACAGCTTTTCGGTCTATTTTTTCTAAAGCCGCTTTTCGGTTTTTTGTCAGCTTTGTCATTCTATTTGTTTTTTCATTCCCAAATGATCATCACACAAAAAAATGTGATTATTCAGCTTTATTTATTCCATGGGGCTGTGCCTTTAATACGTACCCCCATACTCCGGGCCGTTCCAGCGACCATTTTCATAGCTGATTCCACGGTAAAAGCATTTAAATCTGCCATTTTTCCTTCAGCTATCTCATGTACCTTATCCCATGACAACGAAGCGATCCTTTTCCGGTTCGGTTCCCCCGAACCTCCCTTTATCTTAGCCGCTTCCATAATCTGAACAGGTACCGGCGGGAGTTTGGTAACAAATTTAAAGGACTTGTCCTTATAAACAGTAATGACCACGGGAATCACCTTACCGGCTTGTTCCTGCGTTCGGGCATTAAACTGCTTACAAAACTCCATAATGTTCAGCCCCTTCGCACCAAGCGCCGGTCCGACGGGTGGCGATGGATTGGCTGCGCCTCCTTTGATTTGCAACTTTATTATTCCATCAACTTCTTTAGCCATTGTAATAGTTCAATTTTAATGATAAATTAATTGTATTGGTCACTCCTTTTCAACTTGCATGAAACCCAGTTCCAGAGGTGTTCTTCTTCCAAAAATCTTCACCATGACTTTCAGCTTTTTCTTGTCTTCGTTGATTTCCTCAACGACGCCGGTGAAATTATTGAAAGGCCCGTCTACAACTTTTACCGTTTCACCTATTATAAAAGGTACACTTACTTCCTCTCCTTGCTCAGAGAGTTCATCCACTTTACCTAAAATTCTTCTGACCTCGGCGTCTCTCAGAGGTGTCGGAACACCACCTTTCTCTGCTCCCAGGAAGCCTATTACGTTAGGAACATCTGCCAAATGGTGTTGTATTTCACCTTTGAGCGCCGCTTCAATCAAAATGTAACCGGGAAAATAATTTCGCTCTTTGCTAACTTTTTTCCCTTTGCGGATTTGATACACCTTTTCTGTAGGGATCAAGACTTGTGATACGTAATCCTGCCATTCAAGGCGACTTATCTCACTTTCGATATACTCCTTAGCTTTCTTTTCCTTCCCACTAACGGCCCGGAGTACGTACCACTTTTTGTCTGTCTGCTGTTCTGTCATATAATACCTCGTTGAAAAAGGACTAAACCTGTAAATTCTAATACTGTGCTTAAGGCAGTATTAGAACAAATTGTAAAATTGTTCCAAAATAGACTTAAACGAAATATCCATTACATAGACCATCATTGCTATAATAAGAGCAGCGACGGATACTACAATGGCACTATTTTGCAACTCACTCCATGTTGGCCAGGAAACTTTGTGTAACAGCTCATTTGAAGACTCCTGTACGTATGAAACAATTTTGTTTTTTGCCATACTGCTTTTAATGTTTTTTTAAGCACGGGTGGCAGGACTCGAACCCGCAACAGGTGGTTTTGGAGACCACTACTCTACCAATTGAGTTACACCCGTTTATAAGGGAATTGCGTCAATTCCCTTGTCTATTTATTCTATTATCTCAGTTACCTGACCGGCACCTACCGTACGCCCGCCTTCACGAATTGCAAAGCGCAGTCCTTTATTCATAGCAATTTTGTTAATCAACTCCACTTCAATGCTGAGGTTATCGCCGGGCATAACCATTTCAACCCCTTCAGGGAGGTGAATTTCACCGGTTACATCCGTTGTCCTGAAATAAAACTGGGGCCTGTAATTTTCGTGGAATGGCGTATGACGTCCACCTTCTTCTTTTTTCAGAATATAAACCTGTCCTTTAAATTTATAATGAGGTGTCACGGCACCAGGCTTGGCGACAACCATACCGCGGCTGATCTGTTCTTTGCCGATACCACGTAGTAAGAGTCCTGTATTATCGCCTGCTTCTCCATAGTCCAGAATCTTACGGAACATTTCAACACCAGTAACAGTCGATTTCATCTTCTCGGCTCCCATACCAATAATTTCAACCGGGTCTCCGGTTTTAACTACTCCGGTTTCAATTCGGCCTGTAGCAACTGTTCCGCGACCGGTAATCGAGAATACGTCTTCTACCGGCATGAGGAAGTCTTTGTCTTTGTCACGCTCGGGGAATGGAATCCAGTCATCGCAAGCCTGTAATAGCTCATGAATCTTACTGACCCACTTTTCTTCTTTATTGAGTGCGCCGAGAGCTGAACCTTGAATGATAGGTGTATTTTCCCCGTCAAATTCATAGAAAGTAAGCAGATCACGGATTTCCATTTCAACGAGCTCAAGAAGCTCTTCATCGTCAACCATGTCCACTTTGTTCATGAAAACTACAATGCTAGGTACTCCTACCTGGCGAGCGAGCAGCAGGTGTTCCCGTGTTTGAGGCATAGGGCCATCGTTTGCTGCAACAACCAGTATAGCGCCGTCCATCTGGGCCGCACCGGTTACCATATTCTTAACATAGTCAGCGTGTCCCGGGCAGTCAACATGGGCGTAATGCCTTTTCTGAGTAGTATACTCTATGTGAGCTGTATTAATAGTAATACCACGCTCTTTTTCTTCAGGTGCATTGTCAATGGTTTCAAAATCCTTGACTTCAGAAAGTCCCTGAGCATTCAGATTCAATGTAATTGCAGCGGTTAATGTAGTTTTACCATGGTCAATGTGGCCGATGGTACCTATATTAACGTGCTCCTTGGTTCGTTCAAATTTTTCTTTAGCCATATCCGTTCTTATTTAAATAAGGTGTTTACAATTATTTTTCTAATCGAGCCATTGACGAGAATTGAACTCGTGTCCTCTTCCTTACCAAGGAAGCGCTCTACCTCTGAGCTACAATGGCTTCTTCAGCAATTCCTGTTTAAGAACCACAAAAAAAGACGATATAAAGGATCGCTTTTCCCTTATTTTTCATCTTATGAGCGGGAGACGGGACTCGAACCCGCCACCTACAGCTTGGAAGGCTGTCGCTCTACCGGAGATGAGCTACTCCCGCTTAATTTCAGCGTGCAAATATACAAGAAATTCTAAACCAACCAACAAAACAGGTAAAAATATTGTGCCAGGTAAAGAATTCCATTCCTTCGACTATCTGCCCATCCGGATGCACCAACCTTTATTATCTTCTCCTATCGGGTCCTCTCACTTACTTACAATTTAGGCTTCAATAATTTTAAGAACACTAGTACATCTCTTTGCATCTCTTCTATTTTCGATAGTTTATGGCCTGTTAGATGGATACGCCAACCCCATTTTTACTAAAAAGTTGTCACTTTCATTCCTGCCACTTACCGATTCAATGCAAATCAGCCGAATAGAACACCACTTCAACTTTTTTGGATTGTCTCTCAAAAAAATTGCAGCCCTTTTCTTAAAAAGGACTGCAAAATTATAAATAAGTTTTAAATAAACAAAGGCTGATTCACAAAAAATATGTATTCTATTTTCCCCGTACTTTTTCTTTATGTTTTTTCAACTGCCGACGGAGAGCTTCTACCGCATTATCGGTTGCCTGTTCAAAAGTATCACTTTGTTTTTTGGCAAAGAGATCAGAACCCTTAATTTTCAACCTTATTTCAGAGATTTTATTCTGCGGTTTTTCGCTTGCGTCTACCTTGAGGATCACCTCACTTCCAAGCACACCGTCATAGTATTGTCCCAACTTGCCAACTTTCTGTTGAATAAAATCTTCAAGTTTTTGGTCAGCTTTAAAATTTACTGCATTGATCTGAACATTCATAATAACACCTCCTTTTTTAAGCTCTGGGATGAGCCTGTTTATATATCGATTTGATTCGCTCTACTGTATTATGTGTATATACCTGGGTTGCCGATAAAGTGGCATGGCCAAGCAATTCCTTAACTGCATTGATATCCGCTCCGTTGTTGAGCATATGGGTTGCAAAAGTATGCCTCAAAACATGCGGGCTTTTCTTTTCTGCGGTTGAAACTTGCTTCAGGTACTTATTCACAATACGATATATTAATTTTGAATATGATTGACGTCCTTTATTAGTAACGAAAAAATAAGCCGAGGTATTCTCCAAAGCTTCCGCCTTTTTTTCCTTGTAATTCTTAATAATTCTTAATAGCCTATCGGAGATTGGGATGATCCGCTGTTTCTTTCCCTTCCCCGTAACTTTTATGGTTTGTGTAGAATAATTAATATCCTGATCTTTCAGATTGATCAACTCATCCAATCGAATGCCGGTAGAATAAAACAACTCCAGGATGGCTTTATCTCTCAGGCCTTCAAAATCTTCGGAAAATGAAATTTCATCAAGAAGATTATAGGTTTGGGTTTCGGTTAAAAACACCGGGAGTTGTTTGGGCCTTTTGGGGAGCTGTATATTTCCGGCCGGATTATCCTGCCTTTGGTTTTGTTTGCGCTGGTAATTATAAAAAGCTTTAATGCACGAAATTTTCCGATGAATAGAAGTATTGGCATAACCTTTTTCAATAAGTTCCACCACCCATGAACGGATCATTGGGAAGGTAGCATTTTCGGGCCTCTCTTCATAAGTACGGGAGAGAAACGCCCCGAATTGTTTAAGGTCGTTTTTATAAGAAGCAAGTGTATGTGGTGAATATCTTTTTTGATATTCTATATATTCGAAAAAACTTCTATTCATTAAAAAAAGAAATTTTGTTTCCATCCAGTAAAATTAACCCAAATAAGGGATGAAACAAAATTTCTTTTGTAAAAAAAACTTAAAAAAGTCTTAATAATTATTCTTCCTGCTTGTCTCTGAGCTTTTGAACATAGATGGCTTTGAGCTTCTTTTCGCGACGTTCCATGGAAGGCTTCGTATACCTTTGCCGGTCACGCACTTCCTTAACTACGCCGGTTTTTTCAAACTTTCGTTTAAGCTTTTTCAAAGCCCGATCTATGCTTTCGCCTTCTTTTACAGGTACAACAATCATTAAAAATACGTTCCTTTCTTTTAAATTATACTTTAATTAAATTCGGGTGCAAAAGTAATTATTTAATTGTATCATTTCAAAAAAATATTTTAATTTTAGATGATGAAATGTGAAACCCTGCCTTTATAAATACGTACCAAAGGGTATACAATAGAGTATAAAATTTTTATAGAAACATAATTCCAAAAACATGCGAACTATGAAAAAATTAATAATTCCACTACTAATAGTCCTTTCACCCATTTTTGCCTTGAGCCAAAATGAATCGAAATGGAATGTTCAGCTCTCGGGAGGACCTGTAATATTCTACGGCGATATCATGAATGATTATACGTTATATCCTCCATTGGATAACAATGATGCCTGGAATTTTGGGGGAGCGCTGAATCTTGAGTACAGTTTAAACCGATATCTGGGCCTTAGGGGGCAATTGAAATACGGACAAATCGGGGGGATTAAGTCTCAATCAAATCTTAAATTTGACGGGGACCTACTAGATGCCAGTCTTCAGGCCAAGCTCAACTTTAATGAAGCTCTGGGAAATCACAATCCCTATCGTAGCTTTAATACTTATGGTTTATTGGGAATAGGTCATTCTTATTGGGCAACTGAACGCAATGACACTGAGAAGAGTTCCGATGACGGTATTTTTAAAATGTCCCCGGAAGCATTTAGTCCAATCGGTCTTGGTTTGTCTTACCGGATTAATGAAAATCTAAACGTGAACCTGGAAGGAGTAGCTAATATACTGTATAATGCGGATGATCTAGATGAATTTAGTGGGAGCGGTGAATTCGAAAGAGACATGTATTCATATACGACATTAGGCCTAACCTACAAATTCGGCGGAAAAACAGGCCAGGAGCGCAAAGAATCCAAGGACCGCGATATGCATCGCATAGATGAAGAAAAAGCGAAAGACACCTCCGAAAAGGAAGAAAAAGAAAAGAAAAAAACAGTGGAAGTCTCCCTGAATAGTGAAATGCCATCGAAAATCAAGGCCGGCGAATCGTTCGCTGCTACCATAAAAATTAATAAAGAGAATCTCGACGGCCCCGCTACTTTAAGACAGGTTTTTCCCAACGGTGTAAACATCCAGCCGCTGAGCCTGGCAGGTGGAGAATACAATTTTATGAACCAGGTGTTCACCGTTAACTGGACCGATATGCCGAAGAATCAGTCAATACTGAAAATCGTTTATCGGGTTAAAACGGATGATATAGAAAGCGGAACATACCCCATTTCCGGTATCTATTCCTACACTCAGAATGCTAACTCCAAGATGCTGAATTTTAAAAATTCATTGGAGGTGGAAGCTTCGGAAGAACAAAAGGCTAAGCAATTACAAAAAGAAAAGGAAAAAGCTGCTGCCGAAAAAATGGAGCGCGAAGTAGTTTTCCGTGTTCAAATCAGGGCAAAATATCAGAAAAAAATGTCGAAAGAGGTTATTGCTAATCAATTCAATCTTAACGAGAGAATTTATGAGGACTTTCATAATGGCTATTACATCTATACCATCGGAGACTTCTCGACATACGAGCAAGCACGAAGGAAGAGAGACCGGTTAATTAATCAGCATGGTGTGAA
>JAIPAH010000060.1 GCA_021740175.1 Bacteroidales bacterium
CGTTTTCACTGTAAGGAGAAATCTTTATCGTTTGCGCCCTCGATAATATGGTCGATATGATTTGGTCGGAATGATTGGCGACCAATAAAAACAGCGTTTTCTCAGGGGGTTCCTCCAGTATTTTCAGGATTCGCGGAGCCGCTGCATGATAGAGGTACTCGACCATCCATATGACCATGACTTTATATTCCGCTTCATAGCTTTTGTAATTCAGTGTATCGAGAATGCTGCGGGCATCATTGGTGTTGATCATGCCCTGTTTGTTCTCAATGCCGATTTTCTCATACCATTCCCCGGGAGACAGATGGTAGTCCTTTTCATCAAGGGCTTCTCTCCATTTTTTCAGGTAAAAAGCGTTCTGACTGGACACCTCCTTGTCTTTAACCTCTTTTACTTTAGCTACGGGGAAAATGAAATGGAGGTCGGGATGGATTAATTTTTCGTACTTAATACACGAAGGGCATGTCCCGCAAGAATCTCCGTCTTTTTTGTTCCGGCAATTGATATATTGCGCATAAGCCAGCGCCAAAGCCAGATTACCGCTACCTTCCCTGCCCAGGAAAAGCTGGGCATGACTGATGCGGTTTTCCTCCACCGTTTGTACAAGCCGCTTTTTCTCTTCTTCTAAGCCGTATATATCGCTGAATTTCATTAATTCCTCTGCTATTTAAGGTTCAAAGATAAAAAAAATGAAAGCGCTTGTTTTAATTTTCAGGAATATAGAAAAGGTTTAAATTGCTGCCTTACTGCTATCTGGAAAGTTAGTGGTTCTGTGTTAATAAGATTGTTTTGTCGATGGTCGGGGTTAGTTTAATCCCCACATGAAGTTGGTTAAATCATCATCGGTTTAACCGTAAATTTTTTTCGCCTCGATTTATTCGGCTTAAAAATCTCAAAGCAAGCGATTAGTCACACATTTTCCGAAATAGGATCAATAACACTCCTAAGATTGTCAGGGTGAGGAGATTTTCGATTAATTCTTATTGACTGCTTTGAAGGTTTAGTTATTTATCTTTAGTTTCGCAACGTTAATTGTTTTGTTAAACCTAAAAGATGATAAAATTATACATAAAATCGTTTTGGAATCGCAACATGATGAATATTAGTATTTGCCCAATTGGATAAGAATAATTAACTACGATGAGTAATTTATTATACATAGGACCCGGACTAGGAATAGGAACAATAATTCTGATATTTATTATCGGTGGTATTGTAGTATTTGCATTCGGTTATATTTTTTGGCTTAAATTCAAAAAATTCTTTAAGAAGAATAAGAAAGAATAACAAATGATAATTTATTATTCAGTTCTTTTAGTAAGTTTTTTCCTGATAGCCTTAATATTCCGAATCAAAAGATTTGTGTTTTATGCTCTGGCTGAAAATAGTGTAGCATTAGTTGATAAACTGCTATCTGATAATGAGGATGAAGCCAAGATAAAAGCGATTCAAGAATATAATAAGAAACTGGTCAATTCACTTGTAAAAATGCTGCTCGTTGGGGTTTTGGCCTTTGTGTGCGGTAGCATACCAATTCTCATATATCTTTTAATTTCACAGACAGATTTTATTAGCCTGGATTTCTCTTCATTTTCTTCAATTTTATCTATTTCTATAGGGGCAACTGTTGCTTTTGTCATTCCTTTTTCCGGGAAAAAGAATTCTGACTATTCTGAACTATCCAAATTATTACACCGGATGGCTTTGAATAATTACAATATTTCATACAAGCTTTTTAAGCAGGAAACAAAGAAAATTTCAAGAAAAAACCTACATAGGAAGAGTAATTTTGTAATTATTTCAGGACTAGCCAGAGCAGGTACCACCAGCTTAATGAATGATTTATCCAAAATTGAGGACTTTGTATCTTTGAGTTATGCAAACATGCCTTTTCTTATGTGTCCCAATTTTTGGGCAAAAATCCACCACCCTAAAGAAAAGAAACTCAAAGAGCGAAGCCATAAAGATGGAATAATGATTGGTTTAAATTCGAACGAAGCTCTTGAAGAATATTTTTTTAAAGTAAAGGCGGAAGACTCCTACATTAAAGATTATCATCTGAAGGAATATAATATTTCACAATCGGATTATACTGATTACCTTGATTATCAAAGTATTTTAAAACTTGACAATAGTAAAATATACCTGGCAAAAAACAATAATTTTTTATTAAGATATAATTCTTTAAGAGAATTCAATGATGATTTTGTGATGGTGATATTGTATCGTGATCCACTAACCCATGCTGCCTCTTTATTGGAAAAGCACCGCGATTATGCTAAACTACAAAAAGAAGACCCGTTTGTTCTTGAAT
This sequence comes from Bacteroidales bacterium, assembly GCA_021740175.1. Taxonomy (GTDB): domain Bacteria; phylum Bacteroidota; class Bacteroidia; order Bacteroidales; family JAIPAH01; genus JAIPAH01. The sequence continues at coordinate 2,315 of JAIPAH010000060.1, forward strand.
ATATGAATTGGCTGGGGCACCATGAATTTGGTTTGAATCAAAAACTTTTTTTGTTCAATGATTCAGATGAAAACTTTTTTGAGGATAAAGAGTCAATGGACTTTTGGTTAAAGACCTGGATAAACTACTACAAATATGTTTTAAAGATAAATCATCCCAACACAATTTTTATCAATTACGAGTCATACTGTCAAAATCCGGAGAAAACCATTGAAATAATTCTTAAAAAAACAGGAATAACGACTACTATTCCAGCATACAAAGCTTTCAGAAATACAAGAAAACCTAATGAAGAGTTTTCCAGTAGTTTGTATGAAGAAGCACAGGAAATATACCATCAATTAAAAAAACAATGATCCTCTAACAAATCCGGAAAATAATAATACCCAGCGGGAAATATGGAACATTTCGCCAAAAGTTCGCATATTTGCGTCATTATTATTTCTTGATTATGAATGCAAGAAGATTTCTAAAACAAAAGCAGACCTTAAAAGAATAAAAGCGAAAAAAGTATGCATAGTCTGTCGATCGTTATACCTGTCTATAATGAACAAAACTCCATCATCCCCACCATTGACAATATTAATACAATGATGGCTGAAACGGATATTGATTATGAACTGATTATTGTCAACGACGGCTCTTCGGATAACACCGGCCAGGTGTTAAAAGATTATAAAAACCATTTTAAGCTGGTGGAGCATCAGTACAATAAAGGATACGGTGCTGCCTTGAAAACCGGCATTTTGGCCAGCAGTCATGAAATTATTGCCATTACCGATGCCGATGGGACCTATCCGATAGAGTATATTCCCCGGATGTATGAGGAAGCTAAAAACTACAACATGGTTGTTGGTCGCCGCCCCTTCAAGCAGCTCCCTACGATGACCAAACCGGCCAAATGGTTTATCACCAAACTGGCCAGTTACCTTGCAGAATTCAAGATTCCCGATATCAATTCCGGATTGCGGGTTTTCTGGAAAAAAGATGCTCTGCGATTTTTCCACATTATCCCCTCAGGCTTTTCTTTCACCACAACCATTACGTTGTCGATGCTTACAAGTGAACTGGAAGTGAAATACTTTCCTATCGAATACATGAAGCGGGAAGGAAAAAGTAAAATACGGCCTATCTACGACACCATAAATTTTATTCAGTTGATTGTCCGGACTATTGTCTATTTTAATCCGTTGAAGGTCTTTATCCCGCTGGCCATTATCCTGGCTTTTATAGGTTTGGTGTTGTTTGTGGCCAGCTATTTATGGCTCCCCTATGTGCTGAATTCAACGGTAGCCATTATTATGATTTCTGCTATCCAGGTGCTGGCTATCGGTGTGCTGGCAGACTTAATCAACCGCAAGAGCAACGCCGCCAGCTTAAGCCAAATCGATGCCCTGATTGAACAACATAAAAAAGAGAACAAAGAATGACAAAAGACTTGCGTGACGTATACGGCCAAAAAGCCATTTCACAAATACCCCGATTATTAGGGAACATGGATAGAAATCCTTTTTCACCGACCTATGGATGTTTTCACAGGGATTACTGGTTAGACAAAACCTCCGATTTCCCGGATGCCGTCCGGCAGTTTGGCGTACATGCCTTAGCACTGGTTTATAAGTATGACTTCCCGGGTAGTATCTACCAGGGTCAGCCGAAAATAAGGGATTGGGCCATTGCCGCTATGGTTTTTTGGAGCAAGATTCAGCATAAGGACGGCTCCTTTGATGAGTTTTATCCTTATGAGAGAGGATGGGTAGGGCCCACCGCTTTTACAATGTATACCATTCTTGAGGCTTTTCAATTGCTGAAGGAAGAAATCAACGAGGAAGAGGCCCAAACGATAAAGCAGGCGATAAGCAAATCGGCCCATTTCATCGCCGCCGGCGAGACCGAGGAAGACCACCTGGCCAATCATCACGCCATGGCTGCTATGTCGGTATGGAAGGCATACGAATTGCTGGGCGTACCGGAGCTGAAAAAAGGTTTTGAGAAACTGTGGGAGACCTTCAAGACCTATCACTACGAAGATGAAGGATGGTCGCGCGAATATGACGGCGTGGACCCCGGCTATCTCTCTGCAACCGTTTCTTTCCTGGGAAAAATCTACAAATCGAATCCAGACCCGGAAATCCGAAAAGTAATGGAAGAGTCGGTGAATTTTTCCGCCTATTTCGTTTACCCGAACGGGTTTTATGCCGGCAGTGCCGGAAGCCGCAACACGCTGCATTTTTATCCCCACGGATATGAAATCCTGGGTAAAGAAATCCCATTGGCCAATGCTATTGCCCAAAAGATGCTGAAAGGATTGAGTGAAGAGAAGCTGGTTCCCCCTGAAATTATTTCGGACCGTTATGTCTTTTACAGGGTTCCGGAGTTTTTGCTGGCCTATCTCGATTATACCGGGCCACAGGATGAACCGGCGAAGGTGCCTTACGAGCAGGACGATTTCGAACGCTTCTATGAGCGCTCTCGTATTTATACGGCCGTACGTGGTGATTATTACATTTTGGCAAACCTGTCCAAAGGCGGGGTAATAAAGGTTTTCAACCGTAAAACCGGTTCGCTGATGGTCAACGACGGCGGTATTATCGGAAGACTGGACAATGGCAAAGTGGTCACCTCGCAGTGGGTAGACCCTTCCTATCAAACAAAGGCCGAAAATTCGGAAGGCAACATAAAGGGGCAGTTTCACCTGGTGCCTTCCAACAAACTCTTTACTCCGTTTAAGAATATTTTGTTCCGGGCCACACTTATCGCCATTGGCTGGATACCCGCCATGGCCCACTGGCTGAAAGGGCAAATCCGAAAATCGTTAATTCTCGGGCAACGAAGTATACCGGTTTCTTTTGAACGAACTTTCAGCCTGGAAGGAAATGCATTTACCATTAAGGATAAGATTGTTGTGAAAGGCGGATACACCTTCAAGAACCTTTCCTTCGGTGATGAGTTTTTTGTGCGATATGTTCCCCAAAGCCGTTATTTCCAGTCACAGGAGCTGGAAGTGGGGGCGTACGTTCCGGATGAAAAAACAGTGCAACAACTGAATAGCAATAAGGAGCTTGAAATAATACGGACGACAGACCTGGAAACGAAAGAACAGAAGGTGGAGGTGTAGCATCGTGAAAATGATAATATAGTTTTATGAACAGAGAGGTCTTTCTTATAAGAAATTACTGGGATAAGCTTAAAAAGGTATTGGTCAGCGCCGAAACTTTTCGCTTTTACTGGCGTACTTATGTACTCAGTAAAGCCGAAAGTGTAGACCCGAGCCTGTATATTATCTCCTATCCCAAATGCGGGCGAACCTGGCTGCGCATTATGTTGCAGAAATATGCCGAATTATCGGGTCATACCCCCCGATTTTTCAACGACAGTGCTCTCGTTGAAATCTCTGACGGATGGGTGGTAAAGTTTGAGCACGATGTCGGGAACTGGGTGCCGGCGCCACCGAAGCTCGAGAATGTGGTTTTTAATAAAGAAAAATATAAAGGGAAGAAATTGCTTTTCCTGATAAGAGACCCGCGCGATGTGCTGGTTTCAAGCTGGTATCACCTGAAATACCGGGAAAATATTTACCGCAAAGACCTGAAGGACTTTATTTATGAGGATTTGGTGGGCATAAATAAAGTGATTCGGTTTTTTAATGAGTTTTATGAAAACCGCGAGACACCGGCTGATTTCAAAGTCATGAGCTACGAGAAATTTCATTCCGATACCTTCGGTCAGCTTAGCGAAATGCTCACCTTTGCCGGCTTCCCGGTAGATGAAGAAAGAGCTCAAAAAGCCGTGGATGCCAGCAAGTTTTCCAATATGTCGAAAATGGAATCCAGCGGTGTTTTAAAAGAGCCCTGGATGAAGCCGGGTGATAAAAACAAAGCGAATTCCAAAAAAATCCGAAAAGGAAAAGTGGGGGGCTTTCGCCAAGAGCTGGAACAGCAAGACATTGACTTTCTGAACCGGCAGATAAAGGAGCATCTTCATCCGGATCTGCTCTCCATGCTCCCGGAATCGGATTTTGAAAAATAAAAGAACAAACATGAGCAAACCGTCCAAAACCATAAAATGGGTGCGGCACATTGTGTTGCTGGTTGTGGGGTTTGCTTTGTTTGCAGGCTTTATCTATTTCATCAACGAAGAATCCATTCAAAAACTGAAAGAAATTCAGTGGGTTCCTGCGGTCGGGGCATTGCTGGCTACGCTGGGTATTACCTCCTCCATCGCTTTTCGGTGGGGAACGATTGTTAATGCTCTCGAAGGGCGCAAACTCGCTTCGTGGCATCAGTATTATCACTATTTTATCCAGAGCCGGGCCCTGGGATTTATCCTCCCCAAGGACTTCACCGATTTCGGAGTGCGCATCCTCTGGCTGAAGCGTGGCCATAAAAGCAGCCTGTCGGATGCCGGCGTATCGGTTTTTATTGACCGCCTCTACGACCTCATGGCGATGCTCATCATGCTGGCGTCCGTGATTCCCTATTGGCTGGGGTGGCTGAATGCAGGGTATACGGCCCTGCTGATGGTCGCTATCATTGTTGGTTTTGGCTATCTGTTGGTGTACCGGCAGAACGACTTGCTGTGGCTGATGCAGCAGATGCTGAATTTGGCGCTTCGGCTGTTTGCTGTAGTACCTTTCATTCGCAAGCGGTTGCCGGAGCGAATCGATATTCCCGACTTCGGAAAAAAGACGACCGTTCGCATCTATTCCGCCAGCATTTTGAAGATGGGCTTTACGATGACCCGTTTTGTGATGTTTGCTTTTGCGCTCAACGTGCTTGTTGATCCCGAAATCATCATTCTGGGAACTCCCCTGGGGCAACTAGGTTATCTGTTTTCCTTTACACCCGGCGGATTGGGCATATTCGAAGCCGGATGGTATGGTATCCTTCAGCTCGCCGCTGTATCCACTCAAACGGCATTGCTATTTGTGGTAGGGCAGCGGATACTTACAATCGTTGTTATTTTAGTGCTGGCCTTTGTGAGTCAGGGGGTTTTTGGGGTTGCTTCTGGCGAGTCAAAAGGTAATGTTTAATCGGTTTGACTATAAAGAATTTCAATGTTTTACCAAAATAACAAAAAGACATTATTTCACCAGCAATTTCCCTTTCTTTAGAAATCCTTTTTTATTGATGATTTGGTATATATAAATTCCTCTGGAAAGATTAAGGATATTTAGTTCTGTTATTTTCTTTTGTAAGTTTTTGGTTTTAACCAACCGACCCTGATTGTTAAACAGTTTGAATCCGGCAGGTAAGGCATCCGGGTATTTGAAACGAACAGAGATTCTTTCGGATGCAGGGTTTGGGATTACTTTAACTCTTACTTCTTTGCTATTAATTTGATCGATACCTACGTTTATCTCCAAAGGATTTCCCCATGTTTCATCGCCTTTCTCATAGTACACTAAATCTCTCGATTCCCAGTTTCCCTGGTTGGTATAATAGTAATAAGGTCCTCCCAAGCCTTTCAAATACCTTTTTATCTCATTACTAGAAAATTGAGCCCCCCAGCAATCTCCTTCGATGGGGATGAATAAGTAAAGATTAGACAAATCTCTTTTTGAAACATTCCCGTCTGATTCATTATAAGGAGGATCCGCAAACATTCTTTGGTAGTTATCTATTAAATTGCTTTCGGGATTGACGCTTTCCGGTAAAGCATCGAAAAAGGCGTTTGGATAGATTTTCTTACTAATGGTATCATCATAGTATTCATTTGTAATATACTCTTCTCCCTCGTAAGTCGAATAAGAGTATATATGTTTTTTTCGATGGATAGTGTATTGAATAGAATCTTCAAAGTCGCTTCTTCCGATATATTTATAGATAGTTTTTGTGGTTTCCTCACTATTCACTCCTTGCCCTGAGCTTTCACTCTCAAATAAAATGTGAATTTCATCTCCTATCTGGTAATCATGAATATCAAACCAGGTCAGATTATCTAATCCCACATCCGGTTGAGATAATCCGGCAAGTTCATATTGCTTTAAGGGATGAACAAACACATCTTCCCCTATTAATGGGAATAAATAGAAATTCAACGTTCTGACAAATCCATGGTATTTGCTAATGGCTATAGTCATTTCATTGACCTCATGAGCCAGACTATCCATATTTTCATCATAAGCCTGGAAACCTATAGTCTTAACAGTATCTGTAATCCCCAAAAAACTTGTGGTATCCCAATTAATAATTTCTGCCTTGATAATCAGCGAATCTTCTTTTTGATAGGATGTCCAGGTTTCATTCAACTCAGCTAATGTTTCGATTTTAATCGAATCTTCCTCTTTGTTGAAGAAAATATTCGTACCGTCTTCCTTTACAATTATCTTAGGTCCTATCCACGAAGAATAAAGATAAAAACAATTATCATCCATTTTATGAACCACTGGGTTAGGGAAAAAGACCGAATCGGAGTTTACATGAATCGAATCGATTTTAAAAGCCCGAACTAGTCTATTTGCTGCATCATCTTTTGAATTGGAAGGAATCACAGCAAAGTATGAGATGTCATTTGACGAAATGGCTTGATAATCTTGGGCTTGCAGGGATATTGTAAAAACCAAAAGCAATGGATAAAGTAATTGATAGCGTTTCATAATATAGATTTCATAATAAAGTTAAAATAACGCTATTAATATAAGAAAATTTACTTTTCTTTACCAGATTGTCCCTAATTTTAAGTATCATTCTAGGCAATTAAGGAGCTGTTGTTTTTACCGTATGGGTTAAATTCAAAATCGTCTCGATTAGCGACGAGTCGGTTTACCCATTAACCTTGTTGTTTAATAAAGATATAAATACCATATGGATACCCATTTTTTTCGAATTTATATTTTGGTCGAATAATTTTGAGCAGTTTGAAATTCGGATTGTCTTTAAATTCTTCTAAAGGATCTCCTCTGCCGGGGGCAGTGCGAGGATCCCACATAATTATGCTCTTTACAGGGACGTTTTTTGTATTTTTAATACCCCATGAAAAAGTAGCCCTGTTAGGATCGTAGGGATTCAAATCTTTGTTATAAACGGTAAAAAAAGAATTATAAAAATAGATTTTATTATGGTAATACTCTGAGTTTTTCAGCCATTGAGAGGCTTTGTAAACGGCTTCTTGCTCAGGTTTAAGATCTGTGGGCAGGTCCGCAACAACAAAAGGAGTTCTTATGATAAAATAAGCCAGAACGATAATCAGGACGCCTCCTAAATATCGAATTTTGGAAGCATAGTGATGTATTATATTAAACCCGTCAAGGGCAATAAGAGCGGATAAAGGAATAACGGGCACCATATGGCGAAAAGGCCCGTAAGAAGTCCCCAAACCTTTCCATATGGCAATGGATTGTATGAGATAAAAGCCTATAAGGGAAAAGATGATCAATAGATATTTGTTAATAAGAAGCGAGGCATTTTCTCTTGTTTTGTTTAAGAATAATTTGCCGATAGCTACGAGAACCCCCAGGGCAAGAAGTAAAGCATGGGGGATTCCAAAAATCATGTTACTTTTACGGGCATAATGTAAAAAATCACCTGTGCCTCCACCATACTCTTCAGGAGGGCCATAGGGGAAAAAATCTTTGATCCATTCAAATCCATTGAAAAAAATCGATGCCAGGATGAAAAACACTACAGCTCCTGTTAAGAAATAGGGGATAAGCTTAAATTTCTTTCTTATCAAGACTATCAACCCCACAACCCCTAGGAAAAATATCGCTTCCGGACGGAATAACGGTGAAAAGGACAAAAGAATAATTCCGGTTTTGTAATTTTTGTTGACAATAAAGTAAAAAGAAACAGCAGTGATGAAGATAAAGGATGTTTCTGTATTGGCCGACATCATGGAAGTAATATATCCGGGAGCTAAACAAATCAAAAGGGGAATAAGATAAGCATTTTTGTAATCTAATCTTTTTCCGATAAGATACATGAAATAGGCAGCTACTACACCGAGGAATACGTTAAGAACCCTCACTGCATCAAATCCTAATTGGGCTGCAGGTGCAGCCAAAATGGTGTAGCCGGGTTTAGCCCAATAATCAAAGAAGAAACGCGGATTGTCGAAGGCATAACGGGCAAGTTTAAAGTGTGCCGCATTATCTGCTCCCCCATAAACACCTTTGCCTAAAAATACCAGAATTAAAGTGCCTATAAAGGCAGCCCCTAATATTAAAAGCGCCTTGGAATCGGAATTGAATTTTTGGTTGATTGAATAGATAGTTTCAAAATGACGACTATGTTTTTTCATAATATTGTTTTTATACTACGCAAAGCGGCTTATCAAATTCTATCATACAGATTAACGAAGCAAATGTAAGTATTTCTCAATTTGTATAGAAAAGAACATTTGAAATCATTGAAGTGAATAAATATGCTGACATAAACTTTCTCTGAAAAAAGGCATTCTAGATAGATGAATATACCTTTTTGTGCTTAGCGATTAATTTGTTCATTTAAAGTTTAATTAATTCTTTTATAATCGTGAGCTAAATATAAATATTTTAACCCATCTTGAAGGTAAAATGTGAAAATGATTACCAATTTCACGGTTAACTTTAAAGAAGACATAACCCGGATTCAAAACTCCTGATCGGTTTATTGAAAATCCGGGCATTTGAGCTTAGAACATTGTAAAATAATATCTCGCATTGTTATCGTAGATAGATTTTTGGTTAAGTAGTTAGAATTAGATTAGCAGTTTTCTATGAGTTCAATAATGATTTTTACTGGCCTCATGAAAAATGAGACATTATGTGTTATGCCGAAACAAGAGTTTTGGATTTCAGTTCATTCTGATCAATATGGACTCATTTTTTCTATTAATCGTCGGAATTCTTCTTGTAATCCACAAAAAACATATAATTCACGTGTTCCTTTAGCATACTGTCAACAGCTTTGTTTTCTTCTTTTGCTTGTTGTTTAATTTTTTCGTACCAATTACTGTCGTTTGTGATAATTTTTCTTATCCTGATTTTAGCATATTCTTTTACTAGTTTATATGCATTTTGGTGTTTGTGTTTCTTTTTTATTACTTTTGCAAGTAGTTCAGGATACCCACTATCGCGATGATCATACATTTTCATAAGTTTTGTCTTAAGCTGATTAATACCGCTTACAAAATTAAATAACTTTTTTTCTTGATGGTCTAAATTTTTGGTGTGATAACTTTCAGTACGATCAATGTTTTGGTGAGCTGCTTTATAATCCGGTCGATCAATATATTTTTTGTAATTATTCGGAAAATCCCACGAGAAAAACAAACGAAAATAAGCTTCTTTTGTCATTCCATCGTAATGCAGAATCCCCCTTTTGTATTGTTTGGATTGCCAAAGGTTCAAAGCCACAAAAAGGATCATAAGTACCTGTGCAGTATACTTTAACCACAATTTTCTTTTAAAAATTTGTTGAAATGTCAGTGCTAGCGGAATAGCAAGTAATCCATAAGAATCGATCATAGGTCTTGATCCGAATCCACCTCCGTACCACCAAGCCCACCAGCTATAAATGATATAAATATTTACAATGAAAAATACCGGGATCGCTGTCGAATAATTTTTCTTTTCCCTGAATAGAAAGAACATACCGATGATTGCCAACCCCATCATAGGAGTGTATATCAGCCAGCCTTTTCGGAAACTGAAAAGACCTTTTATTAGCTCCGGATCATAGAAAAAGAAGCTTTCATTTCCATAAGTGTAATAAATCCAGTCGCCGGTAATAGCTTTCCAGTAAATTAATTGCGGACTCACTACCAACAAGCCCATAATTGCTATGGTTATCAATTTCCAGAAATTTATCCTGTAAAGATGTACTTTTTGGAGCAGGGTAGATTTATTATAAACACCATACAAAATAAATACCAGCACCACTATCAGGTTACTGGGACGTATTAATACGATCAATCCTGTCAGCAGACCTATTCCAATGGTTTGTTTCCAGCCCGGCGCCTCATGCCATTTTTCATTAAGATAAAGAAAAAGGGTAATCAAAGCAAAGTTGTAAACATGTGAAGTTCCAACGTGCAAGGATGAGTAGAAAAAGATATTCGTGGCGAAAGCGATGGCTATCAGAGTCCATGAGGTGATTTTTTCCGTAAAATGGCGTTTGAGCAGTTTTTTTAAAAAATATAATCCGAGTAGGGCAAAGGTCACATTGCTCAAACTTATTGCTGCCTCATAAGGCGCAGTATACCCATCGGCGGCAAACGGAGTTAGCAGGGCAAATAGATGGCCCAGCAAGAAAAAGGGTAAAAACAAAATTGATAAGCCCATTGTCATTTTTATAACCTTGAAATCTTTGCCTTCAGGCTTAATTACCCAAATCCTTCCTGAAAAGTCCTCCCGAAGATTTTTTTTGAAATCAAAGGATAAATCATGGTAAATTATTGTAGCGGGGAGATAAGCATAATATTCCGCCACGTCATTATTGATAACCTTTTGATTCGACCATTTTTTAGGAGGAACAATGCTCACCAACAAAAGAATGATGGTAGTGATAACTACTATTTTTGTAGACCAAGGTTGATTCTTCCAACTCATTTCAGCGCTTTTCGTTTAAAGATGTTATATTTTAATACGCAATACAGAGCCCTAAAGCCGTCTGCGGCACCGATCTTTTTACCCTCCTCATAGGTTCTTCCATAGTAGGAGATCCCGATCTCGTAAATACGGATACGGGGGAAGCGGGCAATTTTGGCGGTGACTTCGGGCTCGAAGCCAAAGCGTTTTTCTTTTAAATCCAGCCGTTTGATAATATCGCTACGGAATAGTTTGTAGCAAGTTTCCATATCTGTCAGGTTAAGATTTGTAAACATGTTGCTGATGAAAGTAAGGATATTATTGCCTATGGTGTGCCAGAAAAATAGAATGCGATGTGGGTTGTTACCCTGAAAACGTGACCCGTAGACCGCATCGGCAAAACCTTCGAGGGCTGCCTTCAGTAGGTTGTTGTACTCGTGCGGATCGTATTCCAGATCGGCATCCTGGATAATCACGTAATCCCCGGTAGCTTCTGCAATACCCCGATGCAATGCAGCACCCTTACCCATGTTTTCAGGTTGGGAAAGAAGTCGGATGCTCTCATCCGGATTTGCCTGTATGTAATTATCAACAATTTCCACCGTCCGATCCTTCGAACAATCGTTAACAATCACAATTTCTTTGCGGAAATCATGAATAAGCCGGACTTCAATAATCTTATCGAGAATATCCCGAATGGTCCGCTCTTCGTTGTAGGCTGGAATGATGACTGATAGTGTTTTATCCATGTAGTTGGTTTATGATTAGAAAACAAGCATTTGTTTTGCTTAGTGTTTTGTAATGTGTCCGGTTTCTATGTGTAAACTCCACATTTATAAACAAACCCTTTTCGATTACCAAAAGTAAAGATTCTCACAATAGAAACAAAAACCTGACACTATCGCCTAATAACCCCTTCGGAATATATTTTAAAAATATTTTTAAGATACCGATTAATAGGCATTAATTCAAATTGGAAAAGAAATGTTAAAATCGGAAACTTAGACCTTTTTTTGGAAAGCCTCAGAACCGATGATTTAAGTTTTTCCTCTCACCTTACCACCAGTCTCCAGCCATGATTGATCACAACCATCCTTTTCTTCTGTAGAATATCACCAGCACGATTACCAGCCCGCCACTCACAGACCAAAACGCAGGGTAGCTGTATTTCCATGCCAGCTCCGGGATATAATCGAAATTCATCCCGTATACGCCGGCCAAAAAAGTCAGGGGAATAAAAATCGATGCAAAGATGGTCAGGGTTTTCATCACCTGGTTCATTCGGTTGTTGACATTGGTATTGTAAATCGTAAGCTGATCCGATAGCATATTGTTGTACAGTTCTATGGCTTCCACGGCCTGGTTGAGCAAATCTTTCAGGTCTTCCAGAAACATCACCGTTTCAGGCCGGAAACGCTTTTCGTCGTTTTTTAAGAAATCGGGCCATGACTTTCGGGATTTTGGTTTAAACCTACGTTCAGCGGCCGTTTCTCATCTCCGGCCAGGTAAAGCGTTTGCGTGGGGAAAGCAAAATCAATGCCTTCCTCGTTAAAACGCCGGAAGATTTTCTTGTTCACCCACTCGGTAAATTCCATATAAGCCCAGTAATCGGGAGGATGATACCAATAAAAGAACATTATGTTGAGTGAATCACTGTTGAGCTCACTGAAATACACTTTTGGGGGGAGGTCTTCTTTCATACCTTCATGATTATCAAGGATTTCTTTAACGATATCCACTGCCCGCTGAATTTTTTCGGGTGGAGTATCGTAAGTGATGGTTACATTGCCCACTCTCCTGATATAGGGGCGCTTGCCGATATTTTGTATGGTTCGGTTAGCCAGTTCCCCGTTGGGTATTGAAACCAGGTGGCCTGCCAGCGTGCGGATTTGGGTGCTGCGCATGCCAACAGCTTCTACAGGACCGTCGTGGCCGTCGACCACAATCCGGTCACCGATGTCAAAAGGTTTATCTCCAGCAATAACAAAAGAACCGATAAAATGCTTTATGGTATCCTGCGTAGCCAGGGCTACTGCCAGCCCACCGATTCCTAATCCGGCGATGACCGATGTGAGGGGTTTGTCACTCAGCACCTGGAATATCTGGATAAAAACCAATATCAAAACAATCCCCCGCAAGGTCTTGCGAATAGCCGGAGTAAACATTTTGCTCATAGAACTCTCGTGACGCATCATTAGCTCCTCAAACCATACGCCCGGGGCATCCATCAGGTAATAACCCAGCAGCCCGATTGAGAGAATAAGGAGTATGGAAGCGGTGGTTTCGGCAATTCCCGTAAAGTTTTCCGGTAACGTCAAAATACTTACCAACAGGGAAATACCAATAGCAATAAGAATGAAAGTGATAGATTTGGAAATGGCAATCAGAAAAGCCGAGTATACGGGTTTCTCATTTTTCAGGACTTTTCTGGAGGCTCTTTTTAGGATATGTTTGACAATCCTGCCTATCAGCCACAAGAGAATTATCAAAGCGACAAGTATAAAAAATTGAACAACAGGATTTTCCGGCGAAGCGGTGTCGAAAAACCGGTTAAATTTTTCTATCATATTTTTTTGTGTTTAGGTTGATTTATATATTGAGTTACTTCATGTCTGATACTTTATTTTTGATGCTCCATGGGAATGACTTTTATTGTTCCCGGAACGGTTTCCTCTAACCGGTGAAGCGTATTCATGGTTTTTTGTAACCTGTTCATACTGTGCAGTAAGTCATATAATTCGGGAATATCCCTTTCCAGCTTATTTCGCTCTTTGAGTTTTTTACTTAATTTTTGATGGGTTTCCATTACTTGTAAGGAGCCTTTTTTTAGTTGTCGGGCCAGTTTTTGGGTATGGTGGAGCAGGCGAAAATTTCTCATAAAAATTTCATTATAAATAGAATAATACTCATAAGCATCGGGGCGGGAGCGGAGATTACGGAGGAATTTCCGGTAGCTGTCTTTCAGGTATTTGTCTTCTTTTTTCAGCTTGTGGTTAAGAAGGGAATCCGCATAGTGATTTATTCTTTCGGTAGTCCTTTGAATTGTACTTTCTCCATTGATTATATGATTTTTAATTTTTTTACCGCCCACCTTAATAAGTTTGTTTTGATCCGCCTGACGGGTCACCTTGTTGGCTATATTTCCAAATCCCAGAAACTGGCCGAATAATGAGGTGCCGGATGACAGGGTTTTGTATAACCAAAATCCATCAGGGGTCATTGAATAATATCTGGTTATGTACTGGGCCATATCATTTAGGTCGCTATTCAGGCTGTTTTCTATTTGGCTCTCCTTCTGGAAGACTTCATAAGAGTTGACCAGGGTTTCAATCATTAGCGAGTCCGAATTATAGGTTTGCGGGAAGATGTGAGTCCGGTTCATTTTTATCTTGGAGGAATAATGTTTTAATTCCCTGGGATATTCGGGGAAACGGGCAATGGTCTGGAAATAATCCCCGACCGCTTTTTTTTGTGTTTTGGTTATGGGGGAACAGGATGTGCCCCCGAGATATAAAATCGTTGAAACTATCAATAACCAGACTAATTTCATAAGGATAATATTTTTCATTTCAAAGATAGGTAATGTAACGGAAATAACTTGAATTGGTATATTTCTAAATATTACCGGGTAAAATTAACTCGCTTTATCATTGATTTTTGGATTTCTCTCAATGATTTCTAAAACACAATTTATTAAATATCAACCATCTATTAGAATAGAGCCACTCGGACTAACTTAAGTGTTTTTTATTTGTTAATTTGCCTGTAAATATCAAAACCAAAAATTATGGCCGAAGACGTACTTTTGGAATTGGGGGGCATTGTTATCCTTGGAATTGTTTCTCAATGGATAGCCTGGCGCCTTCGTTTTCCCTCGATCTTTTTGTTACTGGTAGTGGGCTTTGTAGCCGGACCTTTAACGGGCGTCATCAACCCGGATGCCCTTATGGGAGATATGTTACTGCCTTTCGTATCCCTTTCTGTAGCTGTCATCCTGTTTGAAGGAGGATTAACCCTGGATATCAAGGAACTCAAAGAAATCGGTGGTGTTTTGCTGGCCCTTATTATCGTCGGGGTGATTGTTACGTGGATTATAGCCGCCACGGCTGCTCATTATCTGTTAGGTTTGAATATTAATGTGGCCATTCTCCTGGCAGCCATTCTGGTAGTTACCGGACCTACGGTTATCGGGCCGCTTTTGCGGCATATCAGGCCCTCGGGGAGAGTTTCGGATATTTTGAAATGGGAAGGGATTGTAATAGACCCGGTAGGAGCCTTGTTGGCTGTTTTGGTTTTTGAAGCGATAGCTACAGGAGGGTTGCAAGGAGCTACCAGTACCGTTTTGCTGAGTCTGGGAAAAACAGTTCTTTTTGGAGGATTAAGCGGATTGCTCTTCGCCACTCTCCTGGTGTTGTTCCTGAAAAAATTCTGGATACCCGATTATCTTCAGGAAAGCATGACCCTGACGCTGGTAATTGCTTCTTACCTGGCAGCCGACTTCTTCCAGCATGAGTCGGGCCTTTTTGCTACCACGCTGATGGGAATTGTCATTGCCAACCAAAAATTTGTGAGTGTTAAACACATCCTCGAGTTCAAAGAGAATTTGAGGGTCTTAATCATATCTATCTTGTTCATTGTACTGGCCGGTAGGTTGGAGCTGGAAGTGTTTAACAATATCTCCATGCAAAGCCTTGCCTTCCTCGGCGTTTTGATTTTTATCGCAAGACCGGCATCGGTGTTTTTGTCCACCATGGGAAGTAAGCTGACAAGTCGGGAAAAGCTCTTTTTAAGCTGGATGGCTCCCAGGGGGATTGTTGCTGCTGCCGTTTCTTCCCTTTTTGCTCTTCGCATGCAGGAAATGAATATGGCACAAGCTGAGTTGCTGGTGCCGCTGACTTTTATTGTGATTGTGGGGACTG
>JAIPAH010000061.1 GCA_021740175.1 Bacteroidales bacterium
GAAGAGTACTGGCTTAAGCTTGTCACTGCTATGAATTATGCGATGGGTGAAGTATTGATGGAGGCGGTGCAGGATGCACGCGCTATGATACAACTCTATAAGGACAGGGATGCGGAGTTGTCTGATATACTGAATTCTTATGTTAACGGCAAAAACGAATAGCTATGGGATATAAATATAAACAGTTTCGGTTCAGGACATGTGAAAAGTGCGGTAATTATCCTGCACTCTGGCGGTGGTGGAACGGTAAATGGCTCTGCTCGCAATGTGCTCGCGAAAGCTTTCGGAAGTATTGGGCTTCTCTACCGGTGATTGCGCTACTAATTATATTGTTATTCTGATTTTTTTTGAGGCGCACCGCGCCTCATACAGCGGGGTGGACTGGAGAGGCTCCAGCGCTGTCTCATAAGCAGCATGACGCAGGTTCGAATCCTGCCCCCGCTACAAAGCACCACAATAATTGCATTATGATACATTACATAGAAGAAACTCTCTGTATAGAAGGACGCTGGCTGTATAAAGAAGGAAATATAATGAGTAGACATAATTACGATGCTCTTGTGAAAAGGGGGCAATTATATGTGGTGCAGCGTGGCGGTAATGGCCGCCACGCTCTTATACAGTATTCTACTATTCCGGAGCGGTTTAAACGGAAGATAGAGGAAAAGGTTGGCGATCCTCACCGGCTGGTAAAATACCAGGCATTCAGGAAACATCTTGTAGCTGACAGGGACGCGATTCAGTTTTACGCGAATTATCAATTGCAGGATGGTAGGTATCTACCGACCGAGCGGGCGAAGGAATATCATACGAACGCGATGTTTCTTAATGCTATACATGCGGTACAGAATAACACAAAAGCAAAACGGCAGGCATTAGGAGGCAGAAAACAAGGAATTTGGGCACAATTAACACGTATAGTGAATGAACTTAAAGAAGAATATCAACACACTCTCCCCGGTAACCAGCTCAGGTTAAAAAACAAATATAAGAAATATATCAATGAGGGATACACGGCCCTTATTCATAAAGGCTACGGTAACAGTAACAGCAGAAAAGTTAATGAAGCCTTGGAACGCTTAATACTTTCAATCTATACGATGAATAATAAGCCGTACGTGCAGGTGGTACATGATATATATCTGCAATTTCTCGCGGGACAGGTTGATGTGGTAGATAATCAAACCGGTGAACTTTTTGACAGGATGGACTTCTATAATGATAAAGGTGAACCGATAACGGTGTCTGATGCGACAATATGGAACTATGTAAATGATCCGAAAAACAGGGTTGTTGTAGATATCAAACGTAATGACAGGCATCAATGGAATGACGTACATCGCCCGCACATGCACAGGCGCTTACCTGATTACTCTCTCTCAAAAATATCAATGGACGATAGAGACTTACCCCGGAAGCTTCAGGACGGCTCACGTGTAAAAGCATATTACGCGTATGATGTTAAGACCGGTGCTGTTATCGGGGTATCATACAGCAGTTATAAAAACAAATCTTTGTTTGTTGACTGTATGCGTAATATGTTCAGGTTTTTGGATTCGTTAAGTTTGGGCATACCGGCAGAGGTAGAGGTGGAACATCACATCGTAAATCAATTCAAAGATGATTTAATGAAGGCCGGTGTTGTTTTCCCGTTCGTGCATTTTGCAGCGGCGGGGAATAGTCAGGAAAAACGTGCTGAGCATTATAACAGGGCAAAGAAATACGGCTATGAAAAGCGATACCAAGAGGGGATCGGGCGATTTTACAGCAAGCTCGAAGCGAATAAGACACGTAACGAAAAGGTCTGGTATGATGACGGGACGGTATCGACAAAGGAAAAAACGTATAGTTATGACCAGCTTGTTAATGATGATTTAGAGGTTATAGAGAGATACAATAATGACCTGCACAGGGACCAAAAAAGATATAAGGGTATGAGCAGGCTGGATGTTTTACAGGCTACTGCGAACCCTAACCTGGTACATTATAATGAAGCTATCCTGGCGCGATATATCGGCGAAAAGACACAAACCTCGATTCGACGCTCACAATACGTGCAGGTGCAGTATCAATACTATCAACTCAGTAGTATTGATACGCTCTCGAAACTGAATCCGAAAGATTATACTGTCGATGCATATTATATTCCGGACAGTGACGGGCAAATATCACGGGTACATATATATCAGGATACTGAATATATAGATACCTGTAACAGAATTGCGCAATATAATGAAGCTCAGGCGGAGCGTACCGAGCAGGATGAGCAGATATTTACAGAGCAACGTAAATACATAACCAAGTTTGATAAAGAGATAAAAGATAAACGTGAGAACCTTCACAATGTGGAAATAATCACACCGGATAATACGGATAACACAGAACCGGAATCATGGCCGGCGGAGGATACAAATGAAAACTCCCAGAACGATGAAAGCGCCTGGGAGTATTCCGAAGCCGACCAGGAAACCGATCGAAACAACGGAATTGATTCACTATAAAAAGCGAATGGTATGAATAAAAATGTAAAGACTAAGATTGTTGAAGCAATCAAAGCACAGAGACAAAATTACGCAAGTAATGCGAAATTAGCAAAAAGTTTAGGAATAAATCCTGCACAATTGTCACGGATTATTAATAAGGACGATGAGCAGGTTTTATCAGACGCGAAATTTATCAGTATTGCGCGAAAGCTTGATGTGCAGATTACTGATAAACCTGAATGGCAAGCTGCACGAACAAAGGTTTTTAATTTTATAAGCTCGCAGCTTGAGGCATGCCAGAACAATTCACTATCAGCCGTATTGGCTGATAGTGCCGACATCGGGAAAACTTTTACGGCACGGCAATACACAAAGTCTCATAAAAATTGTGTATATGTCGATTGCTCACAGGTTAAATCAAAGCAAAAGCTAATCCGTAAAGTCGCGAAAGAATTCGGGCTTGATTATGAGGGTAAATATGCTGATGTATATGATGATCTGGTATTCTACATTAAAAGTATAGATAGCCCAATGGTGATACTCGATGAAGCGGGCGACCTTGCGTATGATGCTTTTTTGGAAGTTAAGGCCCTGTGGAATGCTACCGAGCGCGCGTGTGGATGGTATCTTATGGGGGCAGATGGATTAAAAGCAAAGATGCAAAAGAAGCTTGCTAATAAAAAGGTTGGATATGCTGAAATGTTTAGCAGGCTCGGGAATAAATTTCAGCAAATCACGCCATCCGGTGGGGAAGCACGGGAAGAATTCTATAAGCAAATGACGGCTGCTATTGCAAAAGCCAACGGGGCAAAGGATGTTCAGCAGCTATATGCAAAAACCGGTGGCTCACTCAGACGGATATATATTGAGATTCAAAAACGCAAAACACAGGAGAAATAATGAAACGGGCAGTTAGTGTTACAGAGCTTATTCATGCGAATCATAAGGCACTCGAGTTTGACGGCGCGTGGTTAAACGCTATCGGCAAACCGGAGCGACGTGGCTCTTGGTTGATTTGGGGAAATAGCGCAAACGGGAAAACCCGTTTTGCGTTGCAACTTGCTAAGTACCTGGCAAACTTTGGTAAGGTGGCTTACAATGCAATGGAGGAAGGCGCTTCGCTCTCGATGAAAAACGCCTTCATACAAACAAACATGAAGGAAGTTAAGCGCCGGGTATTGCTTCTCGACCAGGAGCCTCTCAACGAATTAATAGAGCGATTGAATAAGCATAAAAGCCCGCATTTTGTAATTATAGATAGTGTACAGTACACGGGAATGAGCTATTATCAATACAAACAACTCCGTGATGGATATCCGAATAAGTTGTTTGTGTTAATCTCTCACGCAGACGGCAAAGAACCCGCCGGGCGTGTGGCTAAACAGATACGCTACGATGCTTTTGTAAAGATATGGGTAGAAGGTTACAAAGCATTTATACAATCACGCTACGGCGGGGGAGCTGAATATATTATATGGCCAGAGGGCGCGGATGTTTATTGGAACGAATAAAACACGACATTATGAAACGAACACAAAATCAAAATAAGCGAATATACCGGTTGCTCAATGACCTTAACATTAGCACTGACGATAAAAAAAATATGGTGCTGTCAATCACAAAAAGCAGGACTGAGCATACTTCAGAAATGTACTACGCAGAAGCGCAACGTTTGATAGAAAAGCTCGAGGAAATGACAGAGCAAACCGGCAAACAGGATAAGCAGCAAAACGAGTTGAAGCAACGCTTTCGGAGATCCGTTTTTGTGCTTATGTACGAAATCGGGCTTATTAATTCGCAAATGACTTCCGGAGAAAAAGTAAGGGAAATTAATGCTTTTATACAACGAAAAACAAAGTTTCAAAAGCATTTAAACAGCTTTACAGTCGATGAACTTACTACCCTGCTCAATCAGCTACAAGCTATACGGAGACGATACCAGGAAGCGGATGGATTTAACGCAAAATTGAATTAAAATGGATAACAGAGTATATAAATATTTCGGCATAACACAGGATGAATGGCTTATGTGCATTTTTGAGACTGCATATATGTACCTGGAAAATACGCTTGTGTATTATGATGAGAATGATGAAACCCGGACACTGCATATTGATTATGATATGATCCGAATACTTACCTGCGCACCGGGTGGTATGTTTTGGGACTGGTGGCAGGAAGCTTTTGAACAAATGGACGTGCTTATACTGCAAGGCTATGAGCGTCTCGCTCAAAAATACTGGGATGCTCTCAGCAAACAGCAGATTCTCAATGAATATAAAAAGATACACAGCGAGGTAAAGTATTACCCGCCGGCATCTTTAACACAAAGTTGTTATAAACAGTATTCATCTATTAATGCACAATTAATGGGCAGAACAAAATACACACTTAATTTATTTTTTCTTATTTCTTTGTTACACAAGGAGTAATATAAAAAAGTCCAAAAATTCGAATTGGATACTTATTGGATATATCATGGCAAAAATAAGCCAAAAAAGGCCAATATAAATAAATTTGATTGGATGCTTACCGGTGATTTAAATGATAACAAAAAAGCATATAATAAAGCCCCAAAGATAACAGAGTGTTATCATCAAAATATGCACTTTTAAAAATTTAAAGAGATAACAAAAAGTGATAAATTGAATTGCCGATTTAAGGCAAATTTTTAAGTGATCCGAAGATATTTAAAGTTTCAAATTCGCCGAGAATTTCAGAAGCTTTATCCATCATGTCGGCAATGTAAGCTTCAAACTGGTAAGTCTGTGAATGGTAGTTTACAACCGGCACATCAATTATATCTTCAGACACAAACCTTAGAGCGGTTGTTTTACCGAGCCTGCTGTTTTCGAGTATCTCCTGAAGCTTTAGTCCGTACATGAATCTCTTAACGCCATCGAGTTTTTGTTCTGAGATGTTGGCAGCGCTGGGCATCTCATCAGTTTGTAAATGCAGTGTCATTGTAATGAGTCGCGGCTGATTGATGCCCTGGCCCTGCATGGAATAGTCAACGAAAATGGCAGGGAGTGGGAAGTACTCATAAAGCTCCGGTTCTGTTGGTTGAGAGCGATAAACGTCAAAGAAATTGAAAGGCGTTATTCCGGCGTCTGTAAACTGCTGGCTCGCTCCTTCTATTTTGTTGTAAAGTTCAAGTAATGGCTGTAACATGGCTTATCGTTTTAAAGTTTGGTCAAAACGTTTTTTTGAGTGATTGATTAACCTGGTTGCAAGCGTGTAGCTCGACCCCATAAACTGACGTTGTGGAATCTTGGTGTTCATTTTGCGCTTATGTGTTTGTACAGTATGGCTCTCGACCGTGGTTGACCGGACTCTTTCAGTCCTTCCAGCCCGCTTCCTGGTATGAGACCTCCTTTTGTGTGAGCGGACTGTGTATTTTGGCACCGTGACCGTCTCATCAATGGTTCCCCCTTCGTTATGGATTTGAGCATACGGGGCATCTGAACCGATGATAATGCGTCTTACAGAAGCGTGAATTTTTCTCACACTACGCTTGAGGCGGCCACTGTCTACCAGTAATGTTTGAGAGCGTTTCTTTGTTCCCGGTCTTCTCCGTTTTCTTTCGGGCCACTTCTCCCTTGCTCTGTCCAGCCACGCCTGATCCCTAAATCTTTCCTTAGAGAATTTTACAGAAATGGCTGCAAGCTCGTTAGGTAGCTTTTTATAGGTTTTATTCAGCCGCTCCAGTTTGTTAGAAAACTCCTTAAAGCCTTTTACCTTGCTCATGCCCCCGTCCTTTCAGCTGATTGAGTAACTCGTAAGAACATCTCTGTCATCCACCGCTCCAGTTCATCTTTATTCATGTTATTAATAGACTGATGAGTGGGATTGAAGTTTTTAATAAAACTATCAATAGAAATTTTTGTGGTTTTGGCTTGGCCACCACCTCCGATGCTTTGTGGAGATGTCCTTGTTTGATTGCCTTTGTTGTTTCCCCCTTTATCAGTAGAATCGCCTGCCCCATCGTACTCTATTTCATCCATTAAAGTGGGCTTCTCATCTTCTTTCTCCTCGGCTTTTTCCTTTTTTGCTTTGGCCATTTCAAAGGCGTATTTACTTTTATAATCATATTTAAGAGCGACTGTTTGTTCGATAGCCTTTTTACGCGCATCAATACCAATGAGACCACTCGCTCCTTTTTTAGCTTCATCCCAGGCGGCTCCGAATTTTCCTTTGAAAAGTAGCTTGATAGAGTTTGCCAGGCTTCCAAGGCCAGACAATATGCCTTTAACACGGTTGATAACGTACTCTTTAATGACTTTGCCAAACCCCTTTATGACTTCCCAGGTTCCTTTGATGATAGCCCTGAACTTATCAAACTTTTTATAGGCGTAAACTAAATACCCAATCAGGGCGCCGAGGGCCATTACAATTACCCCAATCGGATTGGCGTTGGCCGCCGCATTAAATAACCATTGTGCCGCAGTGGCTAATTTCGTGGCCACCACCAAACCCATTGTGGCGACTTTTCCGGCTATAATTTTGGCATTGAGAACAGTCCATGCCACGCCAAGACCGGCAATAATGTGGCCGACTATCTCCATTTCGTCCTTAGCAGATCGGAACCAATCTATAACTTTCAATATTCCAATCCCGATTTTATCAACCAGCCCTAAAAATTTAAGGCCAATTTTAGTAAACATTGTATTGAAGTTATTTTTCACCTGGCGCCATACAGTCAATGGGTCTTGCGTTGCGTTTTCATACATCTTATTTAAATCAACAGCGGATGTTTCATAAGTCTTCATCGTTTTAAAGAAGTCATCGGCGCCGGTTCTCAGTTTGCCAAACAACATCCTCAGTCCTTCAGGGCCTCCGACATCACCCATGAATTTATTGAATTTCTGGTCATTCATGGCGTCTATTTTTTCACTGGTATCTTTAATAATCTTATCAAGCGACCGCATATTGTCGTTAGCATCATAAATTTTAACACCATAATCCTCCATACCCTTCAAGACTTTTGGATCGGCCAAACCTTCAAACGCTGATTTGGTCATTGTGGCCGCTGTATCTGCATTTTTAGCGATGGATGTAAAGGCAGCGAATATTTTATTAGCCGTGTCTACATTCTGACCGATCGCTGCAGCCTGACCTGCATACTCGGTTTGTACCTTGGCAAGCTCGCCATAAGTTACAACACCTGTTTGCACGGCTTTAGCATTTGATTCAAGCAATGATTGTACTTCATCTGCCGGAATCTCGAATGCCTTCATGGCTTTAGAGGTCTGGTTAATACTTTCGTTAAAATCAGCCTGCGTAGATATTGAGTACCGGCCTACCTGATTAGCTATTTCTTTTGCTTCATCACCATAAACACCGAGAGCAGATTGTAAATCGTAATAACCCTGCGACATCTTTTTTACATTAATACCGGTATCCATTGCCGTATCCATAATATCGCTACGATATTTATTCAATTCCTCCCTGGGTTTATCAAGATTCAATTGCCGTATATTCATGAACTCATGTTCAAAATTCATAGCCTCAGATGTAGCTTTTCCGATGGCTGCTGTGAAGGCCACGGCGGCGGCGGTTCCTGCTACATAGGGGTTTTTAAGCACGTTCAAGGCCCGTTCCAGTCCGGGCACTTCCTGCTTGAGCTGGTCGAATGCTTCGATGTTTTTTACCTTAAAGTCGTTGAGCTTTTTTTGCATCCCTCCGGTGGCCCGGTCGATTCGCTTACGTGCTTTGTCCAGCCCGCCTTTCATCTTGTTATCCAGCTCAATGAGCAGCCTAAGTTTTGATGTTCCCGTTGGCATTGTGTCCTTTTTTGTTGTATATTTGTATTTACGAAATCATTAAGCGGTTTTAGTGGAGGTTAATGCTTCGGCAACCCCTGCGAGCCCATCAGTATCCTTAACCGGACGTGGTGGCACGCTTAATGATTTTATTATTTTATCAACAGCCCCGTTCTCAGCTTTTCCTCCGGAACTTTTTGTTCATACCAGGTTATCATCTCCAGGGAATCATTTGTGATTTTTGTGTCGACCACCACTGTTTTTTCCTTAAAGAATTTGATGTACCTGATTTGTTCTTCACCTTCCTCACGAAGGTAGACTTCACTCGGATTATTAAGCACATCCCCGACTTTACCGAACAGCTGGTGGCGATTTTCCGATTCCTTCACATATTTGCCGGTTGTGTGATTTTTAAAAACCTTTTCTTTTAGTATGGTTTTTCGCTTTAGGTAATCAGCAAAGCCCATTGCCTTGTAATCATTAGTTCCGGCGTTATTCACAAACAACTCCCCAACGTTGTCGGGGGTGATGGTCTTGTCGAGCTTCAGCGATTGCATGCCGCTCATGTCCTTAAACTTCTTAAGCCCGTAGTCGGCAAACGTGTAGTCGTTAATGGCCTTGCCGATAGATGAATTGCTCTCCACATCCTCCAGGGTATCCATGTACATCTGGTTTTGCCGGAATACCACACCGGCCTCGGCCCTGTTGAACCCGAATTGATCGAGTGATTTTTTATCCGGGAAAAGTTGCGGCACGCCGTCCTTGCCATTCATGAGCTTATCGCCCGGCTCACCAACAAACTGAATTGCCTCGCACCGGCAACCGAAACCATTCGGCGGCCATAGCCTTCGGGCCTGAACATCGTCGAAGTAAAACACCCTTCCGTCGAGTGCCCGGTGGCTATCTCGTACCTGGTCATCCCCTACCGTTTGATATTCCCAGGTCGGTATTTCATCTTTTTCCCGGATAAACTCGAAGTACCGTGCTGAGTTCTGGCCGGTGGCAATGGCCAGTTTGCGCTCGGTCTTAAGATACGACTCATTAAAGGTCTTGTTAATCTCTTTCGCTTTGTTCAGGAAGTCCTTTTCGCCCCGGATTTGGTTTTTATCGCGATCGATAAGCAGCTGGTTTAGCAGCAGCACTTCCGCCCGGCCCTTTGCTTCGGCGAATCGAAACAAGTTCATCTCCATTGCAGCCAGTGAGCGATGATCCGGGGCGTTGTACTGGATATTGACCCGGTCTTTCCATGAATCGAAAAGCCCGGAGCGTATCTCTTCGGCGATTCGTTTACCCTTGAGCAGCCTTTGTTTATCGGCGGCGGAAAGGTCTTTATTCCACAGGAATTTGGCAATTTGCTTATCGAAGCTGTCCAGGTCATCGGAGAGCTGCTTGCTAATATCCTCCGCCGCATGGGGATGGCTGTGCGGATCGGAATAGTCGGGCAGGGTAACACCGCACGCCACCGCCAGTGCCCGCATGGAAGTGGCGTTATTAAAATTTGCGTTGGGATTGTTCAGGGTTTTCTTCACTCCCACGATGGGAATATTGAAAGTTTTGGCGATCCACTCAACCCCTTTATCGTCAAACTCAAACTTACTGGCCGCATCGCTGACGATCTTCCAGTGTTCTTTTTTGGATAGCTCCTCGGTCTCATCAAACTGGAAGGCCATTTTTTCATTATCGAAAGGAAAGCCGAGCTGGTTGAGTATCGGAAAGAGGTCATCGTTGACCACAAACGATACAAAGCGTTTATCGGCCACCGATATTTTTTCATCCAGCGTTCGCTCGTGGACTTCCGATTGCTTGTAGCTGGAACCCGAGTCGCTGATCATCGTTCCGCCGATGATTCTCTTAGAAATCTGGCTGTCGTGGAAGGTTCCCTGTTTGTTGTACACCCCTTCCGAGTTGCCGGAGTCCGGGGTGTCGTGCACTTCCACGCTGGTTCCCTGGGGAAGTACGGCCTGTGCCGCCTCACCCATTTTTTTGAGCATAGCCTCAATGCGGCTGATGTCTTTTTGATTGGAAGTGGTGGCGGTGATAAGCGGCATGCCGAACTTTTCGCCGAACTCCGCCCAGGACTGCATGGCGTTTTTCTTCCAGATGGTGTTGGGGATAACATCGTTGAGAATGCCAAAGGGAGAGCTGTGTTTGATTTCAATCACGTCCTTTTCCTCGCTGTAGTCCAGGTGCTTTTCTCCCGATACTTCCATATATACCCTTTTGCGCTGCGGGCATACGTTACGGCGTGGAATGGGATAAATCAAAGGCCTTGTTTCGCCTTTAATGATTTGAACGACTGAGTATTTTTTCAAAATCGCTTCCAGAGCCACGTCAACAAAATCAAAAAACCACCGGCGGTTCAAAAAATTGGTTTGTTCCTCCAGCTGCTCACCGGTTTTTTTGTCTATCACGTAGAATTTGTGGTTCGTGGTGGCCATTTTGCGGGTATCGATGACTGATGCCAGGTGGGCGTCGATGGTGTCATCGTATAAATCCTGCAGCAGGTACCAGCGTGGGTCGTCCACATCCTCGGTAGCCGTCATGGCATCGCGCCACTCCTTGATTTGTTTGCGCGAGCGATCTTTAAACTCATCCACAATCTTGTTGATGATGAGTAAATCCTTGTTCGAGATATTTGAAGCCGCATTCATCGGGCTATCGGCCCGGCTTATCGGTTCTTTTCGTGTCTTAAAAAAATCTTTAAGGCCCATTTGAAGTGGTTTTAATATTTATGATCAATCGGTTCACGCCCCCAGATGCGGACGTCTGAATAATCCTCCCCGTCATCGTTGGTGATGACCGGCAAATCGGCGTCTGTTTCACCATTGCCCACATCCTTCAGCCAGTCGATGGCGTCCTGGTAGCGATTACTCCGGTGCTCGGGTAAATCTCTTGAGCCGGTCTGGCTGTAAAGGTGATACAGGGCGATGTCGATGGTGATGGTGACGATAAACGGGTCGCGGGTGTCCGGGTCTGCCGGTTCAACAAACACCTGGTCGCAGTCGTAACGCCTGCCTATCCGGTTTCTGATTTGAGATATGGCCGTGTTTTCGGCCCTTACCAGTTTTGCCGAGTTGAACCAGTCGGTCGGTGAAGTCAGGAGCTTAATGATCTCCTGCTTTACCTGCATGTCGTAGTCGGTTTGTGCGATAAATCGTGCCATTACCAATATCTGTTTTTAACCGCCTGTCGCGGTGTTATTTTTGCGTCGAATTTTTCTACGAAAGTGGCCTTGTTAAGCTCTGCGATGGCAGATTGTAGCATGTCGGGGCCGTCATCGTTGGCGCCGCTTCCTTTTTCAAAAGCCAGTAGTTGGTCAATCAATGTGACCTGGCCCTGGTGGTTCCTTTCCATTTCGTTAAACCATACATAGAGCCGTTCAAAATGGCCTGACATGCTCTCTATCCGGTCATATTTATTAGCCTTAGTTTGCCTGTCGGGCGTTATGGGTATGTAATAGCCCCGCCGGTCGCCTTCGGTGTCAAAGTCGTTGACAAACTCATCCTGGGCAAAGAGGCCCTCGATAAGGTAAACGATGTTGTATTTTTCCAGCTTCCGGCGCTCGTACAGGTCATAAAGCCAGGTAGCACACATGGCCCTTGATGTCTGGCTAACGAATGCGTGAATAACGTGAAACTCCCGGCCCTTTTTACCTACTAAACCAAGAGCCTTGTAGTCGCCTTTGTCTTTATAGGAGAGGTCACCATACACCACCAAAGCATCATATTGCGCCAGCGGCAGCATTTTTTTATACTGAATCCACTGCGGCTTAAAGATGGTACCGTCGGACATGGGTGTACACATGTACTCACGCATCCAGGAGCGATAAGGCGTTGACGCCCGCTTTTCCTGCCAGTATTCGGCGGTGTATTTGCCCGGCCAGGAGGGCGTGAATTTGTCATCCACTACGGCCCGGATTTTATAGTGATAGAACTGCTTTTTAAGGCCTTTCGCTTTAGCGTCTTTGTTGGCTGTTTTTGATATTTCAATCAATTTGGCCATCAAAGAGTTTTTATGGATCAGGTTGTTATTAAATACAAATCGTTCTTTGCCTGTGTCGAATGTTCCCCAGAGGGTACCGGTGATGTACTCCACACCTTCGCGGATGAGCCGGTCGTTATTGCACCTTTTGAGCGTATCGATGTCATCACACCCGATGTAGTCCGGGCGATGCTCCCCGTTTCTCAATCCCCTGGGGTCTTGCCCCCAGCCTAAGGCCCGAAACATCACCCCGTCTTTAGTGGTAAAGTTGCCATCGGCCCAGTCGCCGTGCTTTACCTGCTTGCCGTAGTCGTGAATGATGCGGTTGTTATGCTCCAGGTTGGCCTGGATGTCGGATAGGAGGCGGATGGACTTTTCTTCGTTCTGACCAACCAGCAGCATGAACCAGATTTCTTTTTTAACCAGGGCCAGATAAAGCGGCAGGCCTAACATGGTGTGCACCGATTTTGCCGAACCGCGGAAGGCATCAAACAGAAGCTTCACCACCGGGTTTTTGATGATGGTGTTGGCGATGGTTTTATGAAAGTCGGCACTTGGACTGGAGGCATACTCCGGGAAGTAATACTCAAACCACCGGATGTAGTCGGACTCAAGACGCCTGATCCGCTTAAATTTCTCCTCCGCTGATTCGTGCACCTGCACGTATGCCGCTTTGTGAATGCGGTCGCAATGCTTTTCGTACTCCGCTAAAAGCTTTTCGTAATTAATTGCCACTTTCCTGCTGTATTTTGTAGATTAAAAACATCTTGTGATACTGTGTCATCTCTGCGGCCAGCTTCGGTTCCTGGGTAGAGAGCCAGCTGTCGAACTCCATGAGCACATCACGCACTACCGATGGGCTGGCCTTCTGGCTCATGTAGTCATAGGCCTTCATCACCTTACTCAGCGAGTCGGCATCGAGGCCTTTCACTTCGTTGCCGTCATCGTCCTTCCGTGTTTCGCCTTTTGCAATCCGCACCGCTTCTTTCAGCAGTATTTTTTTCAGTTCGGTGGGGCCGGTATCAAATAAATCCCTGGTCTCCTCCCACATGTACTTATCGCGCCAGGCATAAATGGTTTTTATGTCGCGGTCTAAAGCCTCGGCAATAGCTTCCGGCGTCCATTTTTTCTCACAGAATAGCGTTTCGGCATGGCTTATCTCGGCTTGAGTAGCCCTCTTGACAGTTCTTTTTTTGGCCATTACAGTAAAAGTTTAAAGCCAAAGATACGTACCAGGTACTTTGATACCCCTTAACATAGTAAAAGGGTTTTATAGTTTCATAAAGTCCTTTTATAGAACTATAAAGTCCTTATAGTTCTGATGTCAGATTATCTCAATACAAGTATTACTTTAGCAACATTCATTGCGGGATGGAGCAATTGGTAGCTCGCTGGGCTCATATCCCAGAGTTTGCCGGTTCGAGTCCGGTTCCCGCTACAAAGCCAGAAGGGGGAAGGTCGCCGTTTGAACCGGGACAGGGAGGCGGCCTTCATTTTAAAAAATGTTTGAAAGATGCTAATAAAGAAAATCAGTAACAGACACGTAGAAGTAAAGATGTACGGAAACATCGGCGGATGGTTCGTTGATGGTTTCAACTTTACCAACTTGCTTGATTCTTTTGAGGAAGATGGTTATGAGGAAGTCACCTTTCGGATGCATTCGTATGGTGGTACCGTATTTGAAGGCGATGTGATTGGCGGGGCCTTTGCCCGAAGCAAGATGAAAATCAACATCATTATTGATGGTATTGCCGCTTCTATGGCCTGTATGATTCTCCCTTACGTTCCTACCGAAAATGTTTCCATAGCCGCTAACGGTTTTGGCATGGTACACCGCCCGGAAGGCGGTCGCGGTGGTAACGCTTCCCAGCATCTACAAACCGCCAAGTTGCTTTTAGACATCGAGGGCAATTTTATTAAGACGCTTTCTGAGCGAACCGGCAAGGCTGCCGAGGAAGTCAAGAAATTTTTTGACGGCAGCGACCACTGGCTGAATGCCGATGAGATGATAGAGTGGAAGCTGGCCGGTAAGAAGATTAACGCGGTGGCCCCTATCCGCAAGTTGGACAAAGAAAGCCTGCAAAAGATGTCGGAGGAAAATGCTTACGGGCATTTTGCTGCCAAACTCGAACCGAAGTCAAATTTTCAAAATACATCAAAAATGAAAAAAGAACTGATCAATGCCTTCAACCTGGAAGGCTTAACCGAAGAGAGCTCGGATACTGCCGTTATCCAAGCTTTACAGAATAAATTCAAAACCACCGAAGACAGGCTTAAGGCCCTGGAGAAAGCTTCCACTGAAAAGAAGGAAGCCGAAATCAAAGCCAGGCTCGATAAGGCTGAGAAGGACGGGAAAATCACTGCGGAGACGCGTGACAAGTACAAGTCTATCGGTGACAAGAACGGCGTTGACGTGCTAGATACCGTGCTGCAGAGCATCGGCGATCCGAAGCAAACCACCCCAATCTCTACAAAAATAGAGGGCGGAAAAGGGGATACTCCGAAGGCCGGGGACAAAAACTGGAAGTGGTACCAGGAAAACGACCCCAGGGCGCTTGAGCAAATGCCGGAAAGCGATCCGGATAAATTTAAAGCCTTATACAAGGCTGAGTTTGGTGTAGAGCCGGAGCTTTAAGCCAACAAAACGAAGGAAATCAATTATTTAAAGTTCTATTAAAAGTTTAAAGTTTAATCCAATGAAGACCAAGATTATTATTTCAATCCTCGCATCCTTTCTGGTAAGTATGATTGCCGGTGTCGGTATTTCGGCAGTAGCCGGAGTGCCATTTCTCCCGGCAACCGGAACCCTTTTCGGCCTGTCGCTCCTGCCCATGCCCAGCATGGGAGGCGTTAGCATGGCAACTGTTTACCGGGAAGTGTGGACAAAGGAGGTGGTTAAAGCCCTCGACAATGAGTTGAAGGACACCTTCCTTGACGGGATACCGGATAAGAGTAGATATGTAACCGGTAACGATGAAGCCCAGGTGATTCACTCCACTTTCTTTGGCGTGGAACCCGATGTACTGATTAACAATACCACTTATCCTATCGACACGCAAACACTGGATGGCAGTGACATCACCATTTCGCTGGATAAGTATCAGACCAAAGCCACGCCGATCACCGATGATGAGCTGCAGGCTTTGGCGTATGATAAGATTGCGACAGTCAAAGACTCCCATGCCAATGCCATTGCGCGTAATAGGTTGAAAAAGGCCATTCACGCACTGGCACCGGCATCTCATGCGGCTGAGACACCGGTATTGCTTACCACCGGAAACAACACTCCGGACGGTTTACGAAAGCGATTAACCTGGGAAGACATTATCGCATTGCGTGAGGCTTATGCCGCTGCCGGTTTTCCTATCGAGGACTTGCGCCTTGTATTGTCGCCCGATCACGTCAATGATCTGCTGTTGGCTGATACGGCTTTTCAGAAGTCGTATGCTAACTTCAAAAATGGTATCATAAGCAACCAGCTTGGCTTTGAGATTCGCGAATATGCGGCAAACCCGTATTACACAGTCTCTTCTAAGACTAAGCTGAGTTACGGCGCCTCTGTAAGCGCAACCGAACGACAGGCATCTGTGGTATTCAACGTAAGGCGTGCTCGTAAAGCTAAGGGCATTACTAAGATGTATTACAGCAGGGCGGAAAATGACCCGACCATGCAACGAAGCCTGGTTAACTTCCGAAACTACTTCATCTGTCTGCCTGCAGTCAATGAAGCCATCGGAGCGATTGTTTCGGATATTCCTGCCTAAACCCAATTTATTCATAACCCCGGCTCTTAATAAATAGAGCCGGGCTAAAAAATTGAGCAAATGAAACTTTCAAACAAAATAAAAAAGCAAGCGGCTGAGATAGCCGAAAAACATGGATTCAGAGAAATCTGGGTCAATGATATGAACGAATTTTTCAGCCTGAAAAGTAATGCTGCTAACTCCGTAGAAGGAGACAGTAAGAGGTATGCTGAAGTTCCTCTCGGCGGTGTTGCACAGGAGGAAGTCAAATCAGCCGATGAGTTAATCAAAGAGGTTGAGGCATCGGAGGACATCGATGCCCTGGAGAAGGTCATTGAGGTCGAGAAAAAGGAAAAGAACCGTAAGACGGTGATTGAGGCTGCCGAGAAAAAACTGGAGTCGCTAATTAAAAACGATGAATAATGGGTAGTTTAAGAGGTGTAACAATTAGTGAAGGGAACATCGGCGCCAATGTAGCCGGTGACGGACGGGAATTCGGTTTGATTGGTAATGGCGTGGCCGTTACCGACAAGCTTACGCTGGATACACCGTATACCCTGCAGAGACCTGCCGACGCTGAGGCCCTGGGCATCGATGCCGATTACGACTCCACCAACGAGGTGAACCTTTACCGGCACATCAAGGAGTTTTACCGGCGTGCCGGTGAGGGCGTGAAACTTCATCTCCTGGTAGTGGCCCAGACCACTTTGATTGACGGGATGAACGCCAGTGCCAAGACGCTGGCCATCCATGCCGAGGGCAATATCTCTGATATGGCCTTTGCATTCAACCCGGAGACATCTTATGTAGAGTCGCCGGTGGATGGCATGAACCCGGATGTAATGGCAGCTATTCCGGTGCTGCAGACTTTTTCTGAGTGGGCCGATGGTGAGGACATGCCGCTTCATACCATACTGGAAGGTCGCGGCATGGATACCACGCTGACCTCGCTACCCGACTTGAGGGATATGGCGGATGAGAATGAAAAGGTTACCGTGGTAGTAGGCCAGGACTGGGACTATGCCGATGGCCTTGGATGGGAAATGGGCAAGAAGTTTGCCGATGTCGGAACCTTTTTGGGTGTGGTTGCGTCGCATGACTGGAACCGCAACCCCGGTGAAGTGGAGACGCAGAACCTGAGCGACCGCGATTTGGAAGTGTGGCTCACCGGCGGACTGTCGAACCACAAGAAGTACAGCGAGGTGTATGCCGAGCTGGAAACAATGGATACCAAAGGGTACGTATTCCCTATTAAGTACCAGGGACTAAGCGGGTACTGGTGGAACGGCGGCCATGTTTGCGCCCCTATCGTCATTGATCAGCAGGGCAACATGAATCAGCACACCATCTACTATTCGCATACATATGACGAGGCCAAGCGGGCCCTGAGGCTCGTATAT
>JAIPAH010000062.1 GCA_021740175.1 Bacteroidales bacterium
ATTGCCTTGGTTGGACTAACCCAGATTTTACTTTGGGTCGTATTAACTTTCGGGATTTACATGGCGTTTACAGCAACTTTTTCCGAAACGATCGATTTTAGGCAGCAACAGGAAATGGCTATGCAAAGCCAGGAAATGACAAACCAATTAGGCATGAACAGCGGAGATAATCCGCAGAGCCAGGTAAAAAAGGCAGAAATCAATCCCCGGGTTAATCAAGTGTTTGATGTGATTCAATCGATTAATTTTCCGCTGATCATTGGCAGCTTCATTTTCTTTTTCCTCGGAGGCTACCTGATGTATTCGGCCCTGTTTGCAGCCATCGGATCGGCGGTAGATAATGAAACCGACACCCAGCAATTCATGCTCCCTATTACTGTGCCTCTGATCTTATCAATTATCGTTGCACAGTTTGTCGTGCAAAACCCGGAAGGCCCGTTATCCTTCTGGTTATCAATCATCCCGCTCACCTCCCCTATTATTATGATGATACGTATCCCGTTCGGTGTGCCGATATTCGACATGTCATTGTCCGTAATATTGTTAATTTTGGGATTCATAGCCACAACATGGCTGGCGGGTAAAATATACCGCACAGGTATCCTGATGTACGGTAAAAAAGTGGATTATAAAGAGTTGTGGAAGTGGATCAGGTACAGGAGTTAATTCGGATTAAAACAAAGGATAGGCTTAGAATGGAGTTTTCGGATTCCGGATTTCGGATTTCGGATTCCAAAATTGAGTTTGGTCTAAAAAGCCTTCAGATTATAACTTTGTGTTTCTTTGAGTCTTCGTGCCTTCGTGGCGGTAGTTTCAGAAGGCCACAAAGACACAAGGGCACAAAGATTCACGAAGGAAGACATGAGACTTAATTGGAAAATTTTAATATTTGATATAGAACTATACAAAAACAATCTTTTAATAATAAATTAAAATTCATGATTTCAAAAGAAATGCGAAACTTTAGTTACTTACTCATTTGGAACTTGGGATTTGAAATTTAATCTTACGCTATGGCAAAAGTACTGGTTATCGACGATGAAAAAAGCATAAGAAACTCACTCCGGGAGATTCTGGAGTATGAAAAATACAAGGTAGAAGAGGCACTTGATGGGGATGAAGCCCTGGAGAAAATCCATTCAACACCCTATGATGTCATTTTGTGCGATATCAAGATGCCAAAAAAAGATGGGGTTGAGATCCTCACAAAAGGCATGGAAATGACAGAAGCGCCTTTCATTATGATTTCAGGCCACGGAACCATAGAAACGGCCGTCGAGAGCATCAAAAAAGGCGCTTTCGACTATCTTGAAAAGCCCCTGGATTTAAACCGCCTGCTTGTCACCATTAGAAACGCGATGGACAAATCGCAACTCCTCAACGAAACGAAAATCCTTAAGAAAAAGGTCAGCAAAAAGTATGAAATGATTGGCGAATCTCCTCAACTCCAGGAAGTACGGGATATGATCGACAAGGTAGCCCCCACGGATGCCCGCGTTTTGATATCCGGGGAAAATGGCACCGGCAAAGAATTAGTAGCCCGCCAGATCCACGAAAAAAGTCCGCGGGCCAGGGCGCCGTTCATTGAAGTCAACTGCGCCGCCATCCCTTCCGAACTGATCGAAAGCGAACTGTTTGGCCATGAAAAGGGATCGTTTACTTCGGCCGTCAAGCAAAGAAAAGGGGATTTTGAGCAAGCCGACGGGGGAACGATTTTTCTCGACGAAATCGGCGATATGAGCCTTTCGGCGCAGGCGAAAGTATTGCGTACCCTTGAAGAAAACAAAATCACCCGCATCGGGGGAGAAAAAGAGATCAATGTGGATGTTCGGGTAATTGCGGCCAGCAACAAAACCCTGAAAAATGAAATTCAAAAAGGCAATTTCCGCGAAGACCTCTACCACCGCCTTAGTGTCATTATCATCCGCGTTCCGCCCCTGAAGGAACGGCTCGATGACATCCCCGTGCTGGTGGAGCATTTTATTAACGAATTCAGCAGCAGCATGGCCAAAAAGCCCCCGGAAATCACCGACGAAGCCATGCAGGAACTCCAAAACCTTCCCTGGACCGGTAACATCCGCGAGCTGCGAAACGTTATCGAGCGGTTATTCATCCTCTGCGACGAACAAATCAAACCGCAGGATGTGAAGAAACTATCCCAACCCCTGGAGTGAGGGAGGTTTGAATGATTGAATGATTGTATGTTTTTTAGATTTTAGGTTTGTAGGTTTTTAGGCTTGCCGTAAGCTGAATAACCGCTCCATTTCTCCCGGCCGGTTAATTTCAAAAGCGTATTGGTTTTAGTAGAGGCTATCTCCGTTAAGCGGCGGCTTAACTAGGTTTCGGAGCTCCCGTCCCGTTACATTTGAATCATTTAAAATCAGGTATTCAAGCTTAGAATATCGTAAAATAACATGTCGCAATGTTGTCGTAGATAAATTTTTGTTTAAGTAGTTAAACCGGTTTTCTATAATGTTCAATCATGATTATTTACTGTCCTCCCGATGAAAAATGAGCCATTATGTCTTACGCCGAATTAAGTGTTCTGAAATTTAATAAAAAAGACAAATCCAAATTCTCTATAAATTTGTATCTTTAGGAAAAATGAGTGATTATGCGACTTGAAAGAACAAAAGATGAAATTATAGTCAGATTACCAGCAAATATAGATATTACAGAGCTTCAGAATATGCTTGATTATCTGGACTATAAAGAAAAAACTGCGAATTCGGAAGCTACCCAGGAGGATATTGATGAAATTTCCGAGACTGTAAATAAAAAGATATGGTCTAAATTCAAAGCTCAACGGAAAAAGCGATGAAAATGATACTATATTTGTGGCCTTGACAAACCATCTTAACGCGAAATTATGGACAGGAGATAAGAAACTTGTTTCCGGTTTACAAGATAAAGGATATACAAAAACAATACCTACCGATGAATTATACAATTTGTTTTTAGAAAAAGAATCACAGACAAAAAGAAAAAAGTAAGCAAAAAACAGGATTACACCTTAGTATGTGCTATATTCCGTTAAGCGGCGTTTTATATAGGTTTCGGAACAACGAACAAAGAACAACCATTCAATCATACATCCATTCATCCATCCAATCATGCAACCATTCAACCAATCACAAACTCACCATTTCGCCAACTCGCCAATTCGCCAGCTCGCCACTTCGCCAACTCGCCAATTCGCCACTTCGCCAATTCGCCACCTCGCCACCTCGCCACTTCGCCCTACCTCCCCTCAATCAACTTCGTCCTCACGCCCTCTTCAAATCGCTCCCTGCTCAGATACCCTTCGGGATAGAGAAAGTACGGGTAGGTTCTTTCATAAAAGACATGCTTTTTGTCCAGGATGCGGCGGTAATAATTAATAGTTGAATTGACATGGTGGATTTGGGGTTCCAGTTCAGTGAGCATTTTCTCATTGATGGATTCCAGCTGGCGGTGGATTTCCTTGCGCTTTTTCGAATCTTTTTCCTGTTGGAGGTTTTTAGCCAGTTCTTTCTTCTGCTTCTTGTACTTTTGTGCCAGCTCCCCATCGATAAACTCTTCAGGATCACGCTTCACCTGCTTTAACCAATGCTGCTTCTTTTTATAATCATTATACAAATGCTGAAAATTGGCCGGAAAATCGGTCAGGGGAAGATAAATATCGCCTGTGGCCGTATAAAAGGCCGGGGGTTCTTCCATCGAAAAAAACAGCTTTAGAAAATCATTGTTGACGGCTTCATACTCGAGGGCCCCTGTGCCATGCACGAAGATATCGCACAAAAACAACCGAATCATAAGCGTTAGCGTCGTGGCTTTCGGGTAAAGCGTTAAAGCCTCCCGCATCTGCGAAAGCATCTCTTCTTCAGCAGCATACCGGTCCAGCGTAAATTCCTTCTTTGCAGAAGCGGAAAAAAATGTAATGGTATTCTCCTCTTTTTTGACGGATACGGCATGGCGTTGCCCATAATCCAACAACCAGAAAGGAAGTTCATACCATTCGTTCTCGTAGTTAAGAAATTTTACGGGCTGATAATTGCCGCTACTGTTCTTCTTTATGGCTTTGTTGTAAGCATGGTGGAATGTTTCAATGTGTTCGATGATATAGAACACATAGCGCGCATAGGCAGCAGTGCCGGCAATGGAGGAGACAAAAAAGTTATTGAAATTCAATCCTTTTTTCTGCTGAAAATCGTCCCTCAAGTAATTTATGGTTTCGACAAACTGTTTGGTCTCATTATAAAAATGAAAGAAAGCGCTTTTAAAGGCTCTGAATGCTTCCCCGATTTTAGGATTTGTTAAGGTATACACCAACTCATCGATATCCCCGATAAAATTATGCACGTCCCTTTCAGGGGGCTCGAAAGCCGAATAAACAAGGCTGTCATGATTACCGAGCCCTGTTCGTTTCTTATAAAATTCATTATCGGCCTGGTAGACTATGGGCACTTCATAGCCGGCCACATCCGTATCTACCAAAAAGTTGACAGGTTTGGTACCGGTTTGTTCGGCCAGGTAATTCGTAAAAAAATTCTTGAAAAACAGTCCGGGATAAAAAATTACGGGCTGATGGCCTGTAGCAACTACTGTGCGCGAGGGATGCAGTGAGGCTACCCCGGTATCTTCAAGAAATGCCCTCCGGATTTGTTCCAGTTCACTGTCTCGTGAAAAAAAATTATCGAGGATTTTACGGTTTTTTTGAATAACAGTTGAATATTCCATTACCATATAATGTTTTGCATATTCTCTATTCCAAGTACTTCAGGTGTATAGAACGGTTCTGCGTAGGGCCGGTTGATGCGCATGCCGAATTGTTTGCCCATCACTTTCAAAAATTCGGGGATATCCCTGTTTTTATGAACAAACTGCGACTCATAAGCCTGCACCGCCTTAATTTTTTCCCGGAACACCTCTTCGGAAAAAGGTAAAACAAAAGACGGCTGCGGGATATACTTGAAGTGCGGGGTATAGTAATACAGGAGTTTCGGCGGGTAGAAAGGTTCGCCCTTCATCTCGGTTTTGGTGAGCTTGGCATAAAAGCGGGCCGCCGTTCCCAGCTCTGAGGCAGCAATATGATCGGGATGCTGGTCCACATGATATTGCACCAGGAGGACATCCGGGCGTATCTCGCGGATATGTTCCGCTACCTTCTGGCGGTTTTCTATGGTGTCCTGTAAGTAGCGGTTCGGCAGGTCCATAACAATGCGTTTTTGAAGTTTAAGGATGCGGCCGGACTCTTCCGCTTCCGCCATGCGTTTTTCCACCGTTCCATTCGGGGTGGGTTCGCCATTGGTAAAATTTAAAAGGTAGACCTCATCCCCGTTTAGGGTATGCGTAAGAATTGTTCCCCCGATGGAAATTTCCGCATCATCGGGGTGCGCGGCTAATATCAGTAGTCTCATAAGTCTCCGTTTCGTTTTTAATTATTTCCAGGTAATAACGATATCTGCTGAACAGTTTCTGATGAACGATTCTTCGTTCCCTGTCGAAATATATCATTTTTACAGGGACCTCCCTGATGGAAAGCCCCTTTTTCCAGGCCTCCAGCAACAACTGCAAGGGCATTCCATAGCCCGGCTCGGACAGATGCAGCTTTTTCAGAGCTTCTACTCTGTAAAGCTTAAAGCCACAGAACGCATCGGTCAGATTGTAACCGGTCAGTTGATTGATGGTGCGGGTAATCCTTTTGTTTACCTTCATTCGTTCAGCCGGGGCATCTGTAAGCTCCTCTCCGGAAGTCTCAAGGTAACGGCTGCCCGACAGGATGTCAACTTCCCGGCGTTTGTTTTCACCGATAAACCGGGTAATCTCATACGGCTGATGTTGTTTATCCCCATCCAAAGTAATGATGTAATCGTAGTTGTGACTGATAGCAAATTCAAAACCTTTGATCAGCGTCGCTCCATATCCCCGGTTACCCTCATTCCGTAAGACAAAAATATCCTCCATTCGGTTCAGCAGCCGTCCTGTGCCATCGGTAGACCCATCGTCAATCACCAGGATGTCCGTGCCCCATTGCGCCCGGCGGATTGTGTCGATCACTTCTTCAATAGAGCTTTCCACATTATAAGCCGGTATGAAAACCAAATATTTTGTCATCCCAAGATTAACACAGGAAAGCGGGAGATGTTCGGCACAAGTGCGGTGGCTTTCATTGGTGGTTGGGCAAAACGGCATACGATGATATTCCATGTTTTGTGTTCGGTGTTCCTTGTTCAGTGTTCCGTGTTCGGTGTTAATAACAAAAAACCAGGAACAAATTAACAAACCCCTGGCTCGCGCGAATTTGCAATTCAGTTGGCAAAAAAGCAGTCGGCAATCAAGGAAAAAATCAACAAATGACCACATCTTCAAATCAACACATTAACAGCATCAGCACATCAATAAATCATCACATTTTCAGATCACCGAATCAACCAATCTTAGCTCGCGCGAATTTGTAATTCGTGCGGACTCTCTTTGCGTTTGCAACGCAAAATTCACAGGCGTTAAGGAGGCATTACAAACCTCAATTTCCCCGGTACGCATCTATGACGTTTACCAACCAGGTAGCAGGTATTTTGCATATCGCGCGCAGAATGGTCGTTAGAACCTGCCTGACCTTCCCAATTTTTGTGATGGCCATGCGGGAAGGTGAAAATGGAAGGTCTCCCTGAGAAAATGGAACGCAGATGCCGCTGATTAGAACGGATAAACGCAGATCCGCGTCCATTCGCGTTATGAAGTATTCGTTGCATTCGCGTTCTATCAAAATCAACATATTACCACATCTTCTCATCACATCAACACATCAATAAATCAACACATCACCACATCTTGAGCGAAGCAGCTAAGGACAAAAAAATCTTTCTCTTACGCCCTGCGCCCTATGCCCTTTGCTCTAGGCCCTCCGCCAATCAACACATCAGCAAATCCCTACATCAACAATTCATCCATACAACCATTCACCCATTCAACTTATTCTCTCCGCCCTAAGCTCTGAGCTCTTAGCTCCAGGCCATCTTTCCAATCAACTTCTTCCATTTTTTCAACACCTTGTTTTTTCCATTACATTTTTTGTATATTTCGAGTTCTTAAACACTGAAACCATCTGTTTTATGTTAACACGCTGGATACGCATACCGGCCTTATATCAGGGATTGCCTTGTAAGAAATCAAAGGAATTCAGAAAATGTTTTTATGGCGAAAAGTAAGAAAATAGAAGTCAAAGGAACGGAAATAACGGTTTTGGCTCATAATCAAACCGACTTTATCAGCCTCACAGATATGACGGCAGGTTTTAAGGAAGGCAGTGGTTTGATTGGGAAATGGATAACCAATAAGAATACGCTGGAGTATCTGGGCACCTGGGAGAAAATCAACAACACCGGTTTTAATTACCCCGAATTCGGGGTAATTGAACAAGAGTCCGGCGTCAACAGGTTTATTATGTCTGTTGGTCAATGGATTGAAAGAACGAATGCCCGGGGAATGGTCGTTAAAGCCGGCAGATATGGCGGAACTTTTGCTCATAAAGATATTGCTTTCCATTTTGCGATGTGGCTGAGTCCGGAATTTCAGATTTATTTAATCAATGAATTCCAACGCTTAAAAGAGGAAGAAAGCAATCGCCACAAGCTGGAGTGGAACCTGCAACGCACCCTCGCCAAAGTTAATTACTCCATCCACACCGATGCCATTAAAGAAAAGCTAATCCCGGAGAGGCTCAGTAAAAAGCAAATTACTTATGTATATGCCTCAGAAGCGGATTTGCTAAATATGGCACTCTTCGGCAAAACGGCTGCCGAATGGCGGAATGAAAACGCTGAAGCTAATGGAAATATGCGCGATGCTGCTACTTTGGAGCAATTGGTGGTGCTCTCCAACCTGGAAAGCATCAATGCCATTTTCATACGACAGGGACTTTCTCAAGCTGATCGATTAAAGCAATTGAATGAGATTGCCATCACGCAAATGATTTCTTTAGTCGACAATAAAAATCTAAAAAAGCTCAACAAATGAAACGAGCTCATTTTAAACACAAAGGTTTTCTTCCGGCCATCAACGGGCAGCCCCGCGAGTACCGGATTAAGTCGGGCGTGGCGACACAGGAGCTCGATGCGCTGTTTGACCAGGCCGACGACCTGCTCAACAACCGCCTCGACAACCTGATGAAAATCTTTGTCAACCGCAACCCGAACTTTTATAACGGGTATGAGAAAGCCAGAATGATAGTGGATTATTAGGTGTAGGTTTTATCCCCCGCCGGGTGAAGGCTCGGTGGGGGTGGTTTTAAAAAAAGGAATATGGTTAAAGAAAAATATGATACAGATTTTGTAAACGATACTTCCATATTTTATGGGGCATTTAGCAATTTGTTTATGGACAATGAAATTATGAGAAATAGTAACAAAAATATCAAATAATATGTGGTGGTGGTGGTTTTGGTGGTCGGAGTTTAAAAATTCAGATTATTTAAAGAAAAAAGTTAGAGTTTATATAGAATTTAACGATGAAAAGAATATTTACTCTGAGGATTTGATTTCACTTTTAAATAGTTTAGAAATAATCAACGATTTAGGTGTGGTTTCTATTTTTGATAAATATAAAAACATTAAAAACAATAAATACTTTTATTATCGAAGTAATAGAAAAATTGATTCTGATCAAAAATTAGCAATAGCTAATATTAATAAGTCTTCACCAATTTCGGTTGAACTCATAGTTGGATGTGTTGGGGCATTATGGATTTTAGTCCAAGTAATAGAAAGAATTAATAATTGGTCTTTAAACCGGCAAAAACTTAAATTAGAAATAGAGAACTTAAAAAATAAAAATAATGAGGTCAAGCAACAAGAAGAAAATTCAGAAAATGAATATTTAAGATATCTTGATGAAAGCGATGAAATGAAAAAGAGAATCTATAAAATAAGTAATGATCTTGAAAATGTGAAATTAACACTTAAAAATTTTGATATAAAATGTAAAGCTCATAACAGTAATTCATAGTGCATGCAGCAAGCAATATAACAATAGATTATAAATTGAAAAGAGTGAAAATCAACTATAAAAGTAAAACACGACACACACTATAGCCACAATACATTGCAGCAAATTATAAAGATGATATGGATGTCATATTAAAATTAGGAGAGCATAATTTTGACTTTGGTGAGAGCTCAATTTGGATTCAATTTGCCTTAACCGTTTTGGGAGCATTTTTAGGTTTTGGAACTGCATTATTTTTTTATTACAAAAGGCTTAAAAGGGAAAAGAAACGAGAAAAATCTAATCAACTATCCAAAAATAAGAATAGAATAAGCTACCATACACTCCTCATCGAAAATTTAGTTAAAAACACTGAACAACAGATAAATTTATTAGAACAATTTAAACTAGAACAAGAAAAGGACATGTTAGAGTTTATTGCACCTAAACAGGTAGCAACAAATGATTTCCAAAGACTTATACTTATTAATAAAGATATTTTTGATTCTTTCAATTATTTCAATAATAAAGAAAATAACTGGGTTGAAGAATTAAAAAAATTACACACTAATATTGATTTTATTGAAGGTACATTTAAAGAAATCAATAGAATCACTTCAAATCACCTTGAAAGTTGCAGGAGTAATGCAACTGAAATCAAACAAAAGATTGAATTGATTCCAGACAGACTTACTTCCTATGCATTTTATATACAAAAAGAATTGGGTGAAAAAAGATTGCAATCTGATTTATATGTATTTGTTAATGCACAAATTAGTAAATATGGAGAATTGGTTGAAAATAAATCAACTTTAGATGATTTTAATAATGAATATATAGAGCCTATGCTTAATTTGATAATGCAACACTATAAAGAAGATCCCTTTCTTGAAGAGATTATCTTTTTAGCAAAAAGCGCAAGGGTGAAAATGAATGATATAAGAACCGATGTAAAAAGTACAATAGAAACTTTTATCGAAATTCATAAAAAATTAGAAAGTGCTGTAAAAAAAATTAATGAGCAAAATGCTAAATTAATAGGATACTATAACAGTTGCTCATAGCCTATTACATAGTTAACGGTTATCAAGACTTCAAATTGTAAAATTGATGATATAGAAAGTTAACAAACATATAGATAAAATGCGGTACATATTATGGCCGCAAACCGTTAGGCAACATTAAATCAGGACAATGGATTTAGATAATAAAGAACGGCTTGAATTATTAAAGATGGAAATGCAGTTAATTCAAGCAACACTCGAGAAGTATGATGATCTTATTTTTAGAAACAGAAATTGGTTTATTACAATTTGGATGGGAACAATTGGTTTAGGGTTTACGATTAGTTCTCAAATACTTTTCTTATTCGCTGGCTTTATTTCAATTCTATTTTGGGGTACGGAGGGCATAATGAGGCATAAGTACTGGTATAAATATGTACTTCGATATCGAACTCTACGAGACCACATTAATAAGAAGCCATTGGATCTTAAAAATATTTCGCTTTATGATTTAACCAATCATTTTATGAATATTCCAAAAGCTAAATCAATTAAGAAATCATTTTTTAAACCGGAATCATTACTTATTTATGGTGCACTTGCATTAACTGCTATTGCAACGTGGTGCTTAGCTTGGTATGATGTGGTTAATTTTCCTATTCTGCCAAAATGATAATAAGTTTTTGAAAACTAAAAAAAGGTGGGCAAATACTCAATAAATATAACTATAATGAATAATTTTGATTTTACATATTCTGGAGTAAGCTGCCACGACTCTTTCCTGTCACCAAAAAAAGTATTTTTTTGACATTCCGGCGGATGTTGACCCCCTACCTAAGGAAATAGAGGAAAATTTCCGGAGCATATTGACCCTGGTGTTTGGGTTTAGTCTAACATCGAAAACACAACCTACACGAAACAAAAAAAGCAAAATACCCCAAACTCTCCTCCACAATCTTAATCTCCTCCTCGGTGAGGCCGTAGATGTCGTAGACCATGCGATTTCCCAATCAACCTTTTCCAATTTTTATTAACACCTTGTTTTTTCCATTACATTTTTTGTATATTTCGAGTTTTTAAACACTGAAACTATCTGGTTTATGTTAGCACGATGGATACGCATACCGGCCTTATATCAGGGATTGCCTTGTAAGGAATCAAAGGAAATACACAACAATATAATTTATAATGTAAAGGCTTTTTGGACTGAATGGGCCGGGAGATTTCGTTTAATGTCGGGCGTGGCCACCCGGGAGCTCGAAACGCTGTTCGACCAGGTCGGCGACCTGCTCAACAACCGCCTCGACAACCTGATGAAAATCTTTGTGAACCGCGACCCAAACTTTTATAACGGCTATGAAAAAGCCCGAATGATTATGGATTACCAATAGTGAAATTTGTCCTAGCCGATTAATGGATAGGTGAGTATATAGATGTATTAGAAACTTCAGTTCAATTAAAAAGAAAATGACATTACAAGAAATACTAGATCGTTTACCATCAATCAAAGAAAATCGTAATTATTGGTTCGTGCGTACAAATAGTGGAGACTACTACAAACCATTTATTGATGGGGGTTTTATTGCAATAGGTTGGAATTTAATCACATTAGAAGATTTATCTCAAATTCGAGCTGATGATAATACGGGTTTTAAAATTCTTAAAGAAAAGGTACGTAAAAAATACCCTGATGAATATAGACCTGGGCATGCAGTGAATCAAATGCTAAAATTTACTTATTCCATAACAAAGAATGACATTGTGCTTATACCAAGCATGAACAGTGAAGAAATCACATTTGGAGAAGTCATAGAGTCCCCTAGTTTTAATGAGTTTAACAAGCAATATGGTTGTGATTTTGTAAAAAGAAAAAAAGTTAATTGGTTAAGATCAATTAATCGAAATGGATTGGATCCAAACCTTTTCAGATTGATGTTTTCTCATCACACAATATCTGAAGCTGACCAATATGCCGAACATATTGACAAAGAAATTAACTCTTTTTTCATAAAAGGAGAAAAGGCTCACATAGTACTTGGTGTTCAGGCTCACCAAGATATTAAAGCGAAAGAATTATTCCAGCTTGGACTGTTGCCGCTTGAGATATTTGATGAATTTTGTAATGAAGCAAATCTTCAATATAGATCAGAAGATTTTAATGTGAAGCTTG
Organism: Bacteroidales bacterium; assembly: GCA_021740175.1. Classification (GTDB taxonomy): domain Bacteria; phylum Bacteroidota; class Bacteroidia; order Bacteroidales; family JAIPAH01; genus JAIPAH01. Next base: position 12,139 of record JAIPAH010000062.1, read on the forward strand.
ATGTTCAGTCCCCAGGCTTCATAGAAATATCAGGACTTGCGATTGGAGGGATTGTAATTTTAGGTATTATACTGGTTGCTATTGCGGGTGGTGGATTCGATTTAAACTACAAAAAAGATTTTAAGATAGGAATAAAAACAGAAGGAATAATTGAAAAAATAAGTAAATTTCTAAAGACGAAGAGCAATATTAGGACAAAAAAAGAGTTACTTGAGAAACACATGAAAGATTTAAATATTAAAGACCCTCAAGAATTAATAGATATTTTAAAGGAGTTAGATAAATGAATCGAATTCTAGACATATTATCTGTAACTGGCTCTTTTTTAATAGCTTTTGGTATTCTGTTCTTGATTCAAGATATATCAATAGGTCAAATTCCAGGTTTTAAAGATTTAATAGTTTTCAAAATAATACCTTTTAAGTATCTAGTATTTACTGCCTCTAGTTTATTAATAATTTTAAAATTTATTGATTTTTATGTTCCCAAAAGGAAATAATATACATTATTTTAAATACCATTTATAAAACGATTTCTTTTTTTAAATCTGTTAGACGTAATTTAAAAATGGTATGATTATGTCTTTTTAATATATTGAGAAATATGGAAAAAATAAGAATCAAGGAGTTAGTCCAATTTCGTAGAAAATCGGATAGGTCAAAAAAGACTTTTGTAAAAAATCTTAAATCGAATCAAGAATCTGATAAAGACAATTCTGGTGGAGGTGATTATTGGAAAAGTTGTTTAAGTGCAATTGGGAATGTATTTAAATATAATGATGAATATTTCCTTGATGAGAAAATTGCATTGTTAAATGAAAAAATAGGGTATACAGAAGATAAAAGAATTAAAACTCAATTTCAACGAAATGTAGATATCCTGACCAATTTTACAGATTTTGATTTTAAGGAGATAAAACCTAATGCAAGTTTGACTTTTCATAAAAAGCCAATCGATAAATCGATACTAGATATCAATGGTATACCTTTACAGGCAAAACCAGACCATGTATTCTCATTTTCAATAAATAATAGCGAAGAAATTGGAGGCGTTTGGTTTATTGCACAAATAGATGGATACAATAAAGAAGAATTAGGAATGTTTGTTGATATTTTATATAGATACTTATATAAACATTTTTCTAAAGATTTTTATGTAAATACAACTTATTGCATTGCAGTTGATGTCTATAAAGGACAATACGTTAGTTATGAAGATATTGAAAAAGGGTATATTCCAAAACTAATAGAGCAAACGATAGATGAAATTAAGAGTTTATAAAACTTATCAAAGTTACAAATTAATCTATGATTTACATAAATATAGCCCCATTTTTGTATATTGCACTGTTATAAACACTGAAACTATCTGGTTTATGTTAGCACCCATGATACGAAAACCTGCCTTATATCAAGCATTGCCTTGTAAGAAATCAAAGGAAAACAATAATATAATTTATGACACAAAGGCCTTTTGGGTTGATTGGGCCAGAAGATTTCATTTAAAGTCGAGCGTGGCCACCCAAACCCTCGACGAGCTTTTCAGCCGGTCGAATGAGCTGCTCACCGGCCGGCTCGACAACCTGATGAAGATATTCAAGCGCCGCAACGCGAACCTGTACAGCGGATATCAGAGGGCGAGGATAGTAGTGGATAGCCAGGCGCAGGATTTATCCCCCGCCGGGTGAAGGCTCGGTGGGGGTGTTTTATAAAATGGAAAAAGGAATGGGTGATGCAAATTTTTGAACGATGCTTTGGGGAGAGAGTGTGCTTGTTCACATATTGTGAATAAATAAAGGAGTTAGCGTTCATGTTAAAATGACAAATAATCAATTGTAATCTAGACAACAAAATGAAAATGGAATCACCTGAAATAATTGCAGCATTAATAGCAGGTTTTGTATCAATACTAGTTTCTATTTTGACATTTCTTTTAAGTAAAAGACATTTCAAATTAAAACTTCAATCTGAAATTGATTCAGTTAAACAACAACAATACCTCCCAGTTTTAACTGAGCGCCTAAAAAGCTATCCATTATTGTGGAATATTTTAATTGCAAACGGATTTAACAAAATAATTAAAGAAGAACAGTTGGATAAACAATGGCTTAATACATTTTGGAATGAGTTGTTGAAATGCAATGAACAAATTGGATATTTATTTTCTCAACCTCTATATGAAAGATTCCACGCTTTCATGAATGTTTTAGTAGATTTCATAAATGAAGATACAATTGACCAAGCCAGAATAGAGATGGTTATTACTGATTTTATTACAGGCAAAGATGGTTTTCCGGGGCTAGCATCATTAATTAAGGATGATTTTGGAAGTTATGAAAGGTTAGCAATTCAAGGAGAAAGAGATAATTGGTTTTAATAAAAGAAATAAATAATGGAAAAACAAAAAGAGACGAAAAGGTTTTCTTTAACTGAAATTATATTGACTGCTATTATTACAGCTTTATTAACTTCTATTTCTTCATTCTTCTTAACAAAAAGTAAATTAAAACAAGAACAAAATTATTGGCAAAAAAGATTGGTGACAGAACGGCTTGTTAAGATTCACGACAGACAAATTTCGCTTTATGAGGAAATTAATACAGGAATATTGGAGACAGAAGCATTAGCAAGAGAATTAAAATTGATGGCTTCTCAATATAATGTATATGCTTCTATAGCAACACTAGGAAGTGATAATTATAAAAACTTTAAAGCCTTCCATAATGATTTTATGGAAAAAAAATTTGAATACATTAAGTACATTCATAGCTTTTCAGGTAAAATACAATTAATTCCAATGTATTTCACAACAAGAGTCGATACGCTTATAGAGCCTTTAAGAGTTGCTTTGCAAAATAATATAGCGAAACAATTATCCATTGGGGAAAAAGTTGAACTTGATTCTATTAGTGAAATATACAATAATGATTATGAGACAATAAAAGAACTCACTGACACCCGAATAAATATTCTTAAAACAATGAACGAAGATATGCATGAGGTTTCCAAAACCTTATTCAATAACGAGAATTAAAAACACGAAACGCTAACACGCGGTATAAAAAGTTGCCGGGACAGTAGATTATTCAAGGGTTGTAGCCCGCTTCAACTCTTGTTTAACTTGACAGGGAATCGCCCGTAATCAGCAAATTTTCATACCGCCAAATGTTAGCAGTAATTTAACATAGCGATAGACATGGGAATTAGTTTAAAAACACATAAATTATTATGGGGTAGATCGGGAAACAAATGTGCCTTTGAAGAATGCAGAAATGACTTAATTGCTGATGAAACAGAAACAGACGATGAATCTATTATTGGTGAAGAAGCCCATATTGTAGCAAAAAAGGAAGATGGTCCAAGAGGAAAGTCAATGATACCAATCGAAGAAAGAGACAGATATGACAATTTGATTCTATTGTGTAGGAAACATCATAAAATTATTGATGACCAACCTATTCATTATACTGTAGAAAGATTAAAAAAATTTAAAAAAGAACATGAAGCTTGGATACAAAAAAGCTTGAAAACAGTTTCAGAAAAAGATAAGGATGACCTGAAATATGCTACTTATTTGGATAAAATCATCGAGTTTCTTGATTTTGAAAACTGGAACGCATGGACTTCATGGATATTAGGAGCAGATCAATCTATAAGCTATGCTAAGTTAAAAGAATTAGAGTCGCTACCAAACTATGTGGTCAGTCGGTTTTGGCCTGGCCGGTATGGGCAACTTGAGAATGCAATTTTTAATTTAAAGGCCGTATACAATGACTGGAAAAGGGTATTTTATACACATATTAGGGAAGGCGATTTAGAATTAGAATCAGGGGAAGATCCTGAAGAAAAATCTGTTAGAACAGAAGCATTTTATAAACTTGTTTATCATGAAGACAAAAATGTGTATCGTAAACTCTTAAAGCAATACGAATATCACCTGGCACTTGTAGAAGATTTGACCTTGGAACTAACAAGAGCAAGTAATCTTCTTATTGAAAGAATTAGAAAAGAAATATCGCCAATGTATCGAGAAGAAGAAGGAAAATTGCTAGTGACAGTTGGTCCGAACATGGAATTAAACTTTCAAAGTTATAAAGTTGAATATAATGAAGAGGAAAAACAGCTAAAGTTTCCTTATCCCGGACTAAAAAAATTTATGAAAATTAGAGAAAAAAGGGACTTATGTTTTGGATATGGTGAAGACATTAAATATTTCCCGCTTGAACTCGAATAGCACTATCGCCTATCTTTGGCTGCAACTAAATTAAAAACTCTAATTTTGAATGGTTCGAATGATTGGGAAGCCTACAATGGTCTGATTTAAAAAATAATAAAAATGGGGAATTATAGAGATATTGAATATGAATTTATTGAAAGGACACTGAAACTAATTGCACAGTATGAATCAGATTTTCACCGATATCCTTTTGAAGAACAATACAATTATACATTGCTTTTAAATTGTTTATTAGGAATCATTGTATTACCAAAGGAAAGAGTATCTTCATATATACCTAATCCAAGAATAACAAATGACTTAAAAAATCAGATGGGATTGGTAGACTCCGTAATAAGTCCAAATTACACCAAACTGAGAGATTTAATATTGGGATTAAGAAACTCAATTGCTCACTTTAGTGTTGAAATTAGGTCTAATTCCGATGATTTTCTTATTGATAATATTATTTTCAAAATGCCTGCTGATGAAGGTGGATTTGAAATAGCTAATTTTCAATCATCAGAATTATTACCATTTATACGCTATTATGCTGATTGGATAAAACATAATTTAAAAGAATACAGATAACTTAGGAATTTCTATTACCTATCTGCCAGACGAATAGAAAAGAGTTATGACAAAGCCCCACATTTCTTAGCCGCAAAACGTCAACCCTCACCCCACACTCTCCTCCACAATCTTAATTTCCTCTTCGCTCAGGCCGTAGAGGTCGTAGACCATGCGGTCGATTTCGCGGTCGGTTTGGGTGATTTGGGATTGGAGGTCCCGAGCTTTTTGTTTTTGCTCGTTGAAGTATTGCATCCATTCGGATTCTTCGCTCAGGCTGAGCTTAACCTTTTGCTTTTTGAGTTCTTTCAGGAATTCTTTGAATTCCAACTCCGGCCAGTTTTGGAGTTTTTTGTTGATTTTTATTTCGGTGAAATGATTTGAAAGTAAATTTTTGAATTTATTATCTAAGTTTTGTCTTTCTCT
>JAIPAH010000063.1 GCA_021740175.1 Bacteroidales bacterium
GACACATTAAAGGTTACCTCACCTCAGGGCATAACGAGCTGATAAAAAACGGATGGTTCAGGACGGGTGATCTTGTAGAAACCGATGAAAATGGTTATCTTAGGATAATCGGTCGTACCCACGATGTGATTAATGTGGGCGGAGAAAAAGTGCTTCCGGTAGAAGTGGAGGATGTGATTATGAATGTGGAAGGGGTTGAGAATTGCCGCGTTTATGGCGCCGATAGCATGATAACAGGCCAAATAGTAGTGGCTGAAGTGGTAACGCAACAGAAAGACCGCAAAACTTTAAAAAAAATAATATTTCAAACCTGCCGTCAGAAACTGCAAGCGTATAAAGTTCCTGCGAAACTGCGTTTTATCAACAAAATAGAAATATCACAGCGCTTAAAAACAAAACGCCAATGATTAAATATATTCTCTCCTCGCTTTTGCGAAAGCTACATTTAATTAAACCGGCCGACCGCTTCAGATTTTATATACGCTTTGTACAAACATACGGGCTGCGCCGACAATTTTTCAGGGAATTCCCGGAAGTAGCTCTACCCCCGGCCCATTACATCTACGAAACATTTAATCTACAATATTTTGATTTCTATAAATATAGTCGCGATACGGCCAAATGGCTGGTAGACTATTTCAGTCAATACAAAACCCTTTCAGAACTTGCTATCCTTGATTGGGGATGTGGCCCCGGTAGGATCATCAGGCATCTGCCCGATTTTGTCGATGACTCATGCCGATTTTACGGAGCCGATTATAACGCAAAATACATACGTTGGTGTTCAAAAAATATTCCTGGGGTTACATTTCTGAAAAATGATTTGCATCCTCCTTTGGATTTTGAGGATAAAAGCCTGGATATCATTTACGGCATCTCTATCTTTACCCATTTATCGGAAGCTTTGCATCATGAATGGTTTGATGAGCTTTTTCGTGTCTTGAGACCGGGTGGTATCCTTTTTCTTACATTACACGGCAATGCATTCAAATCCAAACTTAGTCCACAAGATCAACAAAACTTCGATGAAGGTTATCTTGTAGTGAAATCAAACACAAAGGAAGGTCATCGAACCTTCGCTGCCTACCAGCCTCCTCCGTTTATCAAAGCAATCACTAAGTCCCATGAAATCCTCACACACTGGGAAGGCGATATCCGTAACGGCAAACCTCAGCAAGATATCTGGATCATACAGAAATCAGGAGTTTCGAAACTTCATTAAAATTGATGGTTTAATTAATCAGGTTTCTTTAAAACAAACATTGAGCCCTTTGAATGCGTTGAATTTAAACTAATTGAATTGCCAAATGGCTAGAATCTGTTTAGGTTTGTCTTGCACACCTAAGCCTACGCCTTAATTTTCAGCCAATTCACATTACACAATTTTTAATTTTATATACTCAAACGACTCAGGTTGCCAACCGGCTAATCTTCCATACACCATCAATCAAAGTATAGCAAAAGTGATCATGTAGTCGATTGGTCTGGGAGTGCTATCAATTATATGAGGCAATAGCTATCCGCCGATGGATGCCGTCGAAAGGACGACCTTGAAAAATATGCCGGCAAATGGTATGAGATAGCAGCCTTTCCCCAGCGTTTTCAGAAAGGATGCCAGTGCACTACTGCGGAATATGAACTCACATTAGAAGGATACGTAAAAGTCATCAACCGCTGCAAAAAAGAAGATGGTTGGGACAAAGCCGAAGGAAAAGCTTTTGTGCAGGAGGGTACCGACAACACCAAATTAAAAGTTCAGTTTTTCTGGCCTTTCAAAGGAAAGTACTGGGTTATCGGGCTGGCGGATGATTACTCATGGGCAGTTGTGGGGCATCCCAACCGGGAGTACCTGTGGATACTGGCACGCCAGCCCAAAATGAGGGATACAACCTACCGCAGGATACTTGATAGGGTTAGTAACAAAAGGTTCGACACTACAAAACTCCGGGTCACCCCGCACGACTGCACGGAGGAATATTGAGCCGGCAACACCCTGTGATGTTAAACGCGCTTGTTATTTTCCTATATTCGTAAAGGGGAAATAAAACACAAACATGGTTCGTATACTGATTGCACTATTTTTACTGCCTATGGTAGTAGAGGCCGATATGGATACCCTCAAACGGGACTTCGGACCCAAACCCTTTGTGATTAATTACGAAAAAAAAGAATACCGGGCCGATAACCAAAACTGGTCGGTGAGTGCCGACAGTGCGGGCATTGTATACTTCGGAAACAACGCCGGACTGTTAAGCTTTGACGGCTCCAACTGGAAACTCAATCATCTTCCCGAGGAGTCCGTCATACGCTCGGTAAAGACCACCTCAGGAAACAAAACCTATGTGGGGGGGTATGAGGAATTTGGCTATTTTGAAACCGATAATACCGGCCAAAAGACTTACATCTCCCTCAGCGACAGCATCGATCCCGGTCTTTTTCACAATGATGAAATTTGGCGTATTATTTTACATCAAGGCCGCGTCTATTTCCAATCCTTCAACTCGATTTTCATCTATGACGGCAAAAGTGTGGAACGCATCTATCCCGGTTCTCCCGTAGTGCTTCTGATGAAAGCCCGCAACCGCTTGTTTATCCATAAGGTAGGTCAGGGACTTTTTGAAATTGAAAAGAACGAGCTGGTGTTTATTGAAGGTAGCGGATTCCTGAGAGAAGATGAGGTAAAAATGGTTATTCCGTTTGGGGAGAAGGATTTCCTTATTGGAGCGGCGAATAAGGGGCTGTTTGTCTTTGATGGAAAAGATTTTAAGCCATGGAATATTCCCAAAGGAAAGGCTATCAGAGAGGCGGAAATCAATTGCGGACTCACCCTGGACAATGCGTATGCAATAGGAACCATTGTCAGGGGGATATACATTCTGAACAAAGACGGTAGTCTTCGGTACCATCTCCACACAAAAAACAACCTGCAAAACAATACGGTACTCTCCCTTGAGCGGGACGCTTCGGGGAATTTATGGGCAGGCCTCGACAGGGGGATTGATTACATTGATCTCCATCCGCCTATAGACTTCTACATCGACAAATCAGGGGTGCTGGGGTCGGTGTATGCTGCGGCGCTCTACAAAGGCAACCTGTGGATTGGTACCAACCGGGGGCTTTTTAAATATGAAAGAAACAAAAACACCTCGTTTTCCCAACCAGTAATGATTGAGGGGAGCCAGGGGCAGGTGTGGTCTCTGGATGTTTTTGACGGACAGTTGATTTGCGGGCACAATAACGGGACCTATTCTGTTACTAAACAGGGAGCGCTGCGAAGAATCTCTGAAGTAAACGGAGGTTTTCATATCAAAAAAATGAGCCTGAACCAGGAAGAAATATTATTGCAAAGCACGTATTCCAACCTTGTGGTTTATCGAAAAGAAAACAACAAGTGGCAATTCGCGAACAATGTCTCGGGATTTATCGAGCCGGTACCGGTTTATGAAATCGATCATAAAGGGGACCTCTGGGCTTCTCATCTCAATGAAGGTGTTTTTCGCTTACAACTCAATGCCGGGGTGGATTCGGTGCTGAATGTGGATTTCTTTGACGAAGAAAAAGGTCTTCACAGCGACCGCGAGATACAGGTAGCCAAGGTAGACGGAAGAATAGTCTTTGCCACAGGGCATAAAATCTATACCTACGATGACCTGAACGATACCATTGTGGGCTACAAAAACTTAAATAAACGGGTAGGTGTTTTCAAAAAGGCCCAGAAAATAACCACCAATCATGAAGATAATTACTGGTTTGTAAACAAGAATCGCATAGCTTTATTCAAGATCAAAAACGGTACTTTCAGCCGCCTTTTCAAATACAATCTTTATCAACAGGGGCTCTATATGTCCTCCAAATACCCTGAAATTATCATGCTTAATGATTCGCTGCACCTGGTTTGTCTGGATAATGGTTTTGCGATTTATAAAAAGCACCACATTGATATGATCCACACGGGCAGGGTGCTTTTGCGTGAAGTACAAGTGAAGGATAACCGCGGCGAGACCAAATACCTGCCTATCCGAGATAAAACTCATTCAACGGAACTGCCCAATGCTTGCCGGAACCTGACGTTCACCTATTCCACCACCGAAAAATATGTGCATCCCCTTTACCGGTTCAAGCTTAAAGGACTAAAGGAGAGTCGTTTTTCGGATTGGAGCAACCAATCTGTGGCAACCTATAACCGTCTTCCGGCCGGGGAGTATGTGTTTGTTGTTCAGGCCAAAAATTCTTTTGGAAAAGTGAGCAACACCATGACTTACCCTTTTATTATTGAACCACCATGGTATGCTACGAAACTTGCCTTTATCCTTTATGGTTTGGGCTTCATTACCCTGGGGGTCTATTTCAGGTTTCTGTTCCTGCGCCGACTACGTAAACATGCGGCTCAACTGGAGCGACAGGAGAAGGAAAAACGTGAAAAGGAACGTATGCTCTCCCATCAGAAACTTATGAGCGTAAAAAATGAAAAACTGCAGGCTGAGCTGAAACACAAAAACGTAGAGCTGGCTAACCACACCATGAATGTGATAAATAAAAACGACCTGCTTATCCGTATCAAATCCGAAATAAAAAACCTAAAAAAGGAGCTTGGACCCCGCTTCCCGAATTACCGCTACAGGCAATTGCTCAAAACCATCGATCAGAATATTTCTTCGGAAGATGAATGGAAAACCTTTGAGGCCCATTTCGACGACATTCACCAGAACTTTTTTAAACGCCTCATGCATGAGTACCCTGACCTCACCCAGAGTGATTTGAAATTATGCGCTTATCTTCGTATGAATTTGTCCACCAAAGAAATAGCACCATTACTTAATATTTCCATTCGCGGTGTCGAAGCCAGAAGGTATCGGCTGCGCAAACGCCTGAACCTGGAACACGATGCAAACCTGGTCGAATTTTTACTCCAATTTTAATATTTACTATATGAAAATTTTAACTGTCTATAAATAAAGTTTTTCTTTTAATTATTTGATTACAAATTATTTACAACTTGTTTTCAAAAAACGACGTAGTATTGTAGTAATCCAATATATACGAAAATTTGCTTTAACGTAATTAAGTGGTGATTAAAAACTTTACTTAGCTGCCCCCGGCATATAGTTTTGTAGGTATGACATTATCAAATAAAGCCAAACAAAGTGGGAGCGTCATATTACTGTCGTTTTTTTTGTTCGCAATTCCGAAAACGTTTGCGAATGAAGAAGATGATACACCAAAAGCAGGCCCTCCATCTAAACTGGACCCTACAGAGTTTAAGGACGTCTTAAAACGCCGTACTTTCGATTTTTTCTGGGAAACCATGGACACCAATACTTACCAGATTCCCGATCGCTACCCCACAAAGACTTTTACCAGTATCGCTTCCACAGGGTTCGGGCTGGCTGCCTACGTTACCGGCATCGAAAACAATTACATCTCCAGAAAAGAGGGAACCAAAAGAATACTGAACACGCTGACCTGGTTGTCTCAATCAGCACAAGGGCCTCAGAAACGTAATACTACCGGATACAAAGGCTTCTTTTACCATTTTCTTACCTACGGCGAAGGAGAACGATATGAAAACGTAGAACTATCCACTATCGATACCGGTTTGCTCATGGCCGGTATACTGACCTGCCTTTCCTATTTTGACGATGATTCAGTTACCGAAAAAAAAATCCGCCGCCTGGCTGATAAACTCTACCGGCGCGTGCAATGGGACTGGGCCATGAATGGCAATGAAACCATGAGTATGGGGTGGCGTCCTGAAAAGGGTTTCATCGAGGCGCAGTGGAAAGGATACAACGAAGCCATGATTCTTTTGATTATGGCCATGGGATCGCCCACCCACCCTATTCCCGGCAATTCCTGGGATGTCTGGACGCAAACCTACGAATGGGATAGCTTTTATGGCTATGATCACGTAAACTTCTCCCCGCTTTTCGGTCACCAGTATTCACACATGTTTATTGATTTCAGAGAAATTCAGGATGAATACATGAGGGAAAAAGGAATCGATTACTTCGAGAATTCCCGCAGGGCTACCCTCAGCAACCGGGCTTACTGTATCGATAACCCGAAACAGTTCAAAGGGTATTCGGAAAATATCTGGGGACTCACCGCCTATGATGGACCGGATAATACCAAACTAGACTGGAAAGACCGAAAAATAACATTCCATACATACAGGGCACGCGGGGCCAGCAGCCGGCATATTATTGATGACGGGACGATCACTCCAACCGCTGCCGGAGGCTCCATACCTTTTGCCCCGGAAAAGTGTATAGATGCACTGTATGCCATGTACCAAATATATGGCGACAGGTTGTTTCAGGAATACGGCTTCCTGGATTCTTTCAACCCAACATACGGGCAACTCAACGGCGGCCGGACATGGATCAACGATGATTATATCGGAATCGACCAGGGGCCAATCCTGTTACAAATGGAAAATCACGAAAGCGGATTGATTTGGAATATTTTAAAAGACAATAAATACATCCGCAAAGGACTGAAAAAAGCCGGATTTGAAGGAGGATGGTTAGAAAACAATCAGGATTAAAAAATATTAAAACACTTTAAAGATGAAACACAAAATACCCAATTTAATTCGAGCAGGAATAGTACCATTGCTGCTGTTGATGTCCGTCAGCCTGATGGCCCAGCAGCGAACGATTTCAGGTACAGTTTCCGATGCTCAAACCGGGGAAACCCTTCCCGGGGCCAATATCGTTGTAAAAGGCACACAAACCGGAACAATTTCGGGAGCGGACGGTGGCTTTACGCTCGAAATTGGTGAAGATGCCGAAACGCTGGTGGTGTCTTTCATTGGCTACCAGAAAAAAGAGGTGAACATCGGAGACCGCACCACCTTCGATATTGCCCTGAAGCGCAAGGCTGAATCTTTGGAGGAAGTTGTGGTGATTGGTTACGGAACGGTTAAGAAAAGCGACCTGACAGGTTCTGTTTCTTCTGTTAAAGGGGAAGAGCTCACAAAAATCTCTTCCTCCAGTCCGTTGGATGCCATGCAGGGAAAAATGGCCGGTGCCCAGATTTCCAGCTCGTCCGGAGAACCCGGAGCCAATCCCATCGTTAGAGTGAGGGGAGTGGGAACGCTTAATAATGCCAATCCGATTTATGTGGTGGACGGTGTGATTGTGGACGACATTTCCTTCCTGAGTTCCAATGACATCGAATCGGTGGAATTGCTTAAAGACGCTTCAGCAACAGCGATTTATGGTTCACGGGGAGCCAACGGAGTATTTATCATCACCACAAAATCGGGTGGCGATGGCATGGAGCCGTCCATCTCTTTTAAAACGGAGTTTGGAACACAGGACCTGCGAAACCGCATTGACCTGTTGAATGGAGAAGAGTTCGCGCGTGCATTAAACGACATTTCGCCGGGCACCATCAACAACATCGATGCGGTGGACAGCTACGACTGGCAGGATGCGATATTCCAGGAAAACCCGATGATGCAAAGCTATGACCTCAGTGTCTCGGGAGGAAATGATAAGATGAATTACTACCTCGGAACGGGTGTATACGACCGTGAAGGCATCATCCCCAAATCGCAGTATCGCCGTTACAACCTGAAGCTCAACACCAAATACAAGGCAAGGGATTACCTGACTTTTGGTGCCAACATTTCCGGAGCCTACACCAATGATGAAAATGCCCCCAATGTAGTGGGATCAGCCTACCGGGCATGGCCTATTGATACCCCCTACAATGCGGACGGTAGTTTTGCCGAAGTGCGGGGCAATGGCAACCCGCTGGCAGCCATTGAATACACCAACAGCACCACCAAAAGTTACCGGTTGGTGGGAAACATCTTCACGGAAATAAAATTCCTCAAAAATTTAAGATTTAAATCCAGCTACCAGTTTGACCTTCGACATAGCAAAAACCGTAGTTTCTCCCCCGAATATTTTGTTTCTCCCACTCAGCAAAACTCCAGGAACTCCCTCAGCATCAATTTCACCGAAGACCGCCGCTGGATTTGGGAAAACACCATCAACTATGACCTCGACGTGGAGAACCACACCATCAATGCAGTTGCCGGATTCACCGCGCAAGAACAGTTTTATGAAAGTCCGAACATCACCATGTACCGCCTTGTACGCGAAAACCCGCTTTTCTGGCACTTTAGTGCTTCGCTGACCGACACGGTAGATGTCAGCAGCGGCCTGGGTGATGCCTATAAAAATACAATGCTTTCGGCCCTTTTCCGCACGAATTATTCCTACAAGGATAAATACCTGGCCACGGTATCTTTTCGGGCCGACGGCTCGTCGAAGTTTGCCAAAGAAGACCGTTACGGATACTTCCCTTCATTTGCCCTGGGTTGGAATGCGTCTAACGAACCCTTCTTCCCTGATTGGAAAGCGGTGAACCACTTTAAAATCCGTGGGAGCTGGGGAATAATCGGAAATGAAAAAATCAACTGGTATGATCGATTCTCACTAATCGGTAGTAATTATGGAGCCGTATTCGGTCAGCCAGAAACTATTCAACCCGGAGCTACTTTCTTCAGTGCGGGTAATAATGACTTGCTTTGGGAAAACACTAAGCAAACCAATATCGGAATTGAGTTTGGGCTGTATGATGACAAGCTGACCGGTGGTGTGGACTACTACCGCAAACAAACGGAAGATATCCTTGTGATGCTGGATGTACCCGGATATTTTGGTTTCGGTTCTTTTCAGCGCGTGCGTTTTAATGCGGCCAGCGTCCTGAATTCAGGGCTTGAGTTCAATTTTTCCTTCCAGGATCAAATCGGAAACGTGAAATATGGTATCAATGCTTCGGGAAGCACGGTGCATAACGAAGTAACCGCGCTTGGCGCTAACACCCCTACCGATTCGGTGATTTTTGGAGGTAACCTTTCAAACGGTGATCGCATAACAGCTACACGTGTCGGTGAGCCCATCGGATATTTTTACGGCTATGAAATCGAAGGGGTTTTCCAGAATGAATCTGAACTGGAGCAATATCCCCACCTGTCAAACCAGGATGTCGGTGACTTTATCTACAGAGACCAAAATGGCGACGGGGAGATTACCCCGGACGGAGACCGCACGAAAATCGGTTCACCGATACCGGATTTCACCTTTGGAATGGGATTTAATGTCTCCTACAAAAACATATCGCTGTCGATGGATTTCCAGGGGCAGGTAGGAAATGAGATTTACAATGCCAAAAACCAAACAAGATTTGGTATCTACAATTTTGAGCAGCGTGTGCTGGACCGATGGACCAGTGAAGGAACTTCCGATTATGAACCTGAGCTGGACGGAAAAGCCGGAAATTATGAACAATCGGAGTACTTTGTTGAAGATGGTTCTTACTTAAGACTGCGATCGGCTGTGTTAAGCTATACATTCCCTGAACGATGGATGAAAAAAGCCGGTTTCTCATCGGCAAATATTTACATCAGAGGAACAAACCTTTTTACGTTAACGGATTATTCCGGATATTCACCGGATTTGGGAGGATCTCCACTCTCATCCGGTATTGACAGTGGGATTTATCCCATAACATCTGTTTATACAATGGGTATTAACTTAAAACTTTAAACTGACGACTATGAAACGCAAAATAATTTTTCCAATCATTTTACTGGTTTTCCTGGGTACAGGATGTGAAGATTTCCTGGACAATCCGCCGCGGGGATACCTCACCACCGGGTCGTTCCCCACTACAAAGGAGGATGCCAGACTGGCAACCAACGGAGTATACAATACAATGCGAATCTGGAACTTCCATGCCGGGGGCTTCCCTATACTGGATATTATGTCGGACGAAGCCCGCAAAGGAAGCAATCCTGGCGACGGGACATTCCTGAAAGCATACAACAACTTTACTTTCGGACCTACCGAAGGGTCTTTCAACCGCTGGTGGTCCACGCTTTACCAGGGCATCCGCAGAGCCCATATCGTCATGGAAGGAATCCCTTCCATTGATATGGATAAGAACCTAAAGACGCGCTATATGGCGGAAACACGCTTTCTGAGGGCTTTGTTCTATGCACGACTGGTAAGGGCCTTTGGTGATGTGCCAAAAGTGACTTCCACGGATCCGCCGACGTCACTGCCACGGGCCCCTAAAGAGGAGATTTACGAAGAAATCATTATCCCTGACCTTGAGTTTGCGATTGAAAATCTGCCACTGCGCAGTGAATACTCAAGCGCTGACCTGGGGCGTGCCACAAAAGGGGCTGCTAAAGGGATATTGGCTAAGGTGTATCTTTTCCGTGGAAATATGGAAAAGGCCAAACAGTATGCACTCGAGGTTATCAATTCAGGGCAGTATTCCCTGAATCCCGAGTTCAGTGATATTTTTAATGAAGATCACCCGTTTGGACCTGGCTCTTTACTGGAAATTGGCGCCGTACCCGAAAGCGACTACTTCCGTGGGGGAAACCAATACGCCAACACATGGGGCGTAAGGGGCGAACCCAACCTTGGATGGGGTTTCGGACGGCCTTCTTATGATTTGATAGAAGATTTCGGAGATGATCCAAGAATGGATAAAACTATCCTGTTTCTTGGAGAAACCATCGAAGGCATCACCATTCAGGGCGATGCCAATACCCCCGATACCACTTACAGTGATGAAAATCCGGATGAAATTCTGGAGGTGGAGTGCTACAATCAAAAGACCTTCACTCCGGGCGATGAGCCACGTTACACGTGGGGAGTCAATCGTAAAATCCTGCGATACGCCGACGTGCTGCTAATGGCAGCCGAGGCATTGAATGAAACCGGAGAATCCGGTCAGGCGCTGGAATACCTTAACATGGTAAGAGAGCGGGCACGCGGGGACAACCCGGATGTTTTACCGGATATCACCACGACAAACCAGGAGGAGTTGCGCGATATCATCATCGAAGAGCGACACCGCGAGCTGGCCCTGGAAGCCCACCGCTATTGGGATTTGGTAAGGACTGGAAAAGCTGCCGAGGTATTAGGGCCCTATGGATTTGAGGAAGGGAAACATGAATTGCTGCCCATTCCTCAAAATGCCATCGATATGTCAGAAGGACTTATAGAACAGAATCCTAATTATTAAGCAATGAAATTATAATTTGCCGACTGTTTTCTGTCAACTCATTTATTAACAAAAGAAAACAAAAGAAAAAAAACTTGAAATAAGAAATAAACGATTATAAATCACTTTAACTAATAACTAAAAAATCAATTGCTATGAAACATTTAAGATTTCTTTTATCATTTGCATTAATTGCAGGCATGATAGCCTTTACAGGCTGCGAAGAGGATGATGATCCCGGAATGCTGTCGCTGGAGGCTATCGAAGGAACAGGAACAGACCTGGAAACAGGAAATGAAGTCACTAAAGACCTCAATGCTGCCACAGCAGCAGAGGATGTACCACTGGATGTTACGATTCATGTAACATTCTCGAAAGAAGTGGATGCAGCTACCATTACCGCCTCAACAGTCGCACTTTCAGGTAATGGAGATGTTTCTCTGAGCCTTTCGGTAGATGGAGCAAACGTGACTATTGATCCGGATCAGGACCTTGGCAGAGGTACGGAATATACCCTAACACTGACCAACGGTATTGTTGCTGCCGATGGTGGCGAGTTTGAAAGTGTGACACGCACTTTCACCACTGCCGGCCAACCCCAGGTGACTCCACCACAGGAAGGGAGCCAGATAGCCTATTTCAATTTTAACGAATCCATAGAGGATCAAACGGGGAATTATTCGGTTGTCGAAGCCAACTCTTCGTATGAAGGATTTGTGGAAGACCGTTTCGGTTATCAAAACAGCGCCCTTCAAATGGACGGGGAAACCAACATCCTCGACGTGGAAAATGACGGCAACCTGGTTAACCCGAGTACAACCATCAGCTTCTGGTTCAAGACCGATTTGGATGACGAGCACGTGGCTAATGGTATGTTTGTCATGGGCGCCACCGCCGAATATGGCTTCTTCTTTGAAATAGGATTGCTCGAAAATGGCAATCCGTGGTTTAAGGTAGCTACCCGCCACATGCAGCACCCCGAATCGGCCAACGATTTTGGTTCAGCTACGGCATGGGGTGACGCCATTAAAGGCGAAGGCGCTGAGACAGGCGATGTGTGGTCCGGCGATCTTAGAGCTATGCTCGATGAACAGTGGGTACACTTTGTTCTCTCTTACGACCATAACACCGGCATGAAGCGGGCCTACATGAACGGAACATTAGTATGGGAGATGAACCTCCAGGAAGGTGATGAGTGGAAGATGAAAGAGATGCACATCGACATGGAAAATGCCACCGATGCCAGCAACAATATCGGCATTGGTTTTGCCGGGTCTTCGGATAATCACTCCACAGGATGGGCCGATTATCAGACTTTCGTCGATGAAGGCACCCACAAAACCTTCTATGGTTTGATGGATGATGTTCGCTTCTTCAGCACGGCCCTTTCACAAAGTGAGGTCAACACCCTGTACAACGATGAGAAGCCGTAAAACGACTTTTAGCTAAGTCACTTAAGGGGTAAGGCTTGTGAAAGAGCCTTATCCCATTTTTTAAATAAAACCAAAACGATGAAGAAGATAGCTGGACTTTTTACTTTTGCTCTCCTGATTCTGGTTGCGGCACAATGTGATAAGAAGAATGACGAGCCGGAAAACGGGCAGGACATCATACAAATCATTTCAGCCACAGCCGGCGATAAAACGCTGAAAACCGGTGAAGTTACAGAAGGGGTTCCGGTGGATACCCCGGTTATGCTTCGCTTCAGCCAGAAGCTGGATACGGCAAAAGCCAGGGAGGCCGTCCATCTCTCCACGGGAGAAGAGGCCATTGAACTTTCCTATTTTTTCATGGATGAGCAAAAAACCTTATCCGTCAGGCCTGTAAATGATTTGGATTTTTTCACCGAATATACCCTGGAAATCAGTGATAAGCTTGAAGGGGTGCAGGGCAGTACTTTTTCGGGAATCACATACACCTTTAAAACCGGCGCCAAACAACTGAAAATCGAATCCATTACCCTTAACGGGGAGGATTTTGAAAATGGCCAGCTAAAGAGCATTGATTTTGATGTCACGCTGGAAGCGCAGTTCAGCGCCGCTGTAAGCCCCGGGCAGCTGGAAAATAATGTGAGCCTGACTTACCGCGGAAGTCCGGAAAACATTGAGACCTCCCTTTCAGAAGATGGAAAGACGCTGACCGTTACAAACAGCGAAGAGCTGGATTATTACCGGCCCTATGAGTTCCGTGTGGATGAGAATTTGGCCGCCGATGGTAGCTCCTTTGACGGCTTCACCAACCGGTTTTTCACGCGGCTGGATTCTACCAACAAGTTTCCGGTCATCTCCGATGAAGCCCTTCTGACAAAAATTCAGGAGCAAACCTTCAAATACTTCTGGGATTATGCCCACCCGTCAAGCGGCATGGCCCGCGAGCGCTACGGATCAGGGAATACCGTTACCGCAGGAGGCTCGGGATTTGGAATCATGTCGCTGATTGTGGGAATGGAACGAAACTTCATTACCCGCCAGCAAGGTGTTGACCGTATGGACAAAATTCTTACGTTTCTTGAAAACGCAGACCGGTTCCATGGCGCCTGGCCGCACTGGATGAACGGAAACACCGGCGAAGTCATCCCCTTCAGCCCGATGGATGATGGTGGAGACCTTGTGGAGACTGCCTTTTTAATCCAGGGATTGATGACCATGCGGCAATACCTCAACGAGTCAAACAGCGAGGAACAAGCGTTAATCGATCGAATTGATACCCTCTGGGAAACCGTGGAGTGGGACTGGTACACAAACGGCGAGGATGCCCTCTACTGGCACTGGTCACCCAACCATGATTTTGGGATGAATATGAAAATCAGAGGACACAACGAAACGCTCATCAGCTACATTCTTGCTATCGCCTCCCCCACTCATTCCATTGACCCGGAACTTTATCACAGCGGGTATGCCCGTAACGGCGGCATGGTAAATGGCAAAGAGTTTTACGGCCATACGCTGCCCCTCGGCCCGGATTACGGCGGACCGATGTTTTTTGCACACTACTCTTTCCTTGGATTAAATCCGGAATTATACGACGACGATTATGCTGATTACTGGGAGCAGAACGTTAACCACACCCTCATCAATAGGGCGTACTGCATCGATAATCCAAAGGGTTACATCGGCTATAGCAAAGATTGCTGGGGACTCACCGCCAGTGATAACCATGAAGGTTATAGCGCCCACTCGCCCACAAACGATTTGGGAGTCATCACACCTACGGCAGCCATTTCGTCGATCCCCTACGCCCCGGAGAAATCCATGGATGCCATCAAACATTTTTACTACAAACTGGGCGACCGGATATGGGGAGAGTATGGATTTCATGATGCCTTTAATGTGACCGAAAACTGGTATGCCGATTCGTATCTCGCCATCGACCAGGGGCCCATTATCGTAATGATAGAAAATTACCGCTCCGGACTGCTTTGGGACCTCTTCATGTCTCATCCGGCCATAGAAGGGAAATCAAACGAATTTAATATAAACCATTAATCATAGAACCATGAAATTGAAGCATTATGTTTTAATTAGTTTGGCGCTCATTATTTCGGGGGTATCGGCTCAAAAACCCGGAAAGAAGGAAGCCTTTATCGATTCATTGATGAACAAAATGACCCTTGAGGAAAAGATCGGTCAGCTCACCCTTTTTACCTCGGGATGGACGACCACCGGCCCATCATTAAAGGATGACTACAAAAAGGACGTCATCAGCGGCCGCTGCGGCAATATCTTCAATGCCCACACGGTGGAATACAACAGGGAATTGCAGGAGATGGCCGTGAATGAATCGCGCCTGGGAATTCCCCTGATGTTTGGTTATGATGTGATTCACGGCTACAAAACCATATTCCCCATCCCACTGGCGGAAGCCTGCTCATGGGATACGGAGATCATTGAAAAATCGGCCCGCCTGGCCGCAAAGGAAGCCACAGCCGCCGGACTAAACTGGACCTTTAACCCGATGGTTGATATTTCAAGGGATCCCCGTTGGGGAAGAGTTGCTGAAGGCGCAGGCGAAGATCCTTACCTTGCCAGCCTCATTGCGCAGGCTAAGGTTCGGGGCTACCAGCAAGACAATCTGTTTTCCAGCCAAACCATGGCGGCCTGCATGAAGCATTTCGCAGCCTACGGCGCCCCGGAAGCCGGTCGCGATTACAACACCGTTAACATGTCGGAGCGCCGCCTGAGGGAGCTGTTCCTGCCGCCTTTCAAAGCAGCGGTGGATGAAGGCGTCGCGACGGTTATGACGGCTTTCAACGAACTGAACGGCATTCCGGCAACGGGCAACGAATTTCTGCTCAAAAAAATCCTCCGCGAAGAGTGGGATTTCGATGGAATGGTGGTTACCGACTACACTTCCATTAACGAGATGGTTCCTCACGGCTATGCCCGCGATGAGCAACACGCCGGCGAACTCGCTTTGAATGCCGGGGTGGATATGGATATGCAGGGAGCGGTTTACTACAACCATCTCAAAAACAGCCTGGAAGAAGGGAAAGTCCGGATGGAAAATATTAATCAGTCGGTTAGAAACGTGCTGTCTCTGAAATATGATCTTGGTCTTTTTGATGATCCATACAAATACCTGGACGAAGAAAAGGAAGAAGAGATTGTCCTTTCGGATGAGTTGAAAAAACATGCCCTCGTTTCCGCCCGCGAATCAATCGTACTGCTTAAAAATGAAAAGCACAAAGGCAGCAAGCTTCTCCCGGTGAAAGAAACCCCGGAAAAGATTGCCCTGATTGGTCCGCTGGCCCACAACCGTAAAGACATGACCGGAACCTGGTGGGCTTCGGCCGACACAGCCAGCATCGTCACCGTTAAGGGAGGGCTGGAGAAGCAGTACCCGGACGCAAAAATTACCACCGTTTTTGGTTGTTCCACAAAAGGAACCGGACGCGAGGGATTTGATGAGGCAATAACCGCTGCCGAAAACGCCGACCTGGTCATCATGGCCATCGGTGAAAACAGGCTGCAAAGTGGTGAAGCAGCCAGCCGCTCCGACATTGACCTGCCCGGACAGCAAAAAGCCTTGCTCAAAGCGGTTCATAAAACCGGAAAACCCATCATTTCAGTAGTTATGGCCGGTCGCCCGCTGACCATCACCTGGATGGATGAAAATATCCCCGCTATCATTTATGCCTGGCACCTGGGTACAAGAACAGGAGACGTCATTGCGGATGTCATCAGCGGCGAGTATAATCCATCCGGAAAACTCGTGATGACATTTCCAAGAAATACCGGGCAGATTCCCATTTATTACAATGCCAAAAATACGGGCCGCCCGTTTGATGAGGATAACAAGTATACCAGCAAATACCTGGACGTTGCCAACGAGCCGCTTTACCCCTTCGGATACGGCTTAAGCTATTCGGAGTTTGAGTATGCCAACCTGAAGCTGGATAAAAAGCAGCTTGATTTGGGAAGTGAAATTCATGTATCTGTGGAAGTTGAAAACACAGGAGAATACACGGGTCAGGAAGTGGTGCAGTTATATCTCCGCGATGAAGTGGGATCGGTTACCCGCCCGGTAAAAGAATTAAAGGGCTTTGAGAAAATCTCTCTCAAACCGGGAGAGCAAAGGACCGTTCATTTTACCATCGATCCGGAAGACCTGAAGTTCTGGAATGCGGATATGAAATATACCGCGGAGGATGGCCGATTTAAAGTGTTTGTGGGAACAAACTCGGCCAATGTTTTGGAATCAAAATTTGAATATGTGGCCCAATAGTAGATTTTTTAGTTTAGTTGTCGAACCTGGGAAGCCGGTGGACTGGTTTTGAATTTTAAGATTTAACTAATGCTAAAAGTCTGAAATCACCACCGCTTCCCCTATTTTCTTTACTTATCATGTTAAAAAAAATCGTATCTCTCCTCATTTTTTCGCTGATTATCTCAGCGAGCGCTTATTCCCAGGAGCTTTTTAAAGACAAAGTTTACAGACACGTCAAAAAAAGCACGGAAACCTATTACCGGAAATCTTCGGAAAGCCTGAAGATGGATATCTTTTCCCCGGAAACGGATACACTGGTCAAAAAGCCGGTTCTGCTATATGTTCATGGCGGCGGATTTGCAATGGGTTCGAGAGTCCAGGAGCTGCACCAGCAGTTTTGCCGGCATTATGCCCTTAAAGGCTATACAGCCGTTTCGATAGATTACACCCTGCAGCGAAAAGGCAAATCTTTCGATTGCGACTGCCCGGCGGACGAAAAAGTGGATACTTTCCTTGAAACGGCCCGCGATATTTCCAGGGCGGTGCGATATCTCATCAACAATCGCACGGATTTGGCAATCGATACCAATCGAAT
>JAIPAH010000064.1 GCA_021740175.1 Bacteroidales bacterium
TTGGTATAAACCCAACTTTATTATCCCAATATATTAATGGACATAAAAGACCTTCAAAAAAACAGACGCAGAAAATACTCGATGGTATCCATGAAATTGGTCAAGAACTTACCGAAATAAATCTAATCTCTAAAGAATAGAAACGGGCAAAGATATGCGAGTATGTCTATTTTCAAATATTTAATCAAATGAGCATTCTTAACTTAAAAACATAGAAACCTAAAAACCTACCAACTTAAAAGCCTACCAACTTAAAAAACCTATAAACAAAAAACGGCGGTCCAGGCTATAACCCTGCACCACCGCGTTTTAAATTAAATCGGCCCTGAACAGCAATCAATAACTCGATTCATCCAGCTTCACTTTTCCCCTGAAAGTATTGTATACGAAAGCCGTATAAAATATGACCAAAGGCACTCCTATAGCGGCAATCGTCAGCATTATCCCAAGAGACTTCTCCGAAGAGGCGGCATTATAAACCGTGATATTATAGGCCTCATCAATGGTTGAGATCAACATTATGGGATATAATTCAATTGCTACCAGGATAAGAAGTAAACTAACTGTAAGTGAAGAAAACAGGAAACCCTGAAAATACTTTTGCTTATGAATTAACCGCGGCACATTGGCTATGCTGAGAAACATCAGCAAGGGCACAATGAATAAGGCCGGCTCTTGTTGGAAATCATCCGACAAGTGAGGAATATAAATCAACGTATAAAGCGTCACTATAACAAATGTCACGATGAAAAATATGATTGCCCGCCAGAGTAGCCGGTGAACATGTTCAAACAATTTGCCTTCTGTTTTCATG
Source organism: Bacteroidales bacterium (assembly GCA_021740175.1). Lineage (GTDB taxonomy): Bacteria > Bacteroidota > Bacteroidia > Bacteroidales > JAIPAH01 > JAIPAH01. Next base: position 815 of record JAIPAH010000064.1, read on the forward strand.
ACCAGGAAAATGGCACCATGCATCATCATCAGCGCAAGTGTGGTTATACCCACCATGACAGAATATAGGTTAATAAATTCGAGCCAATGTCCCTGGAATTCATAGTTGGGCCCGATAGAAATTCCTTGCAACACATTTCCCATAACAACACCCAGGAGAAAGGCCAGCAAGGCACTGGATAAACTGTAACTTATATCCCAGAGATTACGCCACCATTTCATAGCTTCTTTACTGCGAAATTCAATGGATACGGCCCGGAAAATCAAGAATGCCAGGAACAACATAAACGGGATGTACATAGCCGAAAACAGGGAGCCGTATAGTACCGGGAAACCTGCAAACAGGGAACCTCCGCCGATAACCAGCCAAACTTCATTGCCGTCCCAAACGGGTCCTACCGCATTCAAGGCTATACGGCGGCTCTCTTCTTTTCGTAAAAACAGATGCCAGGCACCTGCTCCCAAATCAAAACCATCAAGAATGCCATATCCGGTAAATAAAGCTCCTATAACTAAAAACCAAAGCGTGGGATAATCTATGCCTAAAAATGTTTCCATAGTTTTTCATTTTAAGTGTTTGTACTTGATGCCTTTTCTGCCATGCCTTCCTGTACGGGTCTTTTATCATCTGCCTCCTCGCTGTAAGGACCTTTCCTGATTTTTCTGTCAAGCAAATAAATAAAGAGAAGGAAAAGCAGAAGATAAATCACGGCAAACATTATGAGTGAAAACAATACATGATTGGCTGTAACGGCCTGCGATAAAGCATCGGAGGTGCGAAGCAATCCGTAAACCACCCAGGGCTGGCGTCCCATTTCAGCGGCAAACCACCCTACCTGGTTGGCTATCATCGGAAGCAATATCGCAAAAACAAATACCCACAATAACCGGCGATCTCTAAAAAGCTTACCCTGGTACCACCGGAAAGAAGAATAGAGGGTTAGGACAATCATCAATATGCCGATAGCAATCATGAGATGGTAGAACTGAAAAACCGCGTTGACCGCCCCCGGGCGCTCATCTTCAGGAAAGGCATTTAACCCTTTTATCGGTTCATTAAAATCCCCGTGAACTAAAAAGCTCAATCCCCCCGGGATTTTCGGTCCTATTACATCCTGTTTTTCCTTATCCACCCAGCCAAACAGATACATATCGGCAGGCTCGTTGGCCTTATAGTGTCCTTCATAGGCAGCCAGCTTGGCGGGTTGGTGTTCGGCTACACCATCGGCTGAAAAGTGTCCCGTAACTAACTGTAGCAGAGAAAAGATAGTCGCGACACTAAGGGCTATTGGAATGGCTTTTTTGGAAATCTCCACATACCTGTTCTTCAAAATATAATAAGCATGAACACTCAATACGAGAAAAGCTCCTGCCAGCAAAGCCCCTATCCATACGTGAAGCACGCGCTCCACTGTGGAAGGATTAAAAATCATAGCCCAGAAGTCAGTAATCTCAGCTCGGGCATTCATCCCCTCCCCCACTATATGAAAACCTGCAGGGGTTTGCTGCCAACTATTGGCTATGACTATCCACACAGCCGAAAACATCGCTCCGACAAAAACTCCGACTGTCGAGATAAAGTGAACTTTCGGTTTTACGCGGTTCCATCCGAAAAGAAGGACACCTAAAAATCCACTTTCGAGAGCAAAGGCGAAAATACCTTCAGCGGCCAGGGCACTTCCAAATACGTCCCCGACATATCTGGAATAAGTAGCCCAATTGGTACCAAATTCAAACTCCATAACGATACCGGTAGCTACACCTATACCAAAGGTTAAGGCAAATATTTTGGTCCAGAAACGAGCAAGGGTTTCGTATTCTTTATTACCCGTTCGGAGGTATCTTCTTTCCATAATCACCATCATCAAACCTAAACCGATACTTAACGGCGGGTAGATGTAATGGAAAGCAATTGTAAAAGCAAATTGAATCCTTGAGAGTATTTCTACATCCATGTGTTTACTTTTTTAATCCTTGGTTTTGATTTTAGATTTTGCGATAAAATTAAAAATTCTGAACGAAATAACATACTTTTTAGAGATCTTGTTTATAAAAACCCCCATTAAAAAAGCTTTTCAGAAATTAATGGGTTTTTTTACAAAATTTGATTCGCAATTTTAAAAAACTATATATTTGCACCCGCTTATCAAAAATTCTTTTTGCGGCTATGGCGGAATTGGTAGACGCGTCAGACTTAGGATCTGGTGCCTTCGGGCGTGGGGGTTCGACTCCCCCTAGCCGCACTGTTTTTTCGTAAAAGGTTTTTGAAGTATTAACTTAAGTTCTTAGTGTATTGAAAACATTGAGATTTCCGCCCGGCTGAATCCCGAGGGTCCGCGATTCGGGCGGGCCTTCGTCGGGCACTTTGCTGATGGCTTAAGTAATATTTGATATCTCCGGGATTCAGTGCCTTCCGTTGTAATGACCGTGATTGTGAGATAGAACCATGCCATTTCTCCTCAATGAAAAACCAACAATAGCCGGAATCAAATGACAATCAATCATTATTGATAAATCTTTATTTGAACATCTCATTATTCTTCGTAACGCGTTTATGTATCTTGAAATACATCTCAGGTGTAACCTCTACGGTTTATTTTAGTCAAAACCCACAGAAAAATAAGCTACCAAAAGGCCTTGATACTTTTTAAAGCAATGAATTTAAATTTATAAACTATGCGAAACACAATATTAAAAATTACTTCGACAATAATTATTCTCACTTTTTTAATGATTATTATGGGCAGTTCAGCCCAGACTAATCCGGATAAAGATGCCGCTGGTGTACCAAAACCCAAAATCTCCATCTTAGGAACGTTCCACTTCGGGACAACCGGTGACGTAGCTGCCGTAAAGGTGGAGGACATTATGGGAAAGCGCCGGCAAAAAGAAATCCGGCAGATGCTGACACAGATAAAGGAATACAAGCCTACAAAAGTGTTGGTTGAGGTGGTAAGACACAAAAACAAAGAATACAATCAAAAATATCGCAATTACCTCAAAGGAGAATTCGACCTGGAAAAGAATGAAATCTATCAATTAGGCTTCCGAATGGCCGGCATGATGAATCATGAAAGCATCTATGCCATCGATTATACTCTTAAACAACCTTTTGGAGAAGTACAGGAGTTTGCAGAGAAGCACGGCATGGGCGAGCGGTTTAAATCGTTTGTTAAAAGTGTGAGAGAGCGGGCGAAAAAGAAATCGGAATACATCGCCAACCACACGCTCATGGATTACTACCGGCAGCTCAACACTGACACCTCCGACCGGTGGAACCGCAGCCTGTACCTGCAGGAAACGCTCGACTATAACCATGATACCATTTACACCGGTCCGAAAATCGCTGCCATGCATTACAAACGAAATATTTACATTACAGCCAACGTCATGCGCCATGCTCAGCCCGGTGAGAGACTTTTACTCATCATTGGCAGCGGTCACCGGTCTGTCATGAAACACTTTTTCAAAACCCGGAAAGATATTGACTATGTGGAAGTGAATCAGTTTCTTGAGTGAGGGGTTGAATGGATGCATGTATGGTTGTATGGTTGAAGAATGACCTTCCAGCTTTTTGGGGAAAATCCCAAATATCAAATTCCAAATTTCAAATAAAAACCAAATTCCAATGATGAGCTCAGTCTAAAAAGCCTTATAACCCCTAAATCCCCTAAAGGGGACTTTTCAAACTGCTGATTTTTAGCAGTTCTCCGCCTAAGGCGGATTAGGGGTGAAAACGATAAAAATCAGCAGTTTGAAGGCTTTTTAGACCAGGCTCAATGATTCTAAGGAGAAAGTAGAAGAATAGGTTTGCGGTTAAGCGGATCGTGCGAATGGATAAAAAAGGTTGCTAACAACCTAATAATCTGCCTAGGGACCGTTTATACAATCCGCTAAACCGCTGTTCAAGACAGAACTTTTCTAAGCCTTTTTGCCCTAGACCCTTCACTCACATCAATAATACCATATGATTTACCGGCATCTTATTTAATTATCAGTTTGCCGGTTTTTAGAATTGAATTCCCGGATAAAACCTTATAAAAATATACGCCTGATGAAAGGGAATGCGTTAATCTCGTTTTGTGGCTATCGAGTTGATATTCTTTAATTTTCCTACCCATGCTATTGTATATTTCAAGTCTGCTATTATCAAATGAAAAGGAAGCACCCTCCACTACAAAATATTCATCTGCCGGATTGGGATAAATATTGCATTGATTTTCTGATGACATGGAAGAATACTCATTATCGGTAATGACAATATCTAATGGTTCTCCCCATTGCTCATCGCCCTTTTTCCAGTAAACAAGCTCTCTTTCATATTCACTAAAACCATAAGTACAATAATAATAGGGACCTCCCAATCCTTTATAATAGCGACCATTGGGGTTACCCACAAAACATCCGTCAGAGGACCCCACGCTCATACAAGAGTCAGGATGATAAATATGCCCTACCGGTATATCAAGTCTCTTACTGGGCCCTATAAAGCCCCCACTCATTGTATTTTGATATACCAGATTAAGTCTAGATGAAGAATCAATATAAGTCTCTTTGGGATAACTGTCAAACCGGGGGGATGAAGTGTATAATTTATTTACGGTATCAAATGTAGTCGTCTCAATTACCGAATCAATAGTACCGTCCGAATTAAATATCTCCTTCTTATACCACATTTGACGTTCCATTACATTTATAACAGAATCATCGGATAGGATTTCTTTATCCAGACATCTCAGTATCTTATCTCTCTGGGTTCTGGAAAGCTCCCAGGTATAATGATAATATTTCGTATGTATTTCATCACCGGGATTAAAATCAAAAGCATCCAATTTAGTCAGATTGCTAATTCCCTGATCCGGGTAAGTCATACCTAACACCTGAAAAACTTCATGAGAAGCGGGATAATAATTTTGATAACTATTAATATCAGGGAAAACAACAAATGCCGGTGTCTGGATTAAACCATGATTTTTCGAGATTTTCAATGTTTTGTTATTAACAGGACAATCCACTTCATCGCCCCCTTCCCCGTAAGCCTGAAAGCTAATATATTTCACGCTATCGGTCAGTCCGATAAAATCCTCATAGGTTATCGTATCCACTATTGCTTTTACAGTAAGGACATTTTGTAAATCCCCTGTAGTATAGCACTCCCATTCATAGCCGATTTCCGTGTTACTTTGGTTTTTAATATGTATCGGCTCTCCATCAAGATTATGAAATTGAAAATCTCCGTTTTCTTTTTTCAAAATGGGATCACCCAACCAAAAAGGTGCATCATGTCTGACACAAAAATCACCAATCTCTCCAACCTGATGATAGCCATGATACAATGTGTCGCCCGACATTGGAGCAGCTTCTTCTACAGAGTCAATCCTAAGCCCCAACCTTGAAGCGTAATCTCCGCCGTAAATTCTATCCATATTCGCACGGATGAGTTCATAATCCTGGGAAAAGGCAGGAAGAGTGATAATTGCTAAAATTATACCTGTTAATTTTTTCATAAGAATTGTTTTTAAGGGTTAATGCTATTAATAAGACAATTCTAAAAAAAAACACCCTGACGAACCAGGGCATTTTATTAATTATTAAAATTGCCGAATAAGTGATAGTCAGTTTTTTCAATCACTCAACTTAAACACCTACGCACATAAGCACCTAAACACGAAAAACTTACAAACCTACAAACCTACAAACTTATAAACTTATAAACTTAAAAACATCACGACTTCACCTTCCTCACCGCGTCGATGACCGTACCATCGACCCATTTGATGGCTGCAATAATTTCATCATCGAGTTCGGGTTTGGCGGGCTTTCCGCAGATGCGTTCGGCTTCATCCTTCAGTTCTTCAATGGACTTAATAGGCAGTGGCGAATCCTTCAATTTTTCTATTAAGTCGGTTCTTCGGGGATTGATAGCTATTCCCCGCTCGGTAACAATGACGTCAATAAGTTCACCCGGCCCGCAAATCGTTGTGACCTCATCCCGTACCACCGGAATACGGTCGCGGAACAACGGTATGGGCAGAATCACGGTTTTAGAGAAGAGGCAGTTCTGCCATCCGCCAAGGCCGTGGAGCAGATAACCGTCGGAGTGGGTGGCTACGTTGGCGTTGAAGTTTACATCCACCTCAGTAGCTCCAAGCACAACAACATCGACAAACTGGGCGAAGTTTCCCTTAGCGTGATAATTGTAGGAAGTAAACGGGCTTGTGTTGACGTGTCCCGGATTCTCACGCATTGAACGGACTCCTTCGAGATCAAACGTCTGGCCGTCGAGGATGTAATCCGTTAATCCCTCTTCCAGCATATCTACCAAATATTTGTTGGAACCACCCCGGACAAAACGCGCTTTGATGTTACGCTCGCGCATGATATCAGCAAAATAGTTCCCTACGGACAGGGTCGTACCCCCTGCGCCTGCCTGGAAAGACCATCCATCTTTGATCATTCCGGCATCATCACAGAATTTTGCGGTCATCTCGGCAATAAGCTGCCTGTCAGGACTTTTGGTAATGCGAGTGGTTCCGGAAACAATTTTATTCGCATCTCCTATTTTATCCATAACCACCGTGTAATCCACATGGTTACCCTGGATTTGCCAAGGGATACAGGGGAAAGGCACGAGGTTGTCAGTAGCTACGATGACATTATCAGCGTATTGCGAATCGGCTAAGGCGAAACCCAGCAACCCACAAGCCGCATCACCTTCCAGGCCATGGGCATTTCCGAATTCATCGGCAGTCGGAGCAGCTATCACAGCAATATCGATTTGCACTTCGCCATCCTGAACGGCCTGGTAGCGTCCACCGTGAGAGCGTAGTACTCCAACACCGTTCATGTTACCTTCCGAAGTGAATTTCCCGAGCGGGCCGTTCATACTACCTTCGATATGATCGATTGTTCCGTTTTCCATGTGTTTGATAAGCGGTTCATGGCAGGGAAAAGAAGCTGAGGGAAACCAGACCAGGTCTTTTACACCCAGTTCGGCGGCAATGTCAAAAATTTGCACCGCCAGCAGATCGCCGTTACGGAAATGATGGTGAGTGGAAATGGTCATACCGTCTTTTAGCCCGGCTTTTTGCAGCGCTTCTTTCAAGCTGGCCACCAGCTTATTCCCGTCCTCAGGATAATTCGCCATGGAAGGGATACGCGGGGCATGCTTCCGGCCGTCGGGAATATATTTTCCTACACCTTTGTAGGGTGGCATTTCAACTCCGTTGATAATTGTGGGGACTTCGCGCCCCAGGGCATTCTTAACTATCTTATCGTATTTTTTCATGGTCTTCTTGCTTTTGGTTTAACTATTCCTCTTTCGACATCCAATCAGGGTCCAGTAATCCCGTCTTAATAGCTACATCAATTGAACGGCGGGCACGTTTAACCACCGGCGCATCGATCATTTTTGTTCCGAGTGATACGACGCCAAGGCCCTTCTTCTCAGCTTCGACATAAGCTTTGTAGATTTTCTTAGCTTTTTCGATTTCCGCCTCATCCGGGGCAAAGTTTTGCTTGATGACTTTGATTTGCCGGGGGTGGATACATCCCATCCCATCGAAACCAAGGGCTTTGGATCGTTTGACGTTTTGCTTGAGAGCCTCCATATCTTCCACATCGGAGAAGACTGAATCAATCGGCTGAACTTTAGCGGCTCGGGCGGCATTGACCAGCTGGCTGCGGGCATAGAAGGATTCGGTGCCTTCGTCGGTGCGCATCGTACCCAAATCGGCGGTATAGTCCTCCAGTCCGATAGCCATAGCCACCACATTATCGGCAGCGGAAGCTATCTCGTAAGCTTTCACCACACCTAAAGCGCTCTCAATAATCGGCATCAGCCAGATGGGATATTCGAGATTTTGCTCTTTCTTAATTGCCTCTATCTTTTTGTTGACCTGTTGGATATCATCCGCACTTTCCGCTTTAGGGACCAGGATAAGATTGACATAATGCGGGATGACATATTCCAGGTCTGTCAAACCTCGCTCACCCTGGTTAATGCGTACCATACGCTCGGCACCATAAAAATTCACCTGCCTTAGTGCGTTACGTACCAGGAAACGCGCGTCATGCTTTTTACCGGGAGCTACGGCGTCTTCCAAATCGAGAATCACCCCGTTAGGATAATGAATACCCGCATTAAGCATTAGCTTGGGACTGTCGCCCGGAAGGTAGAGCCTGGTGAAGCGATATTGCTCCCGGCTGCTTTTGGTAGTGTTTTCGGGAATGATTTCCGGGAGAAATTCCTTATCCGTCTCTGCCACCTGCTTTATGGCCGCTTCCATGCGGGCGGCAATCACAAAGTCGAGCGCCCCGTAATCTTCCACCACCAGGCGGGCATTCTTGAGCTCAAAATGATTTAAAACTTCCTCTGCTTTTTGGCGGATAGCGTCCTGAAAAAGAATACCCGTTTTGGTATTCACTTCAATAACCCATCCGCCGCTATCGGTTAGTTCAAGGAAAACATGACAATCCGAACGGATTTTGTCTCCCTTATTACCTGCTGTTACTGTTTTACCCACGGTTACAACTGTTTGGTTTGGTTAATAATAGTTTTTGGGTAAAATTACGAGATACGAAACGCAAGGCCAAATTTATATAGGGGTAATCGCTGGGGTGAAGGAGCTATTTTTATCGGGTATAAACACTCCCCCTCAACCCCAAACGGGGCTATCCAAGACGGAAGAAATTTGGTATTAAAAAATGGGTATATACCAAACAATATCAAAACTTATTGATATTCAACAATTTCCTTTCAGGTAATTTAAAGGTTAAAGTTACTGAAAATCTTCTTATAAGGCCCTTTGGAAGGCCTCAACCAGCCAACCCACTGGCTGTTTGAGATTTTATTCGCATGAGGCTTAGAATAATGAGGTGTACGGATGAAGTGGTAAAATTTAAACTTTATAGACAGACTTCATCTAAACACTTAAACACCTAAAAACAAACAACCTACAAACCCTTACTTAAAGATCCGGTCATAAATGCCTTCGGCGGCGGCGAGGTTTTCCGGTTTCCCAAGGTCCATCCAGAAAGTGCCGGAATGATCGTAACCTTTTATGGTTCCATACCTGCAAGCTTTTTTATACCAGTCGAAAATCGAAAAGACATCTTCTTCAGGCATATAATCAAAAATCCGGGGATTGATCATATGAACGCCGCTAAAACCATATTCTTTTCCCGACCCGTCCCAATCGTCAAATTTTTCGTAATACCCTGTTTTTTGGCTTCCCAGCCCTCTCATGTTCATATTGTCATCAAAAAGGAGATAGCGACCGCTGTGTTTGCTTCTTACGGCCAGGGTTGCCAACGATTTGTGTTCAATATGATACCGGTAGAAATCCTGTAAATCCAATTTGGTCAGCACATCGGAGTTATAAACCAGGAAAGGCTTGCCGTCATCAAAAAACCATGAGGCTGCTTTTAAACCGCCGCCCGTATCCAGGAGTTTCGCCGTTTCATCCGAAATGGTAATAGTAACCCGGGCATCAAAATGCTGTTTTTTTACGTAATCCCTAATCAAATCGGCGAAATGGTGAACATTGACGATGATTTCATCAAAACCATAGCTACTCACATAATCAATGGCATGATGAAGCAAAGGCTTCTCCTTCAAAGGGACCAATGCTTTGGGGAGATTGTTGGTTAAAGGCCTAAGCCGGGTGCCGAGACCGGCCGCCAGGATCATTGCTTTCATATCACTCTTTTAGCCAATCGGGGTTTCTTTTGATGTATTCACGGGTCACCACTTTTTTCAACTCCCGGTAAAGAATAAGTTCGGTGATTACTTCAGCATAACTCCAATCCGAATAATTTAAACTTTCCCGGTCGATCCTGTTTTTATCCACATCAATATGATATAGCAAGGCCCACAATTTTTCAGGATAGCTACTCAGCATTTCCGAAATATTCTGCTCCAGCTGGTCGAAAAGTTCGTCATAAGCCCATTCGGAAAAACCCGAAAAGAAGATCTGAATACCAAAGGTGTTAAAGTCTTTAATAACCTGGTGGGCTGTTTTTTCAACGATCTCCGCCTGCTGTTTGTAGGGTTCCAGGTTAAGATTTTTTTGCTCCATGATTTATAATTTTTGTGGCTTACAAAGATGCTTTTTCTTTTTAGCAACCCCATCACACTTTTTGCATTGAAAGGAGGGGGCTTTTACCTTTTTATGTTTTTTACTGTCACACCATTTCTTACTCATTGCGCTGGTTTTAGTACATTTCCTGTTGATAATGCCGGACCCGAAACCGGACATCGTATTCCTGTTTCAGTCGTTTGTGCAATTGCTCGGTACAGTACACCGAACGATGCTGGCCACCCGTACAACCGAAATTAATCATCAGATGTTCAAAGCCGCGGTCGAGATAGTTATCGATGGTCTGGCTCACGACCCTGAAGACATTTTCAATAAAGCGGGAGACTTCGTTGTGTTCTTCCAAAAAACGAATGACTGCTTCATCTTTCCCGGTCATGTGGCCGTATTCGGCATACCTGCCCGGATTGGGCAAGCCGCGGCAGTCAAACACAAATCCACCGCCATTCCCCGAATCATCTTCGGGTGGTCCACCCATCAGATAAGAAAAGCTATTGAGGCTTACCGTGAATTTATCGGAACTTTTACGCTCCCGGGAGGTTTGTTTTTCTACCAGTAATTTAAGAATATCAGTAAGCGGTTTTAGTTCATCGGGAAGCCTTGCACCCGAGAGTACTTCCTGTAAATTTTTGATTGCATAGGGTATACTCTTTAAAAAATGTGTGCGCAACTGGATGTATCCCCTGAAACCGTAAGCCCCCAAAACCTGTAATGTTCTGACAAGTTTGAAATATTCAAAATCTCTACGAAACTGTTGTTTGTCAATCTCCCGTACTTTTGAAAGCTCATCAAGATAATGCTCGAGCAAATTTTCCCTGACAATGGGGCTGATTTTTGCCCGCGACTGATACAAAAGCGATACCACGTCGTAATGCGGCGGTCCTTTGCGACCACCCTGGAAGTCGATATATCGCGGTTTGCTCTCTTTAATCATAACGTTCCGCGACTGGAAATCACGATACATAAAGCAACCGGTATCAACGGACTGCAAACGCTTTATCAAAACATCAAAACCATTCTGTAAAGCATCCTCATCATAATCCATACCCGAAACATGCAGGAAATAATATTTGAAATAATTCAGGTCCCAGCGAATAGCTCTTTCATCAAACTCACTCCGCGGAAAAGCCACCGAATAATCCAAGCCCTTGTGACCTTCTGTTTGAAAACGCACTAAATCGGAGAGGACTTGCTTATACCATTCCACCAGATCATTATTTTCAGGCTGGACGCCCTCTTCGGGAATCATGTCAAATAATGACACATCGCCCAGGTCTTCGAGCAGACAGGCTTTGTCATCCGGCGAAACTTCATAGAGTTGCGGTACCGGCAATTGTTTCTTCAAAAAATGCCTGAGAAAAGTAAAAAACGCTTCATTCTCTTTTACATTATCATTATAGGCCGCAATGACCGAATCATCCCCCAGTGAAACCCTGAAGTAACTCCGCTTCGAACCGCTTTGAGGCAAAGATTCAATGGTGACTTGCTTGCTATCAAAATATTCAACTGCCAGGCGGTACACCTGTCCCTGTGTTTTATCCATGCTATAAAAGTATGTTGTGAAAAATATTGTGCTAAGATAGTAATTCCTGAAATCATTTATTAAGGTGTTAACGTAAGCGCTTATCATAATAAAAGAAAAGCCAAATAATTTGCATGAGCAGTTGTTGCTTTTTGGGAAAAGAATGCTTGAGATAGGTAATAAACAAGTCAACAGGTGGCAAAGAAAATTAACATCATTTTTGGATTTGGAGTTTGGGACAGGTTTAGAACTTTTGATTTTATTCAATGGTTTCTAAAACACAATTTTTTAGATATATCTATTATTTATTAGAATAGAGCCAAAGTTATTTTACCGGGTTGTCGGCTTCTATTGAATTATTCACCTTCCTATTGCCCAATGATTGCCAAAATATTCAAATACCGGGATTTTTACTCACTTCCGGCTATTCAGTGGTTTTACCCATATATCAATTGGTAAACCATGAATTATTATTATTTTTGCATTCTCAAATTCAGGAAATGACAAAATCAGTCAGTTAATTGAAAAGCAGAAATCTAAATAACTTATAAATGAACATTACGCTAGAAGATAAAGGAAATCTTACCTCGCTGATAAAGGTAGAGATAACGCCCGAAGACTACCAGGAAGAGGTGGCAAAACAGCTTAAAGAACAGCAAAAAACTGCCCAGGTAAAAGGCTTCCGTAAAGGGAAAGTTCCTCAAGGCCTGATTGAAAAATGGTATGGACAATCAATACGGCTGGATCAAATCAATAAAATATTATCGGAAAAGCTTACGAATTATATCCAGGAAAATGAATTACCGGTGCTGGGACAACCTATGCCAAGCCAGGACCACTCACCGGAAGGCGATTTTGCAAAAGACGATAACTTTGTCTTTTATTTTGATATCGGCCTTTCTCCTGAGATTAATATTAATCTTCCCGAGCGAACATTTGATTATTACCGGATAAAACTCGATGAAAAGCAAATCGATGAGCACATCGAAAACATCAAAAAACAATATGGCGAACAACAAAGCGTAGAAGAGCCTGTTGAAGACAATGATGTTTTGAAGGGGACCATGAAGGAACTCGACGAAGAGGGAAATCCCGTGGAAGAAGGGATTGTTAACGAGGAAGCCACCCTTAGCATGGAATATGTGCAGGATGAAAATACTAAAAATGAACTCCTCGGAAAAGAAATTGGTGATCAGGTGACTATAAACCCCATGAAAGTGGCAGGCAATAATGAATCGGAAGCCGCTTCCATGCTTAATGTTGATAAAGAAAGGGCAGGTGAACTGGATAAAAATTTTCAATTTACCATCAACGAAATCACGCGCGTGGCTCCTGCCGAACTTAACGAGGAGCTCTTTAAGAAAGTCTATCCCAACGATGAAATAACTACTGAGGAAGAATTCCGAAAGAAAGTAGCCGAAGAAGCTGAAAAGGCTTATGAAAAAGAGAGCGACAGGATGATGATGGCTCAGGCTACTGATAAGCTGGTCGAAGAATTAGACCCGGAATTGCCGGATGAATTTCTGAAGCGCTGGCTGGTGGAGAACGAAAAAGACCTGACGCGTGAAAAAGTTGAAAATGACTACGAGCGTTATGCCAAATCAATGAAATGGCAACTCATTGAGAATAAGCTCCTCAAGGAATACAACATTGAGGTGAAGGATGAAGAAGTGAAGGAGCAAATAAGGAATTATTTCCTCAACCAGATTGGCGGAGAAAATGCCAGCGAAGAGATGAAGCAGCAGATCGAACCTATTGTGGCTTCCATGATGCAAAACGATGATCAAACCAAACAGATTTACGATCAGCTGTATGATGAAAAAATGGCCCGGGTTATCAAAGAGTATGCTCAAATCAATGAGAAAGAGGTAACTTACGATCAGTTTGTGAAGATGGCCCAGGAGCAAAATCAAAAACATGAACAATCCCAGGGTCAGGATAGTGAACAGGAAGGAGCGCAGGAAGAAACAGCCGGGCAACAAAAAGAAGAATAAAAAGCATATTAAAAAGTGTACAGCCCGGTAATGAAAAAGCCATCTTTTACATAAAACACCCTGCTGTAGGCGATATAAAGGGTTTTGAAAAACATTTTTTACTGATGTTTTGTTACTTTTGAGAATTAAAAAAACAAGAAAATCAAAGCAATATGAATAACGACGAATTCAGCAAATACGCTACCAAGCATGCAGGTATCAGCAGTACTACAATGGATAAGTATCGTTCGATAACCAGCAATTACATTTCCCCTACCATTATTGAGGAGCGTCAGCTCAATGTTGCCCAAATGGACGTTTTCTCCAGGTTGATGATGGATCGTATTATCTTTCTCGGGGTCCCCATAGATGATACGGTTGCCAATATCATCCAGGCGCAATTGCTTTTCCTCGAATCGGTTGATTCAACGAAAGACATTACCATTTATCTTAATTCTCCCGGCGGATCGGTATATTCCGGGCTGGGGATTTATGATACGATACAATATGTTGCCCCCGATGTAGCTACCATATGCACCGGTGTTGCGGCTTCTATGGGAGCAGTACTGTTAGCGGCAGGCACTAAGAGTAAACGATCGGCGCTTAGTCATAGCCGTGTCCTCATTCACCAACCTATGGGCGGTGCACAAGGACAGGCTTCCGATATAGAAATTACGGCCCGCGAAATTCAGAAACTAAAAACGGAACTACATCAACTTATCTCTAAGCACAGTGGACAGGACTTTGAAAAGGTCTGGAATGATGCCGACCGTGATTACTGGATGACAGCCACAGAAGCGAAAGAATACGGAATGATTGACGAAGTGCTGGTGAAGAATAAAGAAAAATAAAAGTGCTGAATTATTCAGCCACTTAATAAAGTAAAGGATAGTTTATATGGCTAAAGATTCCAACAAATGCTCATTTTGCGGTAGAAACAGGAAAGACACCAATCTCCTGATAGCAGGGATTGATGCCCATATCTGCGATTACTGTATTAGCCAGGCCAATGAGATTCTCCGGGAGGAGATGGATAATAAGGAAGAGGATAGCTTTGAGGACATTGAATTGCTTAAGCCCCAGGAGATAAAAAGTTACCTGGATCAATATGTTATCGGCCAGGAGCAGGCCAAAAGGGTATTATCCGTAGCGGTATACAACCACTACAAGCGGGTTACCCAAAAGAGCAGTGACAAGGATGATATTGAGATAGAAAAGGCTAATGGCGTTATGGTGGGCGAAACAGGTACCGGGAAAACTTTGATGGCACGGACTATCGCCCGCATGCTTAGGGTGCCGTTTGCCATTGCTGATGCAACGGTCCTTACGGAAGCCGGTTACGTAGGAGAAGATGTGGAAAGCATCCTTTCACGCTTGCTTCAGGCGGCTGACTACAACGTCAATGCAGCCCAAAAAGGTATCGTGTTTATCGATGAGATCGATAAAATTGCCCGAAAAAGTGATAATCCCTCCATAACCCGTGATGTTTCGGGAGAAGGCGTCCAGCAGGCGCTCCTGAAATTACTGGAAGGGGCAACCGTGAGTGTGCCCCCACAGGGGGGTCGCAAGCACCCGGAGCAAAAGATGGTTCAAATCGATACAACCAATATTCTTTTCATAGCCGGCGGGGCATTTGACGGCATTGATAAGAAAATAGCCAATCGATTGCGAACAAATGTCATAGGCTATCATTCGTCTGAGACCCGTAAAGCTGTTAATAAGGAAAATCTGCTGCAGTATATCGCTCCCCAGGACCTGCGGGCTTATGGGCTGATACCTGAAATTGTCGGGCGCCTGCCGGTGGTAACCTACCTGGAACCGCTGAGCACTGCGGCGTTGAAACGGATCCTCACCGAGCCTAAAAATTCCATCATCAGGCAATACACGAAGCTGTTTGAGATGGATGGTATCGACCTGAAGTTTACCGACGGTGCCCTGCAGTTTATCGTAGAGAAAGCCATAGAATTTAAGCTGGGAGCCCGGGGCCTAAGGAGCATTGTTGAAGCAGTGGTAACGGATGCCATGTTTGAACTTCCTTCCACAGGGAAAGAACAACAGCAGCTAAAGGTCACCAAAACCTATGCGGATGAAAAAATCCGCAAGAGCAACCTCAACCAATTGAAGGTAGCTTAAAAGTTTCATCAGATATAAAATAAAAACCGCTTCCAGAGTAATTCTCCCCGGAAGCGGTTTTTTTATGGGGTTTGGATTTGGGGGGATGGCAAGTCTTTTCCCCTCATCCCCTGGCCCCTTATCCCCGCGGGAGAAGGGGAATAAAAGCCCAATCCTCAGAAAGAGAGAAAATAAAGTCCCTCTCCCTGGGGAGAGGGATTTAGGGTGAGGGGAAAAAGCCAGAAATACAACTTATGTATCCTAAACAAATATTCTTCCATGCGATCTCCAAGAATAAACTTTTAATCCATTGGAAACTTATAGATAATTGGAGGCAAATACTTTATAAACCCATAAAAGTCTTCTATAATATTTTCTGTAAAACCATACGCCGAAAATTCATAAGCCCGCCAAAACAGCCCCTCTTTATGAAGATATATGTTTATATTATCTTCAGTTTTTAATATTTGTTCTATTACCATTTCTATAATTTAAAAAATAAAAAACGGAGGCCGTCCAAAAAGGGATGATTTGGCAGCTTTTAGCAAAAAGCCAAATAATAATTTTTTCTCCATATAAGATAGAATAGTAAAAATAAATTTTGAAAAAAGTCTTCCGGATTTTTAGCTCCTTGTTTTTGGGAGG